>DASSOD010000027.1:0-15761 GCA_035700905.1 Gemmatimonadales bacterium | reverse complement strand
TTCAACTGGCAGGTCGGGGTGCAGCAGGACCCGTACTTCTACGTGGAGCAGAGCGGCTACGCCATCGACCCGTCCATCAACGAGCCGGTGTTCGTCACCGACATCCGGCGGCTCGTGTTCCGCTCGGTGTTCGCGCAGGCGATCTACCCGTTCAGCCGGTTCCAGCGGGTCGAGCTGGGCGTGCGCGGGGTCAATGTCAGCGACGGGATCTATCAGATCGTGGAGCCGCTCAATCCGTTCCGGGACGTCACGATCGAGCGGCTGAGCGGGCCGTCGCACACCTACTTCCAGCCCAGCCTCGCCTGGGTGTACGACAACTCGCTGTTCGGCTACACGGCCCCGTTCGCCGGGCGACGGTCCCGGCTCTCGGTGTCGCAGAACGTCGGCGGCTGGCGCTTCACCGAGGTGCTGGTGGACTCGCGGCGCTACGACAAGATCGCCGGGCCCGTCAACTTCGCGAGCCGGCTGCTCTTTCTCGGGCGCATGGGCCGTGACGCCGACCAGTTCCGCATCTTCGGCGGCATCCCCGACATCCTCCGGGGCAACACGTCGGGGTCGTACCGCCGGAACGAGTGCATCAACGCCGGCACCATCGACCCCAACAGCACGACCGGCTGCGACGCCCTCGACCGGCTGATCGGCAGCCGCCTCGCGGTCGGCAACTTCGAGCTGCGCTTCCCGATCCTCACGCGGCAGATCATCCGGAATCTCCCGGCCGGGATCCCTCCGCTCGAGGGGAACATCTTCTACGACATCGGGCTGGTGTGGGACGGCGGCGACACGATCAAGTGGCAGCGCGAGCCGGGTGACGATCCGCTCCGCGTGCGCGAGCCGCTCATGGCGTACGGCGCCGGCGTGCGCACGAACCTGTTCGGCTTCATCGTGCTGCGCCTCGACTACGCCCGCCCGCTGCGGCGGGACATCAAGAGCCTCTGGACGCTGAGCCTGGGACCGGCGTTTTAGGCGGGCGGGCCTTCCTCCCGCCTGCCATTCCGCCCCACTATCTTTTGCCCGTGCCACTCCGAGAACATCTCCCGCACGTCCTTGTGGGGGCGGCGATTACCGTGGCGGCGGCCGGGTGCGGCGGCGGCGACAACGGGTCCGCCCACCTGCCGGCGACGGCCCGCACCACCCCCCCGGCCAGCGTGCTCCGCATCCCGCGCGACGGCGGCTTCGCCCGGCTCTACCGCGTTCCCGGCCTGACCGAATCGTCGTGGAAGGCCGCCGAGAAGCTGCCGGCGCTCAAGCGCGTCGTGGGCGGCGACCTCGAGCAGCGGCTCGTGTTCGCGGTGGACGCGAAGAACAACCTGGTCGGGCTCGATCTCGAGTCGCGGCGCGTCCGCACCTTCCTTCCCCAGGTCCGCCACGCGGCGATCGGACCCGACGGCGCCGTCTACGCCGTGGACACGGGTCAGGCGGTCACCCAGATCGTGCGGCGCTCCCCGGTCCGGTTCCGGCCCAAGCTCGCCGCGGCGCCGCGCGCGCTCTATGGCACCATGAGCGGGACGCTGGTCGCCATCCCCGCCGCCGACCGGGCCGAGGCCGTCACCCTCGGTTCCGACCAGGCGCAGGCCCGGGCGGCGGTGCCCGCGGGCGAGGCGTCGGCCACTTACCTGGGCGACATCGTCGCCATCGCGACGGACACCGGCGTCGTGCTCTACGAGCCGCAGACCAAGCGCGTCGTGCACACGCTCGACATCTCCCACGCCCGCGCCGTCATCTTCTCGCCCTCCGGACACCGGCTCTACGTGCTGCGGAACGAGAAGGAGATCTCGATCATCGATCGGTTCAGCGACTCGGAGCTCGAGACCATCGAGCTGCCCGGCCCTGCCCGGGAGCTGCGGGGCGATTTCTATGGCGGCTGGCTGCTCGCCCGGCCCGAGCGCGGCGACTCGGCGTGGGTGGTGGACATCGCCGCGGCCCGCATCGTCGGGACCGCGCGCACCCGCTGGGGTGACGACCTCCCGGTGGTGGCCGGACGGCAGACGCTGCTGGTGCGATCCGGCGGCGACGTGCATGCGCTGGATCTGTCGGCCAAGGATTTCCCGGTGACGGGCACCATCGATGCCGGCGCGGACGACGCCTGGGTCCCGCTCGCGTGGTTGCCGGCGCAGGAGCAACAACAGCTCGCCGCGGCCGACTCGATCGCCGCCGACAGCGACGCCGTCTCGGCGGGGGCCGGCATCTTCCTCCAGGTGAGCAGCTCGCGCAATCCATCCTGGGCGCAGGAGCTTGCCACCAAGCTCAAGGGCGCCGGCCTCCCCGCCGCCGTGCTCCCCCCGAAGAAGGGCGACGAGGCCTATCGCGTCGTGCTCGGCCCATACGCCACGCGCGAGCAGGCCGAGGCCACCGGAAAGACCCTCGGCATGCCGTCGTTCGTGATCACGCCCGAAGATCAGCCCGCGCAGTGACCCACCGCACCTCGAGCAGAGGACGCCTCGCATGAAGCTGACCAAGCTGGAGCTCTCGGGCTTCAAGTCGTTCGCGGACACCGTCACGCTCACCTTCGAGGACGGCGTCACGGCGATCGTGGGGCCCAACGGCTGCGGCAAGTCCAACGTCTCCGACGCGGTTCGCTGGGTGCTGGGCGAGCAGTCGGCCCGCCTGCTCCGCGGCGGGAAGATGGAGGACGTGATCTTCCAGGGCTCGGCCAACCGCCGTCCGGTCAACGTGACCGAGGTGGCGTTGTACCTCGACAACAGCGACGGCGATCTGCCGATCGCCTACCAGGAGGTCGTGATCGCCCGGCGGCTCTCGCGCTCGGGCCAGAGCGACTACCTGCTGAACGGCTCGCCGGTGCGCCTGCGCGACATCCAGGACCTCCTCCGCGGCACCGGCCTCGGCAGCGACGCGGGCGTCGTCATCGAGGCGGAGATGATCAAGCTCCTCCTCTCGGACCGGGCGGAGGAGCGCCGCTCGCTATTCGAGGAGGCGGCGGGAATCGGGCTCTACCGAGACCGCAAGCATTCCAGCGAGCGGCGGCTCGAGGAAACCGCGGCCGACCTGCAACGGGTGGAGGACCTCATCGCCGAGGTCCAGTCGCAGATCCGCAGCCTCGCGCGCCAGAAGGGCAAGGCGGAGCGGCACGCCAAGCTCACCGAGGAGAAGTTCGCCGTGCAGCTCACGCTCGCGCGGCGGCAGCTCGACCAGCTCTCCGACCACTCGGCGGGGATGGAGCGTCGCTTCGCCGAGCTCGCCGAGCTGCTTCCGGCCGACCGGGAGCGCCTCGCGGCGGCCGACGCGCGGCGCGAGGAGGCGGCGCGCCGCCGGGCGGCGGCCGAGATACAGCGCAGCGAGATCGCCCGGCGGCTCAGTGCGGTCCGCCTCGAGCTGGGCAAGCTCGACGGCGACCTCGCGCTCGCGGGCGAGCGCCTGGCCAACGCGGCCGCCCGCCGCAGCCGCGCGCTGGAGGAGCGGGGCCAGAGCGAGCAGCGCGCCGCGCACGCCGCCGCCGAGTACGCTGCCGCCGAGGCCGAGCGGGCGGCGGCCGCCGCGGAGCACGAGCGGATCGGGAGTGAGGTCTCCGCCCGCACCTCGGACGAGGAGGCCGGCCGCCAGCAGCTCGTGGAGCAGCGCGCGCTGGTACGGCAGCGGGAGCAGGAGCTGCAGGAGCGGGCGCAGACCCTTCGCTCACTCGAGGGCGAGCGCACCGCGCTGGAGGGCGAGCTCGCCTCGCTGCGGGAGCGGGTGGCGCAGGCACAGGCGCACAGCGGCGGGCTCAAGGGGGAGCTGGGCTCGGCGGAGCGGCAGCGCGACACCGCGATCGAGCAGTCCGCCTTCCGGGGCCACGAGGCGCGGGCGGCGGCCGCGGCGGCGGAGCGCGCGCGTCATCTCGTGGCCGAAGCGCGGGAACGGGAGGCGACCAACCGGGCCGAGCGCCGCCAAGCCGAGGAGGCCCTCGCCACCCTCACCGCCCGGCGCGAGGTCCTCGAGGAGCTGGAGCGCGATCGGGTCGGCCTCGCGCCCGGGGCGGCGGCGCTGCTCGCCGCGCGGGACCGGTTCGACGGGCGCGTGCTCGGTCCACTCAGCGATTTCGTGAGCGCGGCCCGCGAGGACGCCGAGCTCGCGGAGCGCCTCCTGGGCGAATGGACCCACGCCGTTCTGGTGCGTGACCTCGAGGCGGTGGACGCGATCCGCGCGTGGCACGCGGAGCAGCAGCCCGGGGCGCTGGTGCTGCTTCCGGTCGAGCCCGGCCCCGCCACGGCCGGCCAGCTGGCGCCGCTGGACGGCCGATTCCGCAGCGAGGGCCCCGCCGCGGCCTGGGTCCGCGCGGCGCTCGCCGGCTCGCAGGTCCTGGACGACGCCGGGCAGGTCCTCCGACGCGCGAGCGGCGCCATCTTCCTCGGCGGCGCGGCCGGCCCATCGGGCCCGCTCCGCCGGCGCGCCGAGCTGGCCGAGCTCGCGGTGGAGACGGCGCAGGCGTCGGCTGCGCTGGCGGACTCGGAGGCGCGGCTCGCGGCGACGCTCGCGTCGCTTGCCGAGCTCGAGCGCGCGCTCGCGGAGGCGACCGCGCGCGCCGAGGTCGCGCGGGAAGCCGAGCGCCAGGCGGCGGCGGCGCGGGATGACACCTCGCGCTTCGTGAACAATCTCACCCGCGAGTTCACCGAGAGCGAGGCGGAGGTGGCGCGGCTCCGCGACCGCCTCGCCACCGCCGAGCGGCGCCTGGTGGAGGTGGACGGCGCGCTGGTGGAGGGTGAGGTGGCGCGCGCGCACCTGGACGAGTCGCTCGGCGCGGCGCGCGCCGCGCTGGCCGACCTCGAGTCCGCCCAGGAGCTTGCGCGCGAAGGCCGGGCGCAATCGCAGGTGCGCGAGGCGCACGTCGCGGCGTCGCTCCGCGCCGCCTCGGAGCGGCTGGAGCGGTCCCTCGAGGTGCAGCGGGGCGCGGAGGCGGCGGTCGAGGCCCTCACGAGCGAGCTGGCTCAGCTCGATCGGGACATCGCCACGCTCGGCAGGCAGCAGGCCCAGTGGCAGGAGGCCCGGGCGGAGCGCCGGGTCGCGCTGCTCGAGCTGGAGGCGGCCGACACCGATGCCGAGCTGGGCCTGATCGCGGCGGAGGCTGCGCTGGGCGAGGCGGAGCACACGGTCGCCGAGGAGCGGCGCCTGCTGGAGCTGCATGGCGAGGAGAACCACCGGCTCCAGCTCGAGCTCACCGAGGCGGCGGGCCTCCGCCGGAGCATCGTCGAGCGGGTGGAGACCGAGTGGCGGCGCCCCCTCGACGCGCTGATGGACGGACGGGTGCTGCTCGACCTCGACCTCGAGTCCCTGGAGGCGGAGTCGGCCCGCATCGTGGGCGCGCTGGAGGCGATCGGGCCGGTGAATCCGCTGGCGATGGAGGAGCACGCGGAGGAGCTGAAGCGGCTCGAGTTCCTCACCTCGCAGCGTGACGACCTGGTCGGTGCCCGGCAGGCCCTGCTCCAGGCCATCCGCGAGATCGACGGTACCGCGCGCCAGATGTTCCTCGAGACCTTCGAGGCGGTCAAGGCGAACTTCCACAAGGTGTTCCAGACGCTCTTCGGCGGCGGCGAGTGCGATCTCAGGCTCTCGGCGCCCGACAACCCGCTGGAGAGCGAGATCGAGATCCTCGCGGCGCCGCGCGGCAAGCGGATCCAGCACGTGCGCCTCCTCTCGATGGGCGAGCGGACGCTGGTCGCGACCTCGCTCCTGTTCGGGCTCTATCTCACGAAGCCCAGCCCGTTCTGCCTGATGGACGAGGTGGACGCGCCGCTGGACGACGCCAACGTGGGCCGGTTCACCCGGCTGCTCGACGAGTTCAAGCAGGAGACCCAGTTCATCGTGATCACCCACAACCCGCGCACCATGCAGGCGGCCGACGCGGTGTTCGGCGTGACCATGCAGGAGCCCGGCGTGTCCACGATCGTGGGCGTGCGGCTGGGCGAAGCCGCCCTACACGCCTAGCCCACCGGAGACTCGCGATGCTGGTCGTGATGCGGCACGGCGCCACCGAGGACGAGATCCGCCAGGTGGCCGCGACGATCGAGGAGATGGGCTACGAGGCCCGGATCATGCCCGGCCGCCAGCGCACGACCGTGGGCGTGGTGGGGAACGACGGCCGGGTGGATCCCTCGCGGCTCGCCGGGCTCGCCGGGGTGCAGGAGTGCATCCCGGTCACCAAGCCCTACAAGCAGGTCTCGCGCGAGTGGCGGCCCCAGTCCACCGTCGTCCGCCTGGCCGGCGGCGTGACCATCGGGGCGGACGAGGTGGTGGTCATGGCCGGGCCGTGCTCGGTCGAGAGCGAGACGCAGATCCTCGAGGCGGCGCGCGTGGTGCGCGACGCGGGCGCCACGTTGTTGCGCGGGGGAGCGTACAAGCCGAGAAGCTCGCCCTACTCGTTTCAGGGGCTCGGCAAGAAGGGGCTGCAGCTTCTGGCCAAGGCGCGCGACGAGACCGGTCTGCTCATCGTCACCGAGGCGATGGACCCCGAAGGGCTGGACCTGGTCGCCGACGTGGCCGACGTGGTGCAGATCGGGGCGCGGAACATGCAGAACTACTCGCTCCTCAAGAAGGCGGGCCGCTGCGGAAAACCGGTGCTCCTGAAGCGCGGGCTCGCGGCGACCGTCCAGGAGCTGCTGCTGTCGGCCGAGTACATCCTGGCCGAAGGCAACGCCAACGTGATGCTCTGCGAGCGCGGCGTGAGGACGTTCGACTCGGCGACTCGAAACCTGTTCGATCTCGCGGCGGTGCCCGTGGTGCACGGGCTGTCGCACCTGCCCATGCTCGCCGATCCGAGCCACGGCACCGGCCACCGCGACATGGTGATCCCGATGGCCCGCGCCGCGGTCGCGGCGGGCGCCGACGGGTTGCTGGTCGAGGTGCACCCGGACCCGGAGCGGGCGCTCTCGGACGGCGCGCAGAGCCTCTTCCCCACCCAGTTCGCCCAGATGATGCGCGAGGTTCGGCTCATCGCCGAGGCGATCGGACGCCGGGTGGCGGAGCCGGCGGGGCTGCGGGCGTGAGCGGACGGGCGGACGGGCGGACGGGCGGACCGGCGGACGCGTGGACGCTCCGGTCCCCGGACGGCCGGTCGGCGCGACACGGGCTTGGCGCGGCGCGGGCGCGGCTGGTTCGGTTGGGGGTGGCCGCTCTCGCGGTGCTCACGGTGCAGGCGCGCGTCTCTCCGCCCGTCCGCTTGTCCGCCCAGGATGACGCGAAGGCGATCGTGGGCCGCGCGGCGAACGCCTACCGGTCGCTGATCTCGCTCAAGGCGGAGTTCCAGCAGAGCATCGACAACCCGATGATCGGCAACCAGGAGAGCAAGGGCGTGCTGGTTCAGTCGGGGCAGGCGCGGCTCGCGATGCGCTTCAGCGAGCCGCCCGGCGAGGCGATCGTGATCGACGGCCGTTCGGTGTGGGTTTACACCCCGAGCACCGCCCCGGGCCAGGTGCTCAAGCTGCCGGTGCCGAGCGGCGGCCCGGTCTACGGCTACAACCTGATCGCGTGGCTGCTCGACCGGCCGGCCGAGCGCTATGCCTCGACCTACGTGCGCGCGGACAAGCTCGACGGGCGCACCATGGACGTGATCGAGATGATCCCGACGGTGCCCGACATGCCGTTCAGCAAGGCGACGGTATGGTTGGATCGCTCGGATGCGCTCCCCCGCCGCATCGAGATTGACGAGACCTCGGGCCAGCACCGCACCCTCACGCTTCACAGCCTGCGCGCCAACGTACCGGTCACCGACCGCACGTTCACCTTCGACGTGCCGAACGGCGTCCGGGTGGTCGAGCAGGGCTAGCCCCCTCCCTCCAGCGCGCTCTCGACCCGCTCCGCGGCCGCGGGCGTGAGCCCCGCGGTGCGCGCGAGCGCCAGCGCTACGCGTCCCACGCTGACGTAGACCGCCCGTGCGTCCGGTGGAAGCGCGGCCAGGTGCGCCCGAACCGTCGCCGCATCGCCTCGGCGGATGGGCCCGGTGAGTGCGGCCACGGGGCCGAGCGCCTCCAGGTTCGCGACGGCGCCCGCGAGGAGCGGGCGGTACATTCGCGCCGCGACCTCCGGTTCTACGCCCGCGTCGCGCGCCACCGCCTCCGCGAGCCCGGCGAGCGCCACGGTGTAGTTCGCAGCGATCACGGCGCCCGCGTGGTAGAGTGGCTTGGCCGAGGCGGGGATCCGAACAGCGGTCATCCCGAGCGCCGCCGCGAGGCGCTCCGCCGCCGCGAGCGCGCGCGCATCGCCCTCGATCCCGGCGTACGCGTTCCTGAGACGCGCGGGCGCGGTCACCGGGTCGGCCACCGTCTGGAGCGGGTGGAACGAGCCCAGTGCGGCGCCGGTGGGCTCGAGGGCGGAAAGGGCGGAACGGTCGAGCGGCCCGGCCAGGTGGAGCACGGCGTGATTGGAAGCCACCGCGCCCGTGCTCGCCAGGTCCGCCGCGGCGAGCGGCACGGCCGCATCGGGCGTGGCCACCAGGACGAGCTCGGCCGCCCGTACGGCCGCTGCCCAGTCGCCGGGCTGCAGCACCAGCGGGGCCACGAGCGGCCGGCGCGAGCGCGCGACCAGCGCGACCGGCCAACCCGCGCCGTGCAGCGCGAGCGCTATTCCCTGCCCCATGCGCCCCGGCCCGACCACCAGCGTTCTGAGCCCGCTCATGACCCGCCCCGCGGGCCGCTCCCGCCCGCGGTCCCGCGGACGCCCCCGAACGCGCAGCGCGCCCGGGACGGCCTCATGGCGTCCCGGGGCGCGCTCGCGACCACTTCCCGTGCGCTCAGTTCGAGCGCTGCAGCACGTTGCCCGACATCGCGAGGCCGAGCAGCTCCTTCGGCGTCTGCGCCCGCTTGAGCAGCCCGATCGCCGTCTGGAGCTGGCGGTCGTCCTGCGAGCGCCGCTTGAACTCGGCCGGCCGCCCGAACACGTACCGGGCCACTTCGTATCCCAGCTGCTCTTCCACCAGCTGGCCCGCCGCGGCGAAGCTCGCGGGGGTCACGTCCACGCCCTTGGCCTTGAGCCGCTGGTAGACCTGCTGCCGCATCTCGGGTGTGACCTTGAAGCTCTCGCTCGTGACCGACTTGTTGCGCTTGAGCTCGAGCGCGTACCCCGTGATCACGTCGCGGTATGCCGGCAGCTTGCTGCCGAGCGCCTTGGCGAACTCCCGCTCGCCGGTGGTGAGCGTGTCGGGCCGGATCACGATGTCCGGCACGATGCCGCCGCCGCCCCGCACGATGCGGCCGCCGTCCGTGTGGTAGATCGGGCGCTCCTTGAGCGCGGAATCGGAGAGCGCCGGGTTCGGCCCGGAGGCCGAGCTGTCGGACACGGCGGCCACGGCCTGCTCGAGCTGATCCTCCTCGCTCTTGGCGATCCGCTGGATGGTCCGCCCGCTCGGCGTGTACCACCGGGCCGTCGTGAGCTTGAGCGCGACCCCGTCGCCCAAGGGGAAGAGCGTCTGCACCAGGCCCTTGCCGAAGGTGGGCGAGCCCACCACCACGGCGCGATCGTGGTCCTGCAGCGCGCCGGCGATGATCTCCGCGGCGCTCGCCGTGCCCTCGTTCACCAGGACCACGATCGGGAGATCGGGCCACGGCTGGCGTCCCTCGTCGAAGAACTCCTTGGACGAGCCGCGGGCCCGGCCTCGGGTGGACACGATCTCCTGGCCGCGGTCGAGGAACAGCTCGGCGACTTTCACGCCCTGATCCAGGAGGCCGCCCGGATTGAGCCGGAGATCGAGCACCATCGCCTTCATGCCCTTGGCCCGCATGGTGGCGACTTCGTCCCGCAGCTCGGCGGCCGACGTCTCGCTCACCGGATTGAGCGAGATGTATCCCACGCCGCCGTCGAACAGCGTGCCGGCCGGGACGGAGCGGATGTGGATGGTGGCTCGGGTGAGCTCGTACTTGAGCGGCTCGGCGATGCCGGGGCGGCGCACCCGGAGCACGACGTGGCTCCCCGCGTCGCCCCGGAGCGCCTTCACGGCCTGATCGTTCTTCCACCCCTCGGTGGACTTGCCGTCGATCTCGATGATCTGGTCGCCGGTCTGGAGCCCGGCGCGTTCGGCCGGCGTATCAGGGAGCGGCGCGACAACCGTGATCCAGCCGTCCCGCACGTCGATCTGGATGCCGAGGCCGGCGTAGTTGCCCGAGGTCTGCTCGGTGAGGGCCTTGTAGTCGTCCCCGGTGAGCAGCACCGAGTACGGATCCTTCAGCTCCTCGAGCATGCCCGTCGTGGCCTTCTGGTAGAGATCGGTCTCGCCGAGCGAGTCCACGTAGTAGTTGTGCACGTGGGCCAGGACGTCATCGAACAGGCGGGCCTGCTGGTAGACGTTCCCGCCGGTCGCGGTCGCGCCGCGCTGCAGGAGCCAGCCGCCGCTCAGGAACGAGATGACCGCCACCAGCCCGATCACACCCCAGCGCTGCTTCATACTGCCTCCAGACGACGAGCAGGGGCGGCTAGTCACGCGCCCCTCCAAAGGTTTCCGGCGCCGTGGCCAGCAGCTCTCGCCACGCGGCGTCGAGGAGGGCATCCGGCGTCAAGGTACCATCCAAATGTCGCACTGCTTCGCCCGTCGCCGCCAGATAGGCCTGGGCGACGCGGTCGTGGAACCCTCCGTCCTCACGCTCCATCCGGTCCCGCCCCTTGCCCGAGGCCGCTTGGCGCGCGCGGCCGAGCTCGGGCGGGATGTCGAGCACCAGCGTCAGGTGTGGACGAAGGCCACCAGTGGCGAAGTCGTTCAGGTCGGCGACCCGGGCAGGGTCGAGTCCGCGGCCCGCCCCCTGGTAGGCGCGGGTGGACAGGTCGAACCGATCCGAGACCACCACGCGGCCCGCCGCGAGAGCCGGCCGGATCACCTCCTGCACAAGATGGGCCCGGGCCGCGGCGATGTAGAGCAGTTCGGTGTGCGGCTCGAACCGCACCGCGGGATCGAGAAAGGCCTCGCGGATCCGCTCCGCAGCCGGCGTGCCTCCCGGCTCCCGCACCGCCAGCGGGTCGAGACCGAGACCGCGCATGCGGCGGACGAGCCCCGCCGCGAGGGTGGATTTTCCGGCCCCCTCCGGCCCCTCGACGGCCAGGAAGAAGCCGCGGCTCACGACAGCGTGATGATGCTGCTGGTCGCGCCCTTCTCCATGCCCTCGCTGATCTGCTGGTTGACCTTGGTCATGAGCTTCTCGAAGTTCGCCCGGGCGGCCACGTACGACTGTCCCACCGGGCTCATCTCCAGATCGCGCACGGCCGTCTCGTATGCTTCGGCGGTCGGCTGGTCGGGCATCTGGCCCTGCGCCACCATCTGGTCCACCTGCCGCGCGAGCCGCTGGATCTGATCGAGCTTGGCCACGGTTTCGCGATCCTCCCGCAGGCTGGTCTCCGCGCGCCGGAGCGCCTGATACTCGGGCGACTGGCCGATCAGCCGTCCCAACTCCTGTGCCTTGTCCCAGATCACGATCCCTCGCTCCTTCGCGCGAGCAGGTACCGCTCGCGCCCGAAAAGGTCCAACCGCACCGCCACCTCGAACCAGCCGAGGTCGCGCGCCAGGCTCGCCGTGCGGGCGGCCCGCGATGCATCGATCTCGAGCGCCAACCAGCCGCCCGGCTTGAGCACGCGGCGGCCGTCGGCCAGCAGGGCACGCGCCGCGTCCAGGCCGTCGGCGCCGCCCACCAGCGCCTCGGCGGGCTCCCAGTCCTTCACGTTCGGCTCGAGGTCCCGCCACTCCGCCTCGGTGAGATAGGGCGGGTTGGACACCAGCAGGTCGAGCGAGCCCGCGCCAAGCGGGGCCGTGAGGTCGCCCCGAACGAAGCGCGCCCGGGGACGGTGGCCGCCGCCCGCGCTCCGGGCCACAAGGTCGCGGTTCTGCGCCGCGAGCGCCAGCGCGGCGGGTAAGCGGTCGATGCCAACGACCAAATCGTAGCGTCCTTCCAGCGCGAGGCTCAACGCGATGCAGCCCGTCCCGGTGCCCACGTCCGCGGCGCACCCGACCGGGGCGAGCTCCAGCGCGAGATCGACCAGGCCTTCCGTCTCGGGCCGCGGAATCAGCGCGCGACGATCGGTCAGGAGCTCGAGCCGGCGGAACCCCGCGGAGCCCGTAACATAGGCGAGGGGCTCGCCCGCGGCGCGCCGCGCCACCCGCTCCGTGAACGAGGCGGCGTCGGCGGCCCCCACCTGCTGCCCGCGCGCGAGCCATGCCGCCGCGGGGCGCGCCCCGCGCGGCTCGGCCCAGAGCCGAAGCGCCTCGCGGCGCGGCTCCGGCAGGCCGGCGGCGGCGAGGCGCCGCTCGGCGCCGGACAGCAGGCTTGCGAGAGGGAGGCCGTCACGCACTCGCCTGCTCCCGCTCCTTGCGGCTCTCCATCCGGAGGCGGTCCACGAACTCCTCGATGTGCCCGTCCATCACCTCGTCGAGGTTGTAGACCGAGAGCTCGAGCCGGTGATCGGTCACCCGGTTCTGGGGAAAGTTGTAGGTCCGGATCTTGGCCGAGCGGTCGCCGGTGCCCACCATGGAGCGGCGCTCGCGAGCGCGGGCCGCCTCCTGCTCGGCGATCATGCGGTCGAGCAGCCGGGCGCGAAGGACTTCCATCGCCTTGATCTTGTTCTGGAGCTGCGATTTCTGGTCCTGCTGCTGGACCACGAGCCCGGTGGGAAGGTGGGTGACGCGAACCGCGCTGTCGGTGGTGTTCACGCTCTGGCCGCCCGGCCCGCTGGAGCGGAACACGTCGATCTTGAGGTCCTGCGGCTCGATCCGGACGTCCACGTCTTCGGCCTCGGGGAGCACCGCCACCGTCGCGGCGGAGGTGTGGATGCGTCCCTGGGTCTCGGTGGCGGGCACCCGCTGCACCCGGTGAACGCCGCTCTCCCAGCGCAGCAGCCCGTAGGCATCGGGGCCGCGCACGGCGAAGACCGCCTCCTTGATGCCGCCGACGTTGCCCTCGCTCAGCGAGATCGCCTCGACGGTGAGCCCGTGCCGCTCGGCGTAGCGGGTGTACATCCGGACCAGCTCGCCGGCGAAGAGCCCGGCCTCGTCGCCGCCCGTGCCGGCCCGGATCTCGACGATCGCATCGCGGTCGTCATGTGGATCGCGCGGCAGGAGGAGCTCGTGGAGCTCGGCGCGGAGGCGGTCGGCCTCGGGCCCCAGGCGCGTGAGGTCGGCCCTGGCCAACGCGACCAGCTCGGGATCGGCCTCCTGGGCCATCTCCCGAGCCTGGGCCAACTCGTCCTCGACGCGGGCGAGTCGGTCGGCCAGCTTGACCACGGGGGCGAGGCGGGTGTGCTCGCGTCCGAGCGACTTGAGCTGCGCAGGGTCCCGGGCCACGCCCGGCTCGGCCAGCGCCTGGGCGACCTCCTCCGCCCGGGCGAGTGCCTGGCGGAGTCTGGCCTCCATCGGCTACGCCTTCGCCGCTTCGCCCTGGTACTTGCGGCGGAACCGGTCCACCCGTCCGGCGGTGTCCACCAGGCGCTGCTTGCCGGTGAAGTACGGGTGGCACGCCGAGCAGACCTCGACGTGGATGGACTGGGCCGTGGAGCGGGTCTCGAACGAGTTCCCGCAGGCGCACACCACGGTGACCTTCTTGTAGACGGGGTGGAGATCGGCCTTCACTGGATCGCTCCTGGAATCTGCTCGAGCACCGAGCCACTATCCGGGCCCGACCGGCCGGGCGCCCGCGCTCAAAGCCGGGAAATCTAATCCCGGCTTGGGCTTCCGGGCAACCGGCGGGGGCCGCGTGTGATCTACGTCCTTGTGCAGGCGGCTTGCGCCTCACTATTCCTGTGCGGTACTTCCGCAGTCATGCCGGCGCGAGCTCCCGCGGGGGCTCGCCAGACACTCGTCCCCAGTGAGGCGCCTGTGCCCGTTGCCGCCATAGACGTGTTGCGCAAGGTTCCGCTGTTTCATGGGCTGACCGAGCAGGAGCTCCAGCAGTTCGCCGACCTGGCCCGCGAGCGGAGCTACCCGAAGGGCAGCGTGATCGTGTTCGAGGACGACCCGGGCGACGCGCTCTACCTCGTCGCCGGGGGGCAGGTGAAGGTCGTGCTCATCGCCGAGGACGGGCGCGAGGTGATCCTCTCGGTGCTGGGGGAAGGCAGCTTCTTCGGCGAGATGGCCGTGATCGACGAGGAGCCCCGCTCGGCTCACGTGATCGCGATGGAGGACTCGAACCTGCTCGTCATCCGCCGCGAGGACTTCCACGCCCGGCTCCGCACCATGCCCGAGGTCGCGATCTCCCTCCTCAAGGAAATCTCCCGCCGCCTCCGGCGCGCCGACGAGAAGATCGGCAGCCTGGTGCTGCTGGACGTGAACGGCCGCGTCGCCCACCTGCTCCTCCGCATGGCCGACGAGGAGCACGGCGACCGCATCACCCGCAAGCTGACGCACCACACGATTGCCCAGATGATCGGCTCGAGCCGCGAGACGGTGTCGCGCACCATGCGCAACCTGGTCGAGCGGAGCATCATCCAGGTCACGCGTAAGGACATCACGCTCAAGGACCGACAGGCGCTGATGCTCGCCGCGCGTCGAGCGTGAGTCGGGTCACCCGCCTGGCGTGAGTGCGATGCCTGCGGGGCATCGCCGTGCGGGTGACCTTCAGCGTGCCGGCCGCTCTCGTACAGGGGATCCGTGAGCTACACGCTGACATTCTGGGGCACCCGCGGGTCCATCCCGACCCCGGGGCCCGGCACCGCTCGCTTCGGGGGCAACACCCCGTGCGTCGGCCTCGCCAACGGCGCCGACCGCCTCGTCGTCCTCGACGCGGGCACCGGGCTCCGGCCGCTCGGCAACTCGCTCATGCGGGACGGCCGTCCCTCCGACGTGGACCTGCTGCTGTCGCACACCCACTGGGACCACATCCAGGGGTTCCCCTTCTTCAAGCCGCTCAGCGTGCCGGGGACCTGCGTCCGGATCTACGGGGCGGCGCAGGAAGGGGTCTCGCTCGCGAGCATCCTCCATCGGCAGATGGATCCGATGGTGTTCCCCGTGCCGCTCACGGCGCTCGCGGCACAGCTGTCGATCAAGGAGATCGGCGAGGAAGCCTTCGAGGTGGGGGACTTCGCGGTTCAGACCTTCTGCCTGCGCCACCCGGGCACCACCTTGGGCTATCGGCTGCGCCCCATGGGCGGGGGGCGCGAGGTGGCCTATCTGACCGACAACGAGCTGGGCCCAGGCGGGCGCTATCCGGTACCGCGCGACTGGCGCCGGCGGCTGGTGAAGTTCCTGGGCGGAACCGACACCCTGATTCACGACGCGATGTACTCGGAAGGCATCGTGCGGGCACGCGCGGGGTGGGGCCACTCCACGCCGCGGCAGGCCGTCGATCTCGCCGCAGAGGCGGGTTGCCGGCGCCTGGTGCTGTTCCACCACGATCCCGAGCACGACGACGCGGCGCTCGAGGCCCTGCTGAGCGACGCCCAGGCGTTCGCCGCCGAACGCGCGCCGTCCCTGGAGGTGGCGCCGGCTCGCGAAGGCGACCAGCTCGTCCTGTGAGAGCCGCCATCCTCCACCCCGGCGCGGCCGCAGCGCTCGCTCTGGCGGCGCTCGCGACCGGGGCGCCCGCGGCGGCGCAGGCCCCGCGCACCGTCGCGGTGCTCGCGTTCGAGACGCACGACAGCTTCGGTGACGAAGCCGCGGCGGCCGAGCGCCTGCGGAAGCAGATTCCCGCCCTGCTCGCGGCCGAGCTCAACGGCCAACCGGGAGTACAGGCGGTAGACGCGTCGGCCGATGGCGAGGCTGCGACCGGCCACCTCGACGCGGCCCGGGCGGCGCAGGCAGCCCGGCGCGCGCGGGCCCGCTACGCGGTCACCGGCAGCTTCGTGGACCGGTTCGGCAGGTTCCGGCTCAA
>DASSOD010000026.1:0-26368 GCA_035700905.1 Gemmatimonadales bacterium | reverse complement strand
GTGAAAAGCGCCGGGTGCTGCTTGCCGCCGCGGACACCTACCGCGCCGGCGCAATCGCCCAGCTTCAGATCTGGGCCGATCGGCTCGGCGTGCCCTGCGTGGCCGGCGCGCCCGGCGGCGATCCCGCCGCCGTCGCCTTCGATGCCATCGACGCGGCCCGCTCCCGCGGAGCGGACACGGTCGTCGTGGACACCGCCGGCCGCCTGCACACGCAGGAAGACCTGATGGAGGAGCTGCGGAAGGTGACGCGGGTGGTCGGCCGGAAGGTTCCGGGAGCGCCGCACGAGGTCCTGCTGGTGCTGGACGGCACCGTGGGACAGAACGCGATCCAGCAGGGCCGGCTGTTCGGCGAGGCCGTGAGCCCAACCGGCATCGTGGTCACCAAGCTCGACGGCAGCGCGAAGGGCGGCGCGGTGGTGGCGCTCCGCCGCGAGCTCCAGCTGCCCATTCGGTTCGTCGGCCTGGGCGAGTCGCTGGACGACCTCGAGCCGTTCGACGCCGAGCGGTTCGCCGCCAATCTCGTAGGCGAGGAGTGAGCCCGCTCCGCCTCGACACGCCCGTCCAGTTCCTGAAGGGCATCGGCGAGCGCCGCGCCGAGGCCCTCGCCCGCCTCGGCATCCGCACCGCGCAGGACCTGCTCTGGCATCTCCCCCATCGCTATGTGGATGCGTCGAGCGTGACGCCGCTCGCCCACGCGCGGGTCGGGATGGAGGTGGCCTGCGTGGGCCGCGTGGTGGCCAAGGGCGTGCTGCCCACCCGCCGCGGGCTGCGGATCTTCCACGCGGTGCTGCGCGACGGGAGCGGCATGCTCGAGTGTGTCTGGCCGGGCCAGGCGTTCCTCGATCGCAGCGTCGCCGTGGGCCAGACCCTTCTCGTCTCCGGCCCGGTTCGGTTCTACCACGGGCGGCAAATGGCGCCGCGCGAATATCTCGTGCTCGCCGATGCCGACGGCGAGGTGGATCCGCTCGCGTCCGGGAAGGTGCTTCCGGTGTATCCCGCGACCGAGGGCCTGAGCCACAAGGTCCTCCGCGGTCTCATCGAGCGGCACCTGGACCCGCTCGTGGCGCTCTCGCCCGACCTCCTCCCGGACGCGTTGCGCGCGAGCCTGGGCCTGCCCGGGCTGGCCGACGCGCTCCGCGCGGTGCATCGCCCCCGCTCGCTGGAGGAGGCCGAGCGGGGGCGGCGGAGGCTCGCCTTCGACGAGCTCTTCGACCTGCAGCTCATGCTGGTGCGCGCCCGCACCCTCGCCAAGCGGCAGCGCACGGGGGTGTCCTTCGAGGTGCGCCGGGAGCTCACCACCCGCCTTCGCGAGCGGCTGCCGTGGGCGCTCACCGGCGATCAGCAGCGCGCGCTGCGCGAGATCGTCGCGGACATGACGGCGCCGGAGCGGATGCACCGGCTGCTCATGGGTGACGTCGGGACCGGCAAGACGATCGTCGCCGTATTCGCGATGCTCCTGGCCGTGGAGAACGACTTCCAGGCCGCGCTCATGGCGCCCACCGAGCTTCTCGCCGAGCAGCATGGGGCGACGCTCGCAGCGTGGCTCGAGCCGATCGGGCTCCGGCCCGAGGTGCTGATGGGGCGCCTCTCCGCGGGGGAAAAGGCCGCCGTGCGGAAGAAGCTCGCGAGCGGCGAGGCACGGCTCGTGGTCGGTACGCACGCGCTGCTGCAGGAGAGCACCCACTTCCGGCGGCTCGGCCTCGTGGTGATCGACGAGCAGCACCGCTTCGGGGTGGAGCAGCGTGCGGCCCTGATCGGCAAGGGCGCGGCACCCGACGTCCTCCTGCTCACGGCGACCCCGATCCCGCGGTCGCTTGCGCTCACGCTCTACGGCGACCTGGACGTCTCGACGCTGCGGGAGCGTCCGCCGGGCCGGGGGACGGTGCGAACCGCCCTGCGGACCGCGGCCCAGCGGGAGCGCGTCCTCGGGTTCGTGGACCGCCAGTGCGCCGAGGGGCGCCAGGCCTACGTGGTGCTGCCGGTGATCGAGGAATCGGAGCGGGCGGATCTGCGCGCCGCGACCACGATGGCGGAGGCGCTCGCGGTCCGCTGGCCGGAGCGCCGCGTCGGGCTGGTGCACGGGCGGCAGAAGCCCGACGAGCGCGACGCCATCATGCGCCGGTTCCGCGCGGCTGAGATCGACGTGCTGGTGGCGACGACCGTGATCGAGGTCGGAATCGACGTGCCGAACGCCACCGTCATGGTGGTCGAGCACCCCGATCGGTTCGGGCTCGCGCAGCTCCACCAGCTCCGGGGCCGGATCGGCCGGGGCGCGGACGAAAGCTACTGCATCCTGCTGGCCGACGAGGCGGTGCCGGAGCGGCTCCGCGCCTTCGCGGCGACCGCCGACGGCTTCCGAATCGCGGAGCTGGACCTGGCGGAGCGGGGGATGGGCGACCTGATCGGGGCGCGGCAGAGCGGGGGGCTGGAGGTGCGGCACGCGCGGCTGCCCGCCGACGCCGACCTGCTCACCCGCGCGCGCGACCTCGCGACCGAGCTGATCGGACGCGACCCCGCGCTGCAGCGCCCGGAGCATCAGGCGATCCGTGAGCGGGCCGTGGCGCGGTATCCCCGCGCCGTGGAGCTGTTTCGGGTGGGATGAGCCTCAGAGCTCGTGGCCCACGAGGGCTTCGAGCGTGGCCTTGGCGCGCAGGTAGTCGAATCGCGCCGTCACTACGTCCACCTCCGCCTGCCCCAGGGCCTCCTGCGACGTGAGCAGGTCCACGATCGTCGCCACGCCCACCCGATAGCGCTCCTGCTGCACCCGGAGGTCCTCCGTCGCGGCGGCCACGTTCGCGAGCGTGATTCCGATCCGGGTCTGCGCGGCGTCGAGTTGCGCGAGCCCGCTGGTGACCGCCGCGTCCACCTGCCGCACGGCGTCGGCCGACTGGGCGTCGGCCACGTCGGCGCTCGCCTCCTGCTGCGCGATCCGCGCTTCCCGCGTGAAGCCGTCGAAGAGGCCCCAGCTCAGGCGCAGCGTCGCCTGGCTGGCGTTGAAGGGCGTATAACCCTGCGAGCGGGTACCGGTGAAGCCCGTGCTCCCGTTCAGCGTGAGCGATGGCCAATAGGCCGAGCGCGCGGCGCTGACCGAGGCGCGCGCCGCGCGCGCCGAGGCGGCCGCGCTCTGCACCTGGGGTGCGCCCGCCTCCGCGTCGGCCCGGAGCCGGGTGGTGTCCACCGGCTGGGTGCGGTAGTAGGCCGAATCGTCGGCCGCCGCGACCCGCCCCGGCCGCCCGATCAGTCGGGCGAGCCCCGCCTCGGCCGTGGCGAGGTCGCTCAAGGCGGTGGTGAGGTCGAGCTGGGCGGTGCCCAGCGTGACCCGGGAGCGCAGCGTGTCCGAGCGGGTGGCCGTCCCCACCTGCAGCTTCGAGATGGCCGTCCGAAGCTGCGCTTCCGCCCGGCGCACGCTCGCCAGCCGCACCGACACCAGCTGGGCCGCGGCGAGAGCGTCGAGGAACTGCTGGGTCGTGGTGAGGCGCTGCTGGTACCGGGCGTTGATCAGACCCGCCGACGCGGCCTCGTTCGACGCCCGCGCGGCGCGGGTTTCCGCGCCGCGGCGGAACCCGGTGAAGAGATCGAGGCTCGCGGAGAGACTCGCCGCCGCGCTGCCGGTCGAGCGTCCGGTGAGCACCTGGTTGGTCGTCGGGTCCACCCGGCCGGCGGTGGCGTTGTAGGCCTCGGTGCCGCTGGCGTTGAAGTTGAGCGTCGGCCAATACGCGCCGCGCGCGCTGCGCACGTCCGCCGCGGTGCTCCGCACTTGCGCCTGCGCCTGCACCACGCTGGGCTGCGCCGTCTCCGCCAGCCGAATGGCGTCGGCCAGGGTAATGGTCGGGCGGCTGGGCAGGTTGGGGGTGGGGAAGGTATCGGGCGTCTGCGCGTGCGCGGCCGCGGCGAGGAGCACCGTGGCCGCGAGCGCCGGCGCGCTACGGCCGTACATCCGGACCCGAGCGGCCGCGCGCCTCCCGCCGGCGGTCGATGCGCTGCACGATCGCGGTGAACTTGTCGCGCTGCCGGGTGTCGAGCTGGGCCGCGATGTCGTTCCGCACGCTCTGCTCGACCGCCCGGAGCCGCGGCCTGAAGTCCCGCCAGAGCGAGTCCATCTCCGGACGGTGGCGGTCGAGGATCGCGCGGACGCTGTCTCGTTGCGGCGGGGTCAGATCGAGCTCGTGACTGAGGCGCCGAACCATGCCGTCCGGGCCGGGCCGGTCCGCCTGGGCGAACGGGCGCGAATGGGCGAGCCCCCGTCCCCACGCGCCCACCACCAGGCCGAGGACGAACACGGCGGCGAGCAGCGCCGCGGCGCGCCAGCGGGACGGGCTCATCGAGTCTCCAGGAAGGAGGTGAGCGCGACGTCGGCGCCGGGCGAGTCCTGCGCCTCGAGCAGTGCCGGGGGTGCCTCCGCCGGCGCGATCGCTTCGATCACGGACACCGCCTCGGTGCGGTCGGCCGCCTGATAGCTCCACGCGGCCGTGAGCGCGAGCAGCACGGCGGCGGCGATCCCGAGGGGGTACCAGCGGCCCAGCACCTCCCACGTGCTCCCGACGCGCGCCGTGCGGCCGGCCGCGACCACCCGCGCCACGAAGGCGTCGTGCCCGCCCGGGTCGAGGTGGTCCCGGAGCAGGCGCCCCAGGCCTTCGTCGCGACCCGCGTCGAACGGCTCGGACGTCATCATGGAACCTCCTCCGCGAAGGCCGTCAGCCGGGACCGCAGCGCGCGGCGGGCGTGGAACACGTCCGACCGCACGGTGCCCTCCGGAACGCCGAGCAGCTCCGCGATCTCCGCGTGGCTGTATCCCTCGGCATCGAACAGCGTCACCGCGATGCGGGCGCGCTCGCTCAGGCCGGCGAGCGCGGTGTCCAGCCGCTCGCGGAGGATGGCGCGCGCCGTGTCGCGGTCGGGGGCGCTCCGGCGGTCGGGCTCGCCGCCGTTCAGCGATTCCATGGTGCGCACCTGCCGGCGCCGCCGCAGGTCGCGCGCGGCGTTGAGCACGATCCGGAGGAGCCAGGGGCGAAAGGGGCGGGCCGCGTCGTAGCGCGACACCGCCCGCCAGGCGGCGAGCAATCCGTCCTGCACCGCGTCGTCCGCGTCGTCGTCGTTCCGCAGCACCAGCCGGGCGAGCCGGCGCGCGGTCGGCGCGTGCTCGGCCACCATCGCGGAGAACGCCTCCGGGTCGCCCGCGGCGAGGCGGGCGGCTAGCTCTCGATCGGCCACGCCGAAAGGTACGTCGGAAGCCGACCCCCTGTTGAGGGGGCCGGCCGCGGCGCTCGGGCCGGCTCGGCCGGCGTGCCACGGTAGGGGAAGTGTCGCTGCGTGCATGCGTCTTTCGGTTCGGGGGCCCGGCCGGCGGGTGGGCCCGGCCGCCAGGTGCGCGCCCACGGCGCGGTTCGTTTCCAGCTACGCGGCGTTGGTATCGCGCGTTGACGCTCCCTCCACGGGGGGATACACTCACCCTCTTTGGCGCCCGGGGCGGCGCCGTCACTCGAGCCAAGACTCCCCATGGCCACCGTCCGCATCAGCGATCTGGGCCGCCACGCCGGCGAGACCGTCACCGTCGAGGGCTGGGTCGCCACTACGCGCTCCAGCGGGAAGATCGCGTTCCTGGTGCTGCGCGACGGCTCGGGCTACCTGCAGGGCGTCCTGGCGCGGAAGGAGGTGCCCGAGGCGGTCTGGAACGCCTTCGGCCGCCTCACCCAGGAGACGAGCGTCGCCGTCACCGGCGTGGTACGGGAGGAGGCCCGGGCGCCGGGCGGCTACGAGCTCGGAGTCACCGACCTCCGCCTGCTCGGCGCCTCGCCCGACTTCCCGATCGGCCCCAAGGAGCACGGTCCGCAATTCCTGTTCGAGCACCGTCACCTCTGGCTTCGCAGCCGGCGGCAGGTCGCGATCGCCAGGGTGCGGCACGAGGTGGTGCAGGCGATCCGCGACTTCTTCTACCAGCGCGGCTTCGTGCTCGTGGACACCCCCATTCTCACCGGCGCGATCGGTGAGGACGCGGGGAATCTCTTCTCCACCGAATACTTCGACCTGGGGAAGGCCTACCTGGCGCAGACGGGACAGCTTTACGTGGAGGCGGCCGCGGCGGCGCTGGGCAAGGTTTACTGCTTCGGCCCCACGTTCCGCGCGGAGAAATCCAAGACCCGGCGGCACCTCACCGAGTTCTGGATGGTGGAGCCGGAGGTCGCCTTCAACGACTCCGCCGCGAACATGCGCCTGCAGGAGGAGCTCGTCAGCTACATCGTGGCCCGCACCCTCGAGCGGCGGCCCGTGGAGCTGGACGAGCTGGCCCGCGACCGGGCGCCGCTCGAGCGGGTGGCGCCGCCGTTCGGGCGGATCTCGTACACCGACGCGGTGGCCAGGCTCAACCAGCTCGGGAGCGACATCCAATGGGGTCGCGACTTGGGCGGGGATGACGAGACGCTGCTCGCCCAGCAGTACGACCGGCCGGTGTTCGTCTTCAATTACCCGAAGGGCGTCAAAGCCTTCTACATGAAGGAGAACCCGGACGACCCTCGAACGGTGCTGAACAACGACTGTCTCGCGCCCGAAGGCTATGGGGAGATCATCGGCGGATCGCAGCGCGAGGACGACTACGACAGGCTGCTCGCGCGGATCCTGGAGCAGGGCCTCGATCCGAGGGCGTACGAGTGGTACCTCGACCTCCGGAAGTACGGCACCTTCGTGCACTCGGGGTTCGGGCTCGGGATCGAGCGCACGGTGGCGTGGATCTGCGGCATTCCCCACGTGCGGGAGGCGATCGCGTTCCCGCGGCAGATCTATCGGCTCTACCCCTAGCGTCGTCCGCCCGGAGTGGCGGGCCCGTCCGCCGCCTTCACTTCGTCCCAGAGCGCGTCGAGCGCCTCGAGTCCCAACGCGTGCACGTCGAGCCCGCGGCTCGCGGCCAGCCGCTCCATCGCCTCGAACCGCTCGCGGAACTTGGCGTTGGCGCGATCCAGCGCCGGCCCCGGCTGCACGCCCGCCTTGCGGGCGAGGTTGACCACCGCGAACAGGAGATCGCCGATCTCGTCGGCCAGGCGGTCGGCCTCAGCGTCGGGCCCATTGCGGCGCACGCCCTCTTCGGCCGCGCCCCGCGGCAGCCCGCCGAGCTCGGATTCGACCTCCGCCAACTCCTCGCGAACCTTCTCCAGCGGGCCCCTCGCATCGGGCCAGTCGAACCCGACCGACGCGGCGCGCTCCTGGAGCCGGTATGCCCGGAGCAGGTCCGGCATCCCGGCTGGGAGCTGGCCCAGCGTGCCGCCCGAGCGCTCGCGCCGCTTGAGCCGCTCCCACGGCTCGGGCGGACCGATGTCGAAGAGGTGCGGATGCCGGCGCTTCATCTTCCGCTCCATCGTCTCCGCCACGTCGTCCGGCGTGAACTCGCCACGCTCTTCGCCCAGCACCAACTGCCACGCGAGGTGGAGGAGGAAGTCGCCCAGCTCGTCGCGGATCAGCGCCGGGTCGCTCGCCGCGAGCGCCTGGTCCAGCTCGAGCACCTCTTCGACCAGGTAGGGCCGCAGGGTCTCGCGGGTCTGCACCCGGTCCCACGCACAGCGTGCCCGGAGGTCGCGCACCATGGCCAGCGCGCGTCCAAGCGCTGATTTGTCTTGCATTTATCTCTCGTCGCTATGTAAGATTCGCGGCCGTGACCACGACAGAATCCTGCGAAACGGCCCGCGCCTGGGTGGACGTAGATCTCGGCGCCCTGGTCGCCAACGCAAAGACGGTCGCCGCGAGATCGGGCGGCCGCCTGCTTCCCATGGTGAAAGCTAACGGCTACGGCTTGGGCGCCGTGCGGGTTGCATGCGCGCTCGAGGCGCTGGGGCCGTGGGGCTACGGCGTGGCCACCTTGGAGGAGGGCGCGGAGCTCCGCCGCGCGGGGATCGAGCGCCCGATCGTGCTCTTCACGCCGCTCCTTCCCGCGTGGATCGATCGCTGCCTCGAGCTCGACCTGCGCCCGTCCATCGGGGACCTCGACGCGCTCTCCGCCTGGACCGCGCGCAGCGACCGCGCGTTCCACCTGGAGATCGACACCGGCATGTCGCGCTCCGGCTTCCGCTACGACGATCGAGCGCTGGTCGGTGCGGCGGGGGACGCGCTCCGTGACGCGCGCGGGTGGGAGGGCGCGTTCACCCACTTCCATTCGCCGGGCTCCGACCCGGACGCCACCGAGCGCCAATGGCAGCGGTTCCAGGCGGCGCTCGCCGGCCTCCCCCGCCGCCCGCCGCTGGTGCACGCGGCGAACAGCGGCGCGGCCGTTCGCGGCACGCGATACACGGCCGATCTGGTGCGGCCGGGCATCTTTCTCTACGGTGGTGCGGCGGGCGGCGCAGTGCCCCGGCCGGTGGCTGCGTTGCGCGCGCGGGTGGTGGGGGTGCGGCGGATCGAGCCCGGCGAATCGGTGAGCTACGGAGCGACGTGGCGCGCGGAGCGCCCGGTGACGATCGCCACGGTGGCGGCGGGCTACGCCGACGGGTTTCCCCGCGCGACCGGCTCGGGGGCGCGGGAGATCGAGCTGGGCGGACGCACGGCGCCGGTCGTCGGGCGGGTGGCCATGGACATGACCATGGTGGCGCTCGAGCGGGGGCACGACGTGGCGCTGGGCGACGCCGCCACGATCTGGGGCGGCCGGATCTCGCTCGACCGTCAAGCCGAGGCCGCCGGCACCGTCGCCTACGAGCTGCTCACCATGCTGGCCGCACGCCTGCCGCGCCGCTACGCCGCATGAACCCGCACTTCGCGTCGCTGGTGCTGGGGCTCGCCCACCAGGCCGAAGCCGCGCTGGACGGCGTGCTCGGCGAGCACCGCGGCGACCCCGCGACCTCCCGGCAGGCCGCCCGCACGCTGATCGACACCCTCGCCATGCTGCAGGAGAAGACCGCCGGCCATCTCGAGCCCGACGAGACGCAGCTCCTCGACCAGGCGCTCACCGCGCTCCGCTTTCGGTTCGTGCAATCCGAGACCCCGCGCTGATGCGCCGCGCGGCCATCGTCGTGATCGACGGCCTCGGAATCGGCGCCGCCCACGATGCCGAGCGTTACGGCGACGCCGGGAGCGACACGCTGGGCAACGTCGCGCGGGCGGTGGGCGGGCTTGCCCTGCCGCACCTCGAGGCGCTGGGGCTCGGCTGCTGCGCCGACCTCCGCGGCGTGCGGCGGGTGGAAGACCCCGTGGGCGCCTGCGGGGTGGCGGAGCCCGCGAGTGCGGGGAAGGACAGCACCACCGGCCACTGGGAGCTCTGCGGCCTGGTGCTCGAGCGACCGTTTCCCACCTACCCCCACGGGTTTCCGCCGGAGGTCATCGCGGCCTTCGAGGAGCGCACCGGCCGCGGGGTGCTGGGTAACCGGCCCGCGAGCGGCACCGCGATCCTCGACGAGCTCGGCGCCGAGCACCAGCGGACGGGAAAATGGATCGTCTACACCTCGGCTGACAGCGTGTTCCAGGTGGCGGCCCACGAAGACACCGTGCCGCTCGCCGAGCTGTACGCGGCCTGCGCGGCCGCGCGGGAGATCCTGCAGCCGCCCCACGGGGTCTCGCGGGTGATCGCGCGTCCCTTCACGGGCGCCCCCGGCGCCTGGACGCGCACGGCGGGGCGCAAGGATTTCAGCCTCCCGCCGCCGGGGGAGACGCTGCTCGACCGGCTCGCGGCCCAGCACATCCCGCGGGTGGGCGTGGGGAAGGTGGACGATCTCTTCGCCGGCCGGCACATCACCAGCGTGCACGCCCCGGTGAACAGCGACGCGTACGCGTGCATCGAGGGGGCGCTGGACTCCATGCGCCGCGGCCTGCTGCTCGCCAACGTGATCGAGTTCGACCAGACCTGGGGGCACCGCAACGACGTGCCCGGATTTCATCGCGGCCTGCTCGAGCTGGATCGCTGGATGCCCCGGCTGCTCGCGGGAGTGCGCGAGGAAGACCTCGTTATCTTTACCGCCGATCACGGCAACGATCCGACGACCCCGTCCACCGATCATTCGCGCGAGGCGGTCCCCGTACTGGTGTACGGGCCCAGGATTCGCCCGGTCGCGCTCGGTCGCCGGCAGAGCTACGCCGACGTGGGCCAGACGGTCGCGGAATTTCTCGGCGTCGCGCCGCTCGCGGCCGGCGTCTCGTTCCTTCGAGAGGTGTGGAGTGAGTGACCCGCTGGAGCAGGCGGCGCGCGCGGTCCGGGAGCGGGCCTACGCGCCGTACTCGAACTTCCGCGTCGGGGCCGCCGTCGAGGGCGAGGACGGGAGCGTGCACGTCGGCTGCAACGTCGAGAACGCGTCGTACGGTCTCTCGCTGTGCGCCGAGCGGGCGGCGGCGGCGGCGGCGGTCGCGGCGGGGGTCCGGCGCCTCCGCCGCGCGGTCGTGGTGACCGACCGGGACCCGCCGGCGACGCCCTGCGGCGCCTGCCGCCAGGTGCTCGCCGAGTTCGGCGATCCCGAGGTTGTCGCCATCGGTCCCGCGCGCACGCTGCGCCGGCGGCTGAGCGAGTTGCTGCCGGAGCCGTTCGCCGGGGCGCCGCCCGCATGAGCGCGCCTCGCGCGCGCCCGCTCGCTCTCGCCTCCCTCCTCGCGCTCGCCACCCTGGCCTGCCAGGAGCAGCTCACCCAGCCGGGCGAGTGCCCGGAGCTGTGCCCGGGGGGGACGGCCGAGACGATCGAGGAAGTGCTGCAGGCGCTGCCCAACGGCGACACCAGCTTCACCGGCTACGTCGCGCGCGCCGACGGCGGCGTGCTGCTGGTCTCGAGCGGCGTGCCGGCCCCCGCCGACAGCAATCTCGCCGTCGTGCGCTTCGCGGCGCGCCCCGACTCGATCACCTTCCGCGACACGCGCGTCGTCTATCAGATCGACTCCATCGTCCTCGGACTCGGCCTGGTGGCGCGCGACACCGCGGTGCGGGGGGTACAGCTCCACCTCTTCCGCCTCCCGTCGTCGCTGGACCTCGACAACCTGACCTTCGCCGGCGTGAGCCCGCTGCTCACGCCGGGCAGCCTGGTGGCGACGATCGCGGTGCCGGACACCGCCCGGCGGGACTCGCTCACGGTCACCCTCCAGGGCAGCGCCCTCGATCCGCTCGTGCTCCAGCCGGCGGACGCGGGCAAGCTGGTGCTCGGCGTTTCGGTGGACGCGTCGCCGCCGGCCGGCACGGGGGTGCGGCTCGGCACCGGGCTCAGCAACCTGCCCCCGGTGTTCACGACCTACGTCACCCCGATCACCGATCTGCAGGGCGCCACCAGCGTACCGTTGGGAGTAGGGGTCGAGTTCAACAACTACGTGACCAAGAACGAGCTGGTGCCCGACCCATCGCTGCTCACGGTGGGCGGGGCGCCGTCCTCACGCGCGCTGATCCGCTTTCCCTGGCCCGCGCGGCTCCGCGATTCGGTCTCGATCGTCCGGGCGACGCTGGAGCTCACACCGGTGAGTCCGGTGCCCGGCCTGCCCCATGATCCAGGCTTCCTCGAGGCGCGCGCCATCCTCGCCGACCTCGGCGCCAAGTCTCCGGCCGTTCCCTCGGCGAGCAGCTCGGCCGCGGTCGAGGCGGGGACCACGGGCGCCGTGGGGGTGGAGGTCGGGTCGCTGGTGCAGCTCTGGCAGGGGCTCGACCCGCGCCCGCCCGCGCTGTTCCTGGTGATGACGCCGGAAGCCGCCACCTTCACCGAGGCGGTGTTCGGCTCGACGCGCGCGGGAACGCCGCCGCAGCTCCGCGTGACCTACCTCCGCCGCTTCCCCTTCGAGAGGCCCTGAGTGCGCCGCGTCCTTCTCGCCTCCATGCTGGCCGCACTCCCGGCGGCGGCCCAGGCCCAGTCCTCCGAGTTCGGCATCCGCGGCCTCGGCCTCCCCGGGCGGGCGCTATCGGCCCGGGCCATGGGCACGGCCGGCGGATTCGCGCTGTTCGACGGGGAGTCGAGCGTGTCGCCCGCGTCGCTCGCCTACCTGCCGGCGCTCACCGCGGAATTCACCGGCATGAGCGATTATCGCACCTCCGAGAGCCCGGCCGGCTCCGCGTCGATCCGGAATTTCCGGTTTCCCCAGTTCCTGGTGGGCGGACCGATCAAGGGGCTTCCGCTCTCCGCCTCGTTCAGCTACTCGAACTACACCACGCGGGACTTCAGCCTCGCCTTTGCCAGCACGGTGACCTTGAACGGCGTGCCCGTGGGCGTGATCGACACCCTGGAGAGCAGGGGCGGGGTGAACGACCTGCGGCTCGCCGTCGCGTACCGGGCGAGCAACCGGATCGCCATCGGCGTCGCGGGGCACGTGATCACCGGCACCAACCGGGTGTCGCTCCGGCGCGACTTCGCCGACACGCTCTACCGGCCCGCGCTGCAGCGTGCCGAGCTTTCGTTCGCCGGCTTCGGCATGTCCATCGGCGTCCTGGCGCAGCCCAGCCGGAACCTCGCCGTGAGCCTACTCGCGCGGAGCGACGGCCACGCGAGCGTCGAGCGCGATTCCACCGAGGTGGACCGCATCGACCTGCCGGTGACGCTGGGCGGCGGCCTCCGGTGGCGCGCGCTCTCCAAGGTGGATGTGGCGGGCCACGTGCTGTGGCGCAATTGGTCCACCGCGAGCACCGACCTGACGGATCTGGGAGGCGTGGGAGCGGTGAACACGCTCGAGGCGGCCGCCGGCCTCGAGTTCATCCGGAACGTGCGGCGCCCCAGCCGCCTTCCGCTGCGCGTCGGCTTCCGCTACGCCAAGCTGCCGTTCCCCGTCGCGGCGGGCGGAGAGCCCAAGGAGTACGGCGTCTCGGTCGGCACCGGGTTCTCCTTCGCCGCGGACCGCGGGATCCTCTCGGTCGCGCTGGAGCGGACCTGGCGCTCGGAAGACCCCGGCTTCTCCGAGCGCGCCTGGATCCTGACCACCGGGGTAAGCGTCCGCCCGTAGCGCCCGCTATCTTGTCTCCATGCCCAAGCGCCTCTACATCGAGACCTACGGCTGCCAGATGAACGTGGCGGACTCGGAGCTCGTGGTCGGCATTCTCGGCCGCGAGGGGTACGAGCGCGTGCAGGCGCCGGACGAGGCGGATGTCGTGCTGGTGAACACCTGCGCCGTCCGCGACAACGCGGAACAGCGCGTGATCGGCCGCGTCGGCGAGCTCCAGCGCCACCGGCGTCCCGGCGGACTTCTTGGGGTGGTGGGCTGCATGGCGCAGCGGCTGGGGCCGAGGCTGCTGGAGCAGGGCGGGCGGGTGGACCTCGTGGTGGGGCCCGATGGATACCGCCGCCTTCCCGAGCTCCTGGGGCTCGCGGCCGCCGGCTCCCCGGTCACTGACACCGAGTTCCGCTCCTGGGAGCACTACGAGGACGTTCCGGCGGCTCGCGAGCCCGGGCCGACCGCGTTCGTCACGGTGCAGCGCGGCTGCGATTACCGGTGCACGTTCTGCATCGTTCCGTACACCCGCGGCCCGGAGCGGAGCCGTAGCTTGGCGGACGTGGTGGCGGAGGTCGTACGCCTGGCGGAGCAGGGGGTCACGGAGGTCACCCTGCTCGGGCAGACGGTCAACAGCTACCACGACGGCCGGCACGACTTCGCGGATCTGCTTCGTGCGGTCGGGGCGGTGAGCGGCATCCGGCGGGTCCGCTTCACCAGCCCGTATCCCACGGGCTTCACCGGCCGCGTCATCGAGGCGATGGCCGAGACGCCCGAGGTCTGCGAGCACGTGCATCTGCCGGTGCAGAGCGGCTCCAACGCGGTGCTCCGGCGCATGCTCCGGCGGTATACCCGGGAGCAGTACCTCGACGTGATCGCCAGGCTGCGCGCGGCCATCCCGGGCATCACCTTCTCCACCGACCTGATCGTCGGGTTCCCGGGAGAGACGGAGCCGCAGTTCGAGGAAACGCTCACCCTCGTGGCGGAGGCGGAGCTCGACGATGCCTACACCTTCCGCTACTCGCCCCGGGAGGGCACGCCCGCCGTACGGCTCAAGGATCGCGTTCCGGACGCCGTCGCCGGCGAGCGGCTGCAGCGCCTCATCGAGGCCGTGCGCGCGATCGCCCGGCGCAGGAACCTGTCGCGCGTGGGCGAGACCCACGAGGTTCTGGTGGAGCGCCCCGCCAAGCGGGGGGGCCTCATGCTGGGCCGCACCCGGCGCAACCACCTGGTCCTGCTGGACCTGCCGGACGGGGCGCTGGGCGAGTACCATGAGGTCGAGCTCAGCGGTACCACCGGCTCCACCTTCACCGGGCGCGTCCTCGCCCCTCACCTGGCGGTCCTTTGATCCGGAACCTCTCCGAAGAGCACGTCACCGCGTCGTACGAGTCGCTGCGGAAGCACTACCCGGACTTCTGCGGCTGCGACGTCTGCCGCTCCGACGTGATCGTGTTCGCGTTGAACCGGGTGCCCCCGCGTTACGTGGCCACGCGCGAGGGCGAGGTGGTCACCGAGGTGAACCTGGAGAAGGAGCAGAGCCGCGCCGCGATCGACGTCGCCGTGATGGAAGCCTTCCGTCGGATCTCGCTCGCGCCGCGCTGCGGGCGCAAGGGCGCGCGGCGCACCTGACGCCGGCGCGGCCGCGGTGAATCCGCGGCCGCCCGTCCTCTTCACCGCCGCGTTCGGGGCCGGTCTCGCGACCGGCCTCTTGCGTTTCTACGCGCCGCTCGGCGTCGGTGCGCTGCTGCTCATCTGGCTGGGGCGGCGGCAGCGCCACGGCCTCGCTCGCCTGCTGGCGGCGGCCCTCATGCTCGGCGCCGTTCACGGATGGCTCGCGCGGTCTGCGGACGGGACGGCCTGCGCCGCCCGGCTGCCGGAGGGGCGCATTCGCCTCCGCGTACGTCTCGCCGAGCCGGCCGACACCGCGGGTGGACGGCTCGAGCTCCGCCCGGTGCGCGCCGGGTGCGCGGGACTGGTAGCGGGCCGCTGGCCCGCAGGGCATCCGTTCGGGGCGGGGGCCGAGGCCGCCGTGACGGCGCGCTGGATTCCTCGGCCGCGCTGGTCCGGTCGGGCCGACGGAACGCTGGTCGTGCGAACGATTGGCCGCGTCGCCGTCGCTCCCGGCCCCGGTGAGCAGCTCCGCACCTGGGTGGCGGCCGCGGCGGGACGTCTCTACGGGAGCCGCGCGGGGCTGGTGCAAGCGCTGGTCGTGGGCCGCCGAGTCGGGCTCGATCCGCTGCTGCAGGACCGATTCGCGCAGTCGGGACTGGTGCATCTGCTCTCGATCTCCGGCTTCCACGTCGGACTGGTGGCCGCGTGGGTGATGCTCGCCTGCCGGGCGGCCGGCGCGCGGCGCGATCGCGCGCTGCTCGCTGCGGCGCTCGTCGCGGTCGGGTACGTCGCGTTTCTCGGTTGGCCCGCGCCGGCCACGCGCGCCGCGGCGCTCGCGGTCGCGAGCGCATGGTGCCGGCGGCGCCAGCGGAACGTGCAAGCCGACCCGCTGCTCGCCGCGACCTGCCTGGTCGTGATGCTGGTGGATCCCTGGGCCGTGCTCGACCTCGGCGCCTGGCTCTCCGCGGCGGCGCTGTGGGGGGCCGGCACCGCGACCCGCTGGAGCGACGTCGCCCTGGGTGCCGGTTGGGGCTGGCGGGCGCTCAGCTCGTCGGTCGGCGCGACGCTCGCGACCGCGCCCGTCACGGCAGCCGCGCTCGGGACGGTGGCGCCGGTCGGCATTCTCCTGAACTTCGCCGCGATCCCGATAGCCGCCGCGGGGGTTCCCGGCGTGTTCGCGAGCCTGATCCTGCTGCCGGCGGCGCCGGGCCCGGCCGCCGCCCTGGCCGCGGGCTCCGGGCTCGCCCTCCATTCGCTCGAGCTGCTCGCGCGGCTCGGCGCGGCAATTCCCGGCGGTCACCTGCTGACGGAGGCGGGCCCCGCGGCGGCGATTCCGTGGGTCCTGCTCCTGACCGCGGCCCTCTGGAGCATCCACGCCCGAACCACGGCGCGCGAGGCGGTGCGCCGCTGGGCCTGGGCCGGCGCGGTGGCGCTCTGGCTGCCCTTGTTGGCGGGCGCCGCCGCGTTCACGGGTTATGACCGCTCCGGCCTCACGTTAGATTTTCTCGACGTTGGTCAGGGCGACGGGGCGGTCCTGCGCACACCCAGGGGACACTGGGTCCTGGTGGATGCGGGGCCGGCGGACGGCCGGGCCGACGCGGGTCGCCGGGTGGTCGCGCCGTTTCTGGAGCGGCGTGGCGCGGGAGAGCTGGCGGCCCTCGTCATCTCGCACGCGCACGCCGATCACGTGGGCGGCGCCGCCACCGTGCTCGAGCGGGTCCGCACCGACCTCGTGATCGAGCCCGGCGAGCCGTACTCCGATCCCGCGTACTACCGCTTCCTCGATGCCGTGACCGCGGCCGGCGTGCGCTGGCATCCCTCCCGGCCCGGCGAGCGATTCTCGCTGGACGGCGTCAGCTTCACCGTGCTGCACCCGACGCCGGCGTGGCCCGGCTGGGGCGAGGACCTGAACGAGGATTCGCTCGTGCTCCTGGTGGAGTACGGGCGCTTCCGGGCCCTCTTCGCCGGTGACGCCGGCCTCCCCGCCGAGGGATGGCTGCAGGGCCGGGTCGGGCGCGTGGCGCTGCTCAAGGTGGGGCACCACGGCAGCAGGGGCGCGAGCGGGAATGCCTGGCTCGACGAGCTGCGCCCGGTGGCGGCGGTCGTCTCGGTGGGGCGCAACACCTACGGGCACCCGTCGCCCGAAGCGCTGGCCCGGCTGCGTGCGCACGGCGCGTCGCTCTGGCGCACCGATCGGGACGGTGACGTCCACGTGGCGACCGACGGGCGCACCATGACGGTCCGGAGCAGGCGGGCGAGCGTGACGTTCAACCTGGCGGGCGGCACACCGTGACCGCACGCCCCACCACCGGGGGCCGGCCGTGCTACCCAGCTCATCAGTGACCACCATCGAACGGTTCATCCTCGAGCAGGAGAGCAAGTACCCGGAAGCCACGGGCGAGCTCTCCAACCTCCTGTACGACATCGCGCTCGCGGCCAAGATCATCGCCGCCGCCATCCGGCGGGCCGGGCTCGTCAACATCCTCGGCAGCACCGACACGGAGAACGTCCAGGGCGAGATCCAGCAGAAGCTCGACCTCTACGCCAACGAGACGATCAAGAACGCGCTCAAGCACACCGGCCGCCTCTGCGCGATGGCCTCCGAGGAAGACGAAGACATCATCCCGATCCCGCCCGAATATCCCGCCGGGAAGTACACCGTCCTCTACGATCCGCTCGACGGCTCATCCAACATCGACGTGAACGCCGCGGTGGGGACCATCTTCAGCATTTACCGTCGCGTGACGATGGAGGGCCGCGGCAACGTGGCCGACGTGCTCCAGCCGGGGTGCAAGCAGGCGGCCGCGGGGTACGTCATGTACGGCTCCAGCACCATGCTGGTCTACACCACGGGCGCCGGCGTGCACGGGTTCACGCTCGATCCCAGCATCGGCGAGTTCCTGCTCTGCCGGCCGAAGATCATCACGCCGCGCGTGGGGACGTACTACAGCGTGAACGAGAGCAACTTCGGCCGGTGGAGCAGGGGCATGCAGACGGCGGTGCGAGGCCTGAAGGGCGAGCAGCCCGACCGGATGAAGCCGAAGAACTGCCGGTACGCCGGCTCGCTCGTGGCCGACTTCCACCGCAACCTCATCAACGGCGGCATCTTCCTCTACCCGGCGGACACCAAGAATCCCAGCGGCAAGCTGCGGCTGCTCTACGAGGCGAGTCCCATGGCGTTCATCGCCGAGCAGGCCGAGGGCTCCGCCACCGACGGCACGCAGCGGATCCTCGACATCGTGCCCACCGCGTTGCACCAGCGCACCCCGCTCGTGATCGGATCGCGCGAGGACGTTGGCTTCGTGGCCGACACGCTGCGCGAGGTCGCGGCCCGCCAGAGTGGGCCGGTGCCCACGCCCGCGCTGTGAGATCGCTCTTCGGCCCGGGCGATTGGACGGGCGACCCGGCGCGCGACCTGGGCGAGCCGGGCGCCTTTCCCTTCACCCGCGGGGTCTATCCCGGGATGTACGCCACCCGGCTCTGGACCATGCGGCAGTACGCCGGCTTCGGCACGGCGGAGGAGACCAACGAGCGGTTCCGCCGCCTGCTCGCGGCGGGGCAGATGGGCCTCTCGGTCGCCTTCGATCTGCCCACCCAGATGGGCTACGACTCCGACCACCCGATGGCGCACGGCGAGGTGGGACGGGTGGGCGTGGCGATCGACACCGTGGACGACCTCGCGCTCCTCTTGCGCGACATCCCCCTCGACCGGGTCTCCACCTCGATGACGATCAACGCCACCGCGGCGATTCTGCTCGCCATGTACGTCGTGGTGGGCGAGGAGCAGGGCGTCCCGCGCGCGCGGCTCACCGGCACGGTGCAGAACGACGTGCTCAAGGAGTACATCGCGCGCGGCACGTACATCTACCCCGCCCGCCCGTCGCTGCGGCTCGTGGCCGACGTCTTCCGCTTCGTGAGCGCCGAGCGCATGAGCTTCAACCCGATCTCGATCAGCGGCTATCACATGCGCGAGGCGGGGGCCACGGCGGCGCAGGAGGTCGGGTTCACGCTGGCCAACGCGCTGGAGTACGTCCGGATCGCCGTCGAGTCGGGGCTCGAGGTGAACGCGTTCGGCCCCCGGCTCTCCTTTTTCTTTGCGAGCCACAACGACCTGTTCGAGGAGGCGGCCAAGTTCCGCGCGGCGCGCCGGCTCTGGGCGCGGCTTTCGCGCGAGCGCTTCGGGGCCGACGATCAGACGGCGCGGCTCCGGTTCCATGCCCAGACCGGCGGCGTGACGCTCCAGGCGCAGCAGCCGCTCAACAACGTCGTACGCGTGGCCTACCAGGCGCTCGCCGCCGTGCTCGGGGGGACGCAGTCGCTGCACACCAACGGCTATGACGAGGCGCTCGCGCTCCCGACGGCGGAATCGGCAACGCTCGCCCTTCGGACCCAGCAGGTGCTGGGTTACGAGAGCGGCGTCACCCGGGCGATCGACCCCCTGGGCGGCAGCTACTACGTGGAGGCGCTTACCGACCGGATCGAGGCCGAGGCGCGCGCCCTGATCGAGGAGGTGGACCGGCTGGGCGGCGCCGCCGCCGCGATCGAGGCCGGCTACTTCCAGGACGCCATCGCGCGGAGCGCGTACGACCTGCAGCGCGCGCAGGAGTCGGGCGAGCTGACGGTAGTGGGCGTGAACCGGTTTACCGACGACGCGCCGCCGCCGGCCGTCGAGACGCCCAACTTCCCCGAGCTGGAGGAGCGCCAGCGCGGCCGGCTCGCCGAGGTGAAGGCTCGACGCGAAGGAGCGGCCGTGCGCCACGCGCTCGAGGCGGTGGCCGGAGCGGGACAATCCGACGCGCCGCTCATGCCACCGATCGTCGACGCGGTGCGGGCCCGCGCCACCCTGGGCGAGATCAGCGACGCGCTGCGGGCGGTGTGGGGGGTGTACCGGCCGGCCGCGTGATTCGGTCCTCGCCCGCCGCCCTGACCCCCTGCCTCCGCCCCTTCGCGCCGGTGCCCTGGTGCCCCTGGCAGCCCGCGTCCGGGCGCCCGACCCAGCGGTCCCCCGAGGGCCGGCCCGGGCGTCTTGAAGCCGCCCTCCCGAGCAGCTAAGTTTCCGCGCCAATTTCGGTTACGCCACGAGCCCAGATGCCGACGTACGAGTACGAGTGCCCCGAAGGGCACGAGTTCGAGAAGTTCCAGAAGATGACCGACCGCTCGCGGGTCAAGTGCCCGGTCTGCGGCAGGCCGGCCACCCGGAAGATTTCCGGCGGGGCGGGTCTGGTGTTCAAGGGCAGCGGGTTCTACATCACCGACTATGGCAAGGCCGGCACGGGCCCCCGAAAATCGTCCGAGGGCGGCGAGGCCAAGTCCGACGCCGCGAAGCCCGAGACCGGCAAGACCGGGTCGGCCAAGTCGGATACTGCGGCGGACGCCAAGCCCGCCGCGAAGTCGGAGGGCAGCGGCGAGTCCAAGCCCGCCGGCAAGAAGGCCAAGGAGTGAGCGACGTCGTCCGGGGCGAGCTCGCCCGCGTGGCCGAGCGGCTCGGGCACGCCGGGGTGGACTTCGTGCTGGAGCGTCCCCGCGACGCCGGCCACGGCGATTTGGCCACCAATCTCGCCATGGTGTTGGCGAAGCTGGAGAGGGCCAAGCCGCGCCAGGTGGCGGAGCGGGTGGTGCAGGAGCTGCGGTTGCCGCCGACGGTGATATCGAAGGTCGAGATCGCCGGCCCCGGCTTCATCAATCTCTGGCTCTCCGAGCACCAGCTGGAGCAGGTGGTCGCCCGGATCCTCGAGCGCGGCGCCGCCTATGGCCGGAGCGATCTCGGCGTCGGCCTCAAGGTGAACGTGGAGTTCGTCTCCGCCAATCCCACCGGCCCCCTGCACGTGGGCCACGGGCGGGGCGCGGCCTACGGCGACGCCATCGCGTCCCTCCTGCAGTGGACCGGGCACGCGGTCACCCGGGAGTTCTACATCAACGACGCCGGCACCCAGATCGACAAGCTGGCGCTCTCGCTCTGGGCCCGCGTCCAGCAGGCCCGCGGCCGCGAGGCGGACATCCCCGAGGGCGGCTACCACGGGCTCTACCTGGCCGAGGCCGCCGAGCAGGTGCTGCGCGAGCAGGGGCGCGACTTCGCCGACCTGCCGGCGGAGGAAGGGATCCGCCAATGCCGCGCCATCGCGCTCCGGCTGCAGCGGGCGGAGCAGGACCGCGACCTGGCCGATTTCGGGGTGCACTTCGACGTCCTCACCTCCGAGGAGTCGCTCTACCAGCGCGGGCTGGTGGAGGAGGCGCTGATTCTCCTGGGCGAGAAGGGGCTCACCTACGAGCGCGACGGCGCGCTCTGGCTCCGCACCACGCAGTTCGGCGACGACAAGGATCGGGTGCTCCGGAAGAGCGACGACACGCTCACCTATCTGGTGCCGGACATCGCCTATCACGTGGACAAGCGGGCGCGCGGGTTCGACCGCGTGATCGACGTGTGGGGCGCCGACCACCACGGCTACGTCCCGCGGATGCGCTCGGTGCTCGCGGCCCTCGGCTACCCGCCCGAGTTCTTCGACGTCGCGCTGATCCAGCTGGTGAAGGTGGTGCGGGGCGGGGAAGAGGTGAAGATGTCCAAGCGGTCGGGCGAGTTCGTGACGCTCCGCGACCTCGTGGACGAAGTGGGCGTGGACGCCGCGCGTTTCTTCTTTTTGATGCGCCCCGGGACCTCGGAGCTGGTGTTCGACGTCGAGCTGGCCAAGCGCCAGACCGACGAGAACCCCATCTTCTACGTCCAGATGGCACACGCCCGCCTGAGCGGGATCTTCCGGACGGCGGGCTGCGATCCCGACTCGGTCGCCGGCCCGCTCGACCTCGACGCGCTCCCCGTAGCCGAGGACCGGGAGCTGCTCAAGCGGCTCGCGCTGTTTCCCGAGGTGGTGGAGAAGGCGGCGCGGGAGCGGGAGCCGCACCGCGTCGCCACCTACCTGCAGCAGCTCGCTGGCTCGGTGCACGGGTGGTACCACCACACCCGCGCGGTGGGCGCCCCCGAGGGGGCCGCCACCGAGCGCGCCCGGCTGCTCCTCGCGCGGGCGGCGCGGACCGTGCTCGCCAATGCGCTCTCCATTCTCGGCCTCACGGCCCCCGACCGGATGTGATCCCATGAGCCTGCTCGTGGTCGGCAGCGTCGCGCTCGATTCGATCTACACCCCGTTCGGCGAGACCGCCGACGCTCTGGGCGGCTCGGCCGTGTACTTCAGCGTCGCCGCCTCGCTGTTGCACGAGGTGCAGGTAGTGGGCGTGGTGGGCACCGACTATCCCATGGGCGAGCTCGAGCGCCTGGCGCCCCGGGGCATCGACTGGTCGGGCGTGGAGTGCGCGCCGGGCGAGAGCTTCCGCTGGAAGGGCAAGTATTCCTACGATCTCCAGAGCCGCGAGACCCTGGAGACCAGGCTCGGCGTCTTCGCCGACTTTCGCCCCAAGCTCCCGGCGGCGTTCCGCACCTCCGACTATCTCTTCCTCGGCAACATCGATCCCGAGCTCCAGCTCGGCATCCTGGAGCAGGTGCCCCGGCCGAAGCTCGTGGTGTGCGACACCATGAACTACTGGATCCAGGGCAAGCGCGAGGCCCTGCTCGCGCTGCTCGAGCGGGTGGACATCCTGATGGTGAACGACAGCGAGGCGCGCGAGCTCTCCGGCGACTGGAACATCCACCGCGCCGCCCGCTGGATCCTGACCCGCGGGCCCAAGCGCGCCGTGATCAAGCGGGGCGAGCACGGCGCGCTCATGATGGAGCCCGGCCGCACCTTCTACGCGCCGGCCTTCCCGCTGGAGGAAGTCTTCGATCCCACCGGGGCCGGCGACGCGTTCGCCGGCGGGTTCATGGGCTACGTCGCGCGCACCGGCGACGTCACCGCCGACAACCTCCGACGGGCGATGGTCTACGGCGCCGCGATGGGCTCCTATGCCGTGTCGCACTTCGGCATTCGCGGGTTCGAGAGCGTGACGCTCATCGACGTGCAGCGGCGGGTGCGCGCGTTTCGCGATCTCACCCACGTCGCCCTGGCCGAGCCGGTGGCCACGTGAGCGGAGCGGCGGGCCGGCCGATCGGCGGCGCCTACGCAGCGGCGGGGGTGGACCTCGCGAGCGCCCAGAGCGCCAAGGAGCGCATCGGCCGGCTGGTGGCGGAGACTCGCACGCCGCTCAGCGTGGGGCAGGTCGGCGCCTTCGGCGGAATGCTCCGGGTGCCGCCCGGGATGCGCCGGCCGGTGCTGGTGCTGAGCACGGACGGCGTCGGCACCAAGGTGCTGGTCGCGGTGCAGGCGGGCCGCTACGACACCGTGGGCGAGGATCTCGTCAACCACAGCGTGAACGACGTCCTGGTGCACGGGGCCCGGCCGCTCGCGTTCATGGACTACATCGCGGGCGCGGAGCTCGCGCCCGAGCGGATCGAGCGGATCGTGCAGGGCGTCGCCCGGGGATGCCGCGCCCACGAGATGGCGCTCGCGGGCGGCGAGACGGCGCAGATGCCGGGGCTCTACCACCCGGGCCACTTCGATCTGGCGGGCACCATCGTGGCGGTGGTGGAGGAGGACGAGGCGATCCACGGCGACCGGGTGGCGCCGGGCGACGTGCTCGTGGGATACGCCTCCAGCGGCCTTCACACCAACGGCTACTCGCTCGCGCGCCGCATCGTGTTCGAGCGGGCGGGGCTCGGCCTCGACGATGTCCTGGGCGACACGGGGCAGACCGTGGCCGACGCGTTGCTCGCGGTGCACCGGAGCTATCGGCCCGCGGTCGCTCCGGTGCTCGGCAGGGTGCACGCGCTCGCCCACGTCACGGGGGGCGGGATTCCGGGCAACCTCGTCCGCGTGCTGCCGGAGGGGTGCGCCGCCACGGTGGATCCCGACGCGTGGCCGCTCCCGCCGCTCTTCCGCTTCCTCCAGCAGGCCGGGCGCGTGGCGACCGGTGAGATGCGCGAGGTCTTCAATCTGGGCCTCGGGCTGATCGCCGTGGTCCCGCCGGGCGAGGTCGGGGCGGTCCGCGCCGCCGCCGCCGCCGCGGGCGTGGAGACCTGGGTGGTGGGCGACGTCGAGCGCGGCGCGCGCGCCGTGCGATTCGCCCGCTGAGCGGGGCGCGCGATGGACGAACCGGCCGCGATGGCGCGCGCGCTCGAGCTCGCGTGGCGCGGCTGGGGGCGGGTGCACCCGAACCCGCTGGTGGGCGCCGTGATCCTCCAGGACGGCGCGGTGGTCGGCGAGGGCTGGCATGCGCAGTTCGGCGCGGCCCACGCCGAGGCGGCGGCGCTCACGGCGGCGGGCGCGCGGGCGCGCGGGGCCACGCTGGTCGTATCGCTCGAGCCCTGCGCCCACTGGGGCAAGCAGCCGCCGTGCGCCGACGCGCTGATCCGTGCGGGCGTCGCCCGGGTCGTGGCCGCGCTTCCCGATCCCAATCCGGCCGCGGCCGGGGGCGCGGCCCGGCTGCGCGACGCGGGGGTGACGGTGGAGCTGGGGCTGCTCGCCGAGCGCGCCCGAGCGCAGAACGCGGCGTTCCTCCGGGCGATCGCCGAGCCGGCCCGCCCGTTCGTCGCGCTCAAGCTCGCGACCAGCCTCGATGGCCGGATCGCCGACGCGTCGGGGCGCTCGCGCTGGGTCAGCGGGCCCGCGGCCCGTGAGTACGTGCAGTGGCTCCGGGCCGGCTTCGACGCCATCGCGGTGGGCGGCGCCACGGCCCGCGCCGACGACCCCGCGCTCACCGTGCGGGGCGCAGTGGTGCCGCGCGTACCGCCGGTCCGCGTGGTGTTCGACCGCCGGCTCGAGCTTCCGCTCGACGGCACGCTCGCCCGCACGGCGCGGGAGACGCCGGTGGTGGTCGTGGCCGGTCAGGACGCGCCCGGCTCCTCCGCGCTCGAGGCCCTCGGCGTCTCGGTGCTCCGCGCCCCCGACGCCGCCGCGGCGCTCCGCTCGCTCCGGGCGCGCGGCATCGGCTCCGTCCTGGTGGAGGGCGGCGGGCGACTCGCCGGCGCACTGCTCGCGGCCGACCTGGTGGACCGGTTCGTGTGGATCCAGGCGCCGCTCTGGCTCGGTGACGGCGGCGTGCCGGCCGTCGCCGGGCTGCCCGACGTGCCGCTGGCGCAGGCCCGGCGCTGGCACGTCGTCGAGCGGCGCGCCCTGGGCGAGGACGCCCTGCTCGTGGTGGACCGACACCCATGTTCACCGGCATCGTCACAGCGGTAGGGCGAGTGCGCGAGGCGCGCGCCACCGAGGCGGGACGCGAGCTCGTCGTGGAGGCGCCGTATCACGACCTGGCGACGGGCGAGAGCATCGCCGTGGACGGCGCGTGCCTCACCGTGGCGGCGCGGGGCGAGGGCTGGTTCGGGGTGCAGGTGGTGCGCACCTCGCTCGAGCGCACCAACTTCGGCGCCTACCAGGTGGGCCGGCGCGTCAACCTCGAGCGCGCGCTCCGGGCGGGCGACCGCCTCGGCGGACACCTGGTGCAGGGACACGTGGACGGCGTGGGGAAGGTCGCCGCCGTCGCGGGCGGCGGCGACGCCCGGCTCCTGGACATCGGCGTTCCCCCCGCCGTGGCGCGCGTCTCCGTTCCGCTCGGCTCGATCACCGTGGACGGGGTGAGCCTCACGGTCAACGCCCGGCTCCCCGGCGGCGTGATCCAGGTCTCGCTCATTCCGTTTACCTTACGGCATACGACGCTGGGCGAGCGGCGCGTGGGAGATGCGGTCCATCTGGAGGCGGACACCATCGGGAAGTACGTCGAGGCGCTCCTCGCCGCGCGCGGCGAGGCGTGAGGCACGCATGACCTTCGGCACCATCGAGCAGGCGATCGAGGATCTGAAGAACGGCAAGATCGTCATCGTGGCCGACGACGAGGACCGCGAGAACGAGGGCGACCTCGTCTGCGCCGCCGAGCTCGTCACGCCCGAGATGGTCAACTTCATGGCGCTGCACGGACGCGGCCTGATCTGCCTGGCGCTCACGCCGGAGCGCTGCGACCAGCTCGGCCTCCCCCAGATGGCGGTGCGCAACACCGAGGACCAGGGCACCGCGTTCACCGTCAGCGTAGACGCCGAGCGGCGGTTCGGGGTGACCACGGGCATCTCCGCGGCGGACCGCGCGACCACCATCCACGTCGCGATCAATCCGGCCACCACGCCGGCCGACCTCCGCCGCCCCGGCCACATCTTTCCGCTCCGCGCGCGGCCGGGCGGCGTGCTCCAGCGCGTCGGCCAGACCGAGGCGAGCGTGGACCTCGCCCGGCTCGCGGGGCTGGTGCCCGCCGGCGTGATCTGCGAGATCCTCAACCCCGACGGCACGATGGCGCGGCGCCCGCAGCTCGAGCGGTTCGCTCGGGAGCACCAACTCACCTTCGTGACCGTGGCGCAGCTCGTGGCCTACCGGCTCCGCACCGAGCAGCTGGTGCACCGGGTGGCCGAGGCCCGCCTGCCGACGTCGCTGGGCGAGTTCACCATCATCGCCTACCGGAACGACGTGGACCAGGCCGAGCACGTCGCGCTGGTGATGGGCGAGGTGCGGGGCGAGCCCAACGTGCTGGTGCGCATGCACTCCAAGTGCCTCACCGGCGACGTCTTCGGCTCGGCGCGCTGCGACTGCGGCACCCAGCTCCACCTGGCGATGGCCACGGTCGCGCGGGAGGGCAAGGGCGTGATCGTCTACCTCGACCAGGAGGGCCGCGGCATCGGGCTCCTCAACAAGATCCGGGCGTACGCGCTCCAGGACTCGGGCGCGGACACCGTCCAGGCCAACCAGCGCCTCGGCTTCGCGCCCGACCTCAGGAACTACGGAATCGGCGCGCAGATCCTGCGGGATCTCGGCCTCTCCTCGATCCGGGTGATGACCAACAATCCCCGCAAGCTGGTGGGCCTCGAGGGCTACGGCCTCCAGATCACCGAGCGCGTGCCGCTCATCGCCAGTCCCAATCGGGAGAATCGCGGGTACCTGCAGGTCAAG
>DASSOD010000025.1:0-3167 GCA_035700905.1 Gemmatimonadales bacterium | reverse complement strand
GGCGCTCGACACGGCGACCGACCGCCTCTCGGTCGCGGTGGGCTCGACCGCAGCCGGCGCGCTGGAGGAGCACGTGGCCGGCGCGCGCCGCCACGCGGGCGCCTTGCTTCCGGTGCTGGACCGCTTGCTCGCGCGCGCCGGGAGCTCGATCGAGCGGATCGGGGGCGTGGCGCTGAGCGACGGGCCGGGCAGCTTCACCGGGCTCCGGGTCGGCGCTGCGGCGGCGAAGGCGATCGCCCGCGCGCGCGCCGTGCCGGTGTGGACGGCGCCGTCACTCATGGTGCGCGCGGCCGGCGTCGCCGGGCCGGGCGAGACCGTGCTCGCCCTGGCCGACGCGTTGCGCGGCGAAGTTTACGCGGCCGCCTACCGGTTTACCTCCGCGCGGGTTGAAACCCTGCTCGCGGCCGGCGTGTTTCGGCCCGAGGATCTCGTGTCGGTGGCGCCGCAGCCCGACCGCATCGTCGGTGCCGCCGCGCCCGTCGCCCTGGATCGAATCGGCCGGTGGGCCGCGCGGCCGATCGTCGGTCCGCCGGCCGCACTGCCGCGGGCGGCGCTCCTCCTGGATCTGCGGCTTCGGGAGGGCGGCGCGCGCCCGGTGGCCGACATCGAACGATGGGAGCCAGACTATGGCCGCCCTGCGGAGGCGCAAGCAAAGTGGGAGCGCGCCCACGGACGCCCCCTGGCGGATCCGTCCGGCCGTTCCCGCTGACGCTCCCGCGCTTGCAGCCATCGAGCGGCGCGCGTTCGGGGACCCGTGGTCGGAGGCGAGCTTCCGCGAGGCGATCAAGGCTTCGTGGACGTTCGGGCTGGTGGTGGAGACCGCGGAGAGCGTGGTTGCCTATCTCATCGGACGCGAAGCCGCGGGAACGGGCGAGGTGCTCAACCTCGCCGTGGACCCACCGTACCGCCGCCGCGGGCTCGCGCGCGCGCTGCTCGACACCGCGCTCGGCGTGTTCCAGCGGCGCGGCGCCGACGAGGTGTTCCTCGAGGTGCGCGAATCCAACGCCGCGGCCCGCTCCCTCTACGGCGAGCGGGGCTTCGAGCCGGTGGGCACGCGGCGGGCGTACTACCGCAATCCGGTCGAGGATGCGCTGGTGCTGCGGCTCTCGCTTCGGCCCGGTCGTTGATTCGGTACGGAGGGCGTAAATTTGCTTGACCCAAGGACTTGCGGATTCTATATTGTGCCCGGGTCCACCGTCGTGAGACCCCGTGAACCGTGGAGGTGTGTGTGAGCCGGAGCTTGAACAGAGTGACGTTGATTGGGAATCTCGGGGCCGATCCCGAAGTACGGAGTACCTCGAACGGTTCCCGCGTGGCGACCCTCTCCGTCGCCACCAGCCGCCAGTGGAAGAACCAGGCGGGAGAAAAGCAGGAGAAGACCGAGTGGCATCGGGTCGTGCTGTGGAACACCAAGTTCTCCAACCTGGCGGACATCGCCGAGCGCTACTGCAAGAAGGGCGACAAGGTGTACGTCGAGGGCAGCATCGAGTATCGCTCGTGGCAGGACCGCGAGGGCCAGACCCGCTACACCACCGAGATCAACGCCAAGGAGCTGATCCTGCTCTCCGGCCGCGGGGAAGGGGCCGAGGCGTACTCGGCGCCGGCCAAGGTGGGCGCGGCCAGCACGGCGCCCAAGGGCAAGGGCGAGTCGCTCGAGGAATTTCCCGAGGCGCTGGACGCCGAGGAAGACGATCTGCCCTTCTGATGCCGGGGGGCGCGATATTCCCGCAAGTTGCGTTGAACGCGAGGGCGGGGGGCCTGATCCGGCTCTCCGCCCTCGCTTCAAAGCGCTGTTCTCCAACCAGTTAGGTGATGGGTACGAGGGGCGGCACGGCTGGCGTCGAACTTGCACCCCCACGCCCCGCAGGCTCGTGTTCCGCCCACACCCGCTACCCACAACTCTCACACGCTTGCCGAGGCCGGTGGAGACTCCGATGCCGTCTCAGTCTCGCACGCAGGTGACCGCTCTCTCTCCCCTCGCTCGCCGGTGGCCGCTCGTGCTCGCGGCCGCCGCGCTCGGCATCGTGCCGGCCGTGCGGGCGCAGACGCAGGTGCCGGAGTCGCACACGGTGAAGACGGGCGACACGCTCTGGGACATCGCCAAGCAGTACCTCGGAGACCCGTTCCTCTGGCCGGACATCTACCGCATGAACACCGCGGTGGTGGAGGATCCTCACTGGATCTATCCGGGCGAGGTCTTGCGGCTCGCTCCGTCCGAGGCGGCGACGGCGGTGCCGCCGGCGGACACCGCCGCCGGTGCGCCGGGAGAGACCCGGCTCGGGCCGGCCGCGGAGCCGGATCAGATGGCGCAGGCGCCCGACACGGTTGCGCCCGAGGAGCCGGACACCAGCGAAGGATTGTTCCCGCCGTCGCGCGGGCGCTCGCTCGCGCAAACGCTCACCTCGGCGGAGGCGCCGCAGCCGCATCCGCTCCGCCGCTATGACTTCTTCTCGTCCGGATATCTCACCGAGGGCGAGCAACTGCCCTCCGGGCGGGTGCTCAACGTGGTGACGCCGCTCCAGATCGCCTCGTTGTCGGGCCAGCCGGCCACCACGCTGTACACCCGGGTTGCGGTCCAGGCGCCGGCCGGCGGCAGCTATCAGGTGGGCGATTCGCTGCTGATCGCGGACGTGAACAAGCCCATCGAGGGGTACGGCCGCGTGGTGGAGCCTCGCGCGCTCGCGCGCGTCATCGAGTTGTCCGAGGGCCACCCGATCGTGACGCTGGTCGCCGTCTATGGCGAGGTCCGGCCCGGCCTCGCGGTGCTCCCCGCGGAGAAGTTCAGCGATCCGGGCGCGGTGCGCCCGGTGCCGGTGAGCGACGGCATCGAGGCGGCTATCGTGGGCTGGCCGGGGCGGCGGGAGCTCAAGGGGGCCGGCAACGTGCTCTTCATCGACAAGGGCAAGGCCGACGGGGTGGCGCCGGGCGACGTGTTCGAGGTGCGACGCACGCCGGGCGTGCGGCGCGACGGTTCGGTGCGGGTCGCCGAGCCGATGCTCACGCTCCAGGTGGTCCACGTGCGCGACCGGAGCGCCACCGCCCGCGTGCTCGGCGTCGTGTCGCCCAACGTGCGTCCCGGCACCCAGGCCTTCCAGATCGCCAAGCTACCGAGCTGACGCGAACCGAGGCTCGCCCCGGCGGCGCCGGACCCGAGGTCCGGCGCCGCT
>DASSOD010000024.1:0-15587 GCA_035700905.1 Gemmatimonadales bacterium | reverse complement strand
GTTCGCCGCGATCGTGGACTTTCCCACGCCGCCCTTCCCCGACGAGACCGCGATGATCCGGCCCAGGTTCGGCTGCTCGGCCGGCGCGGGCGGCGCCGGCGGCCCGCCGACCGGCACCGCCCCCGGCGGCGGGCCGTGGGTCGCGTGCGCGGGGCCGCCCGGGTCCACCACGTTGATCTTCACCTCCTCGCGCCGCACCCCCGGAACGGCGACCACCGCGGCCCGCGCCTCCCGCACCAGCGTCGCGGGATCCTCGCGGGAGAGCAGGAACGTGAACGAGACCCTGCCGTCGGGCGTGACGGCGAGGTCGCGGATCATGCCGGTGGAGAGGAGGTCGCCCTCGAGGCGGGGATTCCTGATCCGCGCGAGCGCGGCGGCGACCTGGGCTTCGAGCGGCTCGGACACGGCGGCCTCAGACGGCTTCGACGTGCTTCACTTCGGGCACCAGCTCCCGCAGGCGCACCTCGATGCCCTGCTTGAGCGTGATGGTGGACGCGGCGCAGCCGTGGCAGGTGCCGCCCAGCCGCAGCAGCAGCCGGCCGTCCTGCTCGTCGAAGTCCACGACCTCCACGCGCCCATTGTGCGAGGCGATGTAGGGCCGCAGCGTATCCAGCGTGCGTTCAATGCGTTCAATCGTGTCCATCAGCGCCCGCACAGCAATTCCTAGTAATCTATTCGGAAAATAAGGAACGCGGAACCATCCTTCAACCGCGGCCGTTGGGGCCGAGGTACTCGCGGGCGGCCTCGAGCACGGTGTGCTGCACGTCGGCCATGGCGCCCTGGAGCGCGAGGCCGGCGGCCTTGGTGTGCCCCCCACCGCCGAAGCGCTTGGCGAACGCGGCCACGTCCACGTCACCGATGGAGCGCAGCGAAACCTTGATGCGGCCCTGCGAGACCTCGCGGAAGAGCAGCGCCATCCGGACGCCCTCGATGGAGCGGGGGAACTCGACCACCCCGTCCAGGTCGTCCGACGAGACGCCGAGCCGCTCGATGGCGCCGGGGGGGACGGTCACCCAGGCGAGGCCGGGGTCCGGCTCGACCACGAGCGTCTGCAGCGCCTCGGCGAAGAGGCGCGGCCGCCCCTCCGGCGCGCGCGCGTACACGTCGAGGTATATGGCCTCGGGATCGAGCCCGGTCTCGAGCAGCGCGGCGGCGATCCGGAGCGTACGCGGCTGGGTGTTGCTGAAGCGGAAGCCGCCGGTGTCGGTGATGATCGCGACGTAGAGGCCGCGCGCGGCGGCGCGCGTGATGGGCCATCCGTTCGCGACGGCGATCTCGAAGACCAGCTCTCCCGTCGCGGCCGCGGCGGGATCCACGTAGCGGGGCCCGGGCGGGAGCGAGCCCTGGCTCACGTGGTGGTCGATGCAGCCGACGGGCACGCCGCGCTCGCGCACCGCCTCCGCGAGCATGCCGAGCCGGCCGAGGTCCGAGATGTCGAGGACGATCACGAGATCGGCGCGGCGGATTTCCTTCACCGCCTCCTGGGAGCGGTCCACGCCGGGGAGCTCGTCGAAGAGGAAGCGGAAGCGGGGCGGCGTGGGCGTCGGATTGGTGATCGCCACCGAGAGGCCGCGGGCCGCCAGCAGATGCGCCAGGCCGACCTCGCTGCCGAGGCCGTCCCCGTCGGCGTTGACGTGGGTGGTGAGGCAGACCCGCTGGCCGGGTGTGAGCCCGGCCGCGAATTCCACCGCCGCCGCGGCTTCCTCGGGAGCGAGCACGATCGACATGGGCGGAAGATAACCCCGCCCCGCCGACCCGGTATTACGCCGTCAGACCGACCTTGGAGTGGCGCCGGCCGTAGAGGAAGTAGATGACGAGGCCGATCGCCATCCACACGAAGAGCCGCGCCCAGGTGTCCTTCGGCAGCCCGAGCATCAGGTACAGGCAGGCGAAGATGCCGAGCGCCGGCACGAGCGGCACGAGCGGCGTGCGGAAGGGGCGCGGCCGGTCCGGCTCCTTGTAGCGGAGGACGAGGACTCCCGCGCAGACGATGGCGAACGCGAGCAGCGTGCCGATGGACACGAGCTCGCCCAGGAGGCCGATGGGCAGCAGTCCCGCGAACGCCATGGCGAAGATGCCGGTGAGGATGCTGGCGAGGTACGGGGTCTTGAACTTGGGGTGCACGCGCGAGAAGACGGGCGGCAGGAGTCCGTCCTTCGCCATGGTGTAGAAGATCCGCGGCTGACCCAGCAACATCACCAGGATGACGGACGAGAGCCCCGCGATCGCGCCGATCTTCACGATCGGGCGGAGCCAGGCGACGCTCGGGCCGGCGGCGTTGATCCCGACCGCGATCGGGTCGGGCACGTTGAGCGCCGTGTACTTCACGATCCCGGTGAGCACGAGCGCCACGGCGATGTAGAGGACGGTGCAGATCGCGAGCGAGCCCAGGATGCCGATCGGCATGTCGCGCTTGGGATTCCGGGTTTCCTGCGCGGCCGTGCTCACCGCGTCGAATCCGATGTAGGCGAAGAAGATCACGCCGGCGCCGCGGACCACGCCGCCCCAGCCGTACTTGCCCGGCCCCTCGGCCGGCGGCACGAACGGGTGCCAGTTGGCCTGGTTCACGTAGGCGATGCCGAACGCGATGAAGAGCAGCACCACGGTCAGCTTGATCGCCACGATCAGGTTGTTGAACCGCGCCGACTCGGAGATGCCGATCACGAGCAGCACCGTCACGGCGAAGACGATCACCATGGCGGGCACGTTCAGCACGGCGCCGGTGCTGGTCCATCCCTCGGTGAAGAGGCGCCACATGTTCCACCCGGCGTCGGGCGGCGCGTTGTGGACGTAGGGGGCGGAGGTGAACTCGGGGGGGATCGCCAGCCCGAGGTCCTTCAGGAACGAGACCACGTAGCCGGACCACCCCACCGCCACCGTGCTCGCCGCGAACAGGTACTCGAGGATCAGGTCCCAGCCGATGATCCACGCGAGCAGCTCGCCGAGCGTGGCGTAGCCGTAGGTGTAGGCCGAACCCGCGATCGGGATCATGGCCGCGAACTCGGCGTAGCAGAGGCCGGCGAAGGCGCAGGCGAGCCCGGCCAGGATGAACGAGACGACGATGGCCGGCCCGGCGTAGCTCGCGGCCGCCTGCCCGGTGAGCACGAAGATGCCGGCGCCGATGATCGCCCCGATGCCGAGCAGCACCAGGTTGCCCGCACCGAGGGCGCGCTTCAGGCTCTGGTCGGTCGCGACCTCGGCCTGCAGCACCGACACGTCCTTGCGGCGGAAGAGGCTCATAGAGGATTCGGGTTGGGGTGGCGGGGAGCGATGGTCAGGCGGCCAAGCGGGAATGGGTGCGGCTGTACGCGAAGTAGACCACGAGGCCGAGCACGAACCAGATGATGAGCCGCTCCCAGGTCCGCCACGGGAGGGACACCATCAGGTAGAGCGCGGAGAGCGCGCCCATCGGCGCGGTGAACCAGATGACCGGCGCCCGGAACGGGCGCGGCAGCTCCGGCTCGCGCACGCGGAGCACGAGGATGCCCACGGACACGATCACGAACGCCAGCAGGGTGCCGATCGAGACCAGGCTGCCGGCCTCGCGCACGGTGAGGAGGGCCGAGAAGACGGCGACGCCGACGCCGGTCACGATCGTGGTGACCCACGGCGTGCGGAACCGCGGGTGGACGCGCGCCACCACGGGGGGCAGCAGGCCGTCCCTCGACATGGTCCAGAACACCCGCGACTGGCCCAGGAGCATCACCAGGATGACCGACGAGAGCCCCGCGATGGCCCCGAGCTTGATGAGCCCCGCGATCCAGCCGAGCCCCGCGCGGTCGGCGGCCACGGCGATCGGATCGGGCACGTTGAGCTCGGTGTACGGCATGACGCCGGTCGCGATGCCCGAGACCAGGATGTAGAGGAGGGTGCAGACGAGCAGCGAGCCGATGATGCCGATGGGCATGTCCTTCTGCGGGTTGCGGGACTCCTGCGCGGCCGTGGTCACGGCATCGAACCCGATGTAGGCGAAGAAGACCACCCCGGCGCCGGCCATCACGCCGGTCCAGCCGAAATGCTCGCGCACGCCGGTATTGGGCGGGATGAACGGATGCCAGTTGGCGGGGTCCACCGCGTGGGCCGCGAGCGCGATGAAGAGCAGCACGACCGCGACCTTCACCAGCACGATCGCGTTGTTCACGTTGGCCGACTCGCGGATGCCGACGACCAGCAGCGTGGTGACGATGGCGATGATGATCACGGCGGGCAGGTTGAAGACGGCGGTGACCGTGGAGCCGTCGGCGAGCGTCACCGTCTGGCCCCGGGCCGCCGTGAGCGCGGGCGGGATGTGGATCCCCACGTCGTTCAGGAACGAGACCACGTAGCCGGACCACCCGATCGCCACCGTCACCGCGCCGAGCGCGTACTCGAGGATCAGGTCCCAGCCGATGATCCAGGCGATGAACTCGCCCAGCGTGGCGTAGCCGTAGGTGTACGCACTGCCGGCCATCGGCACGAGCGAGGCGAACTCCGAGTAGCAGAGCGCGGCGAACACGGATGCGACGCCCGCGAGCACGAACGAGAGCACCACCGCCGGCCCCGCGTTCTGGGCCGCCACCGTGCCGGTGAGCACGAAGATGCCGGTGCCGATGATCGCCCCGATGCCGAGCATGGTGAGGTTGAGCGGCCCGAGCGCCCGCTTGAGGCTGCTGTCGGTCTCGGCTTCGGCCTGGAGGTCGGTGATCCGCTTGCGGCGCCAGAGGCCGCTCCCCGAAGCGCCCGGCGGAGCGGGGCGGGGCGCGGCGGGCGCAGGGGCGGGCTTCGGTTCGGGCAGGCTCATACCGGCTCCCGAGGGCAAGCGGATTCTGGCGTCGCGGGTTGTGCTACGGGGTCAGACGCTGTAGTTCGGCGCTTCGCGCGTGATCGTCACGTCGTGCGGGTGCGACTCCCGAAGCCCGGCGGGCGTGATGCGGATGAGCTCGACCTCGCACTGGAGCTGCGGGACGTTGGCCACGCCGCAGTAGCCCATGCCGCTTCGCAGGCCGCCCACCATCTGATAGAGCACGTCGGCCACCGGCCCCTTGTAGGGCACCCGGCCCTCGATCCCCTCGGGCACCATCTTGGTCGGCGTCATCTCGCCTTCCTGGAAGTACCGGTCGGCCGAGCCGTCCTGCATCGCGGCGAGGCTGCCCATGCCGCGGATCATCTTGAACCGCCGCCCCTCGGCGAGCACGCTCTCGCCGGGGCTCTCCTCGGTGCCGGCGAGCATCGAGCCCATCATGGCGGATGACGCGCCGGCGGCAAGGGCCTTCACCACGTCGCCCGAGTACTTGATCCCGCCGTCCGCGATGATGGGCACGTCCTCCGCGCCGCGCACCGCGTCCATGATGGCGGTGATCTGCGGGACGCCCACGCCGGTGACCACCCGGGTGGTGCAGATGCTCCCCGGCCCGATGCCGACCTTCACCGCGTCCACCCCGCGCCGCACCAGCTCGCGCGCGCCGGACTCGGTCGCCACGTTGCCCGCGATGAGCTGCACGTCGGGGAATGCCTCGCGCAGCTCCGCGACCGTGTGCAGCACGCCCTCGCTGTGGCCGTGCGCCGAATCCACGACCAGCACGTCCACGCCGGCGTCCACCAGCGCCCGGCCGCGGGTGAGCGCGTCGCCCGAGGCGCCGACGGCGGCGGCCACGAGGAGCCGCCCGTGCCGGTCCTTGTTGGCGTCGGGGTGCTCGCGCCGCTTCCAGATGTCCTTGACGGTGATGAGGCCCTTGAGGACGCCCCGGCCGTCCACCACCGGCAGCTTCTCGATCCGGTGCCGGGCGAGGATCCGCTCGGCCTCGTCCAGGTCGGTGCCGACCGGCGCGGTGACCAGGTTCTCCCGGGTCATCGCCTGGCGAATGGGCTGGTCGAGGTTCCGCTCGAACTGGAGATCACGGTTGGTGATGATGCCGATGAGGCGGCCCTCGCCGTCCACGATGGGCACGCCGGAGATCTTGAACCGGCGCATGAGCCCGTAGGCCTCGCGGACGGGGCGGTCGGGGCCCAGCGTGATCGGGTTCAGGATCATCCCGCTCTCGCTCCGCTTGACCCGGTCCACCTCGGCCGCCTGGCGCTCGATGGACATGTTCTTGTGCACCACGCCGATGCCGCCCGCCCGCGCCATGGCGATCGCCATGTCGGCTTCGGTGACGGTATCCATCGCGGCGGAGACGAGCGGGATGTTAAGCGGGATGGTGCGGGTGAGGCGGCTTCGGGTCGAAACCTCGCGCGGGTGCACGGTGGAGTGCCGTGGCACGAGGAGCACATCGTCGAAGGTGAGGCCGACGCTCTGGCGGATCCGGCTCATGCGAGGTCGAGTTGCCGATGCGCGCCGGCCCGCCGACGTCCGCGCGGGACGGGGAGCGGGCCGAGGGGGAGCATTGCCATCTTTGAGGTTAGGCGGCCGGCTGGGCTAAATCAAGGCCGCGAGGCCACCTCGGCCGCGCTCCCCGCCTCAGAACGACTCCACCACCACCCCGCCGCGGACGGTTCGCGGCAGGCCGATGGACTCGAGCGGGCCGGACACGTTCACCACGTACTGCCGGTCGAAGAGGTTCTCCACCGACACGAAGAGGTCGATCCCGCGGGCGACCTCGCGGCGCACGTCGGCGTCGAACACGGTGAACGGCGCGAGCCTCGCGCCGCCCAGCGCGTGGTTCTCGCCCTCGAGCCGGAGGAGCACGCTGCCGGTGACGATCCGGGGCGAGTCGTACATGACCCGCACGGCGGCGCGATGGAGCGGCACCCGGTTCACGGGGGCGTCGGTCGCGGTGACGCGCGCATGGTCGTAGTTGTAGCTCGCGGCGAGGGTCACCTCCCGGACCGGGCGCACGGCGACCTCCCCCTCGATCCCGCGGCTCCTGGCGGCGCCGACGTTCTGGCGCTGGAGGATGGCGCTCCCCGGCGTCGGGCCGGGCGCGAGGAAGGTGAAGTCGTCCAGGTCCTTGTAGTCGTTGAGGAACGCGGTCGCGCGGAGCTCGATCTCCGGCACGGGCTGCCAGTCGAGGCCCAGGTCCACCCCGGTCAGGTACTCCGGGGTGAGGGCCGGGTTCCCCATGAATGTGTTGGGGCCGGCGAAGAAGGTGCGGTACTCCTCGGAGAGCGTCGGCGCGCGGAACGCGCGATAGAACGAGCTCCGCACGGTGAGCGAGGGCGACAGCGCGTAGCGCACCCCGATCCGCGGGGCGAACGCCGAGTTGCTCTTGTCCGGGTACGTCGTGACCGTCGCCGGGTCCGTGGTGGCATCCACCCGGGAGCCGCCGTGGCTCCGCCAGGCGTCGAAGCGGAGGCTCGCCTCGATCCGGAGCCGGTCGATCGGTCCGAGCACGGCCTGGAGGTACGCGCCGCCCACCTCCTGCGTGCCGCCCGCGGTGCGGGTGCCGCTCACGACCCCGCCGCTGTACACGTCCTCGTCCAGCCGGCCGACCATGTGCCGGAAATCGCCCCCCACGGCCACCGTCTCCAGGACGCCCGCGGCGCGGGACCAGCGCACCGAGCCGCCCAGGTCGTGGCTCGGGATGCGCTGCGCCACGAGCAGGGCTTCGCTGGCCCGGTCGGCGCTCACCCGCGAGGCGCGGCTCTCGTAGTGCTGGTCCTGACCGAAGCCGCGCAGCTCGAGGGTGCCGGTCAGCACCGACGCGAGCGTGGCGCCGGCCATCCCGCTCCAGATGTGGCGCTGGTTCGGCTCGGAGAGCGGGGTGCCCAGGCTGCGGTCGTCGCCGAAGTAGCCTCCGCTCGCGAAAACGCTCGAGCCGCCGCGCAGCGCGTACTCGGCCCGGGCGTTGACGTTCCCCCGCGCGACGGTGCTCGGCCGGTCAACCGGGCCCCGCTGGTCGGGGCGGAGCAGCGTATATCCGCCGCCCCGCCCGTAGTCGCCGCCGAGCGAGACGCCGAGCCGCCCCAGCACGGTGCTGCCGTAGAGCGAGGCGTCGGCGGCGCTGCGGCTGCCGCCGCCGGCCAACAGATGGTAGCCGCGCGAGACGATGGGCTTGCTGACGAGCGAGATCACGCCGCCCATCGCGTAGTTGCCGTACAGGCTCGAGCCGCCGCCCTCGAGCACCTCGACCCGGTCGAGCTGAAACCGGGGCGCGCGGTTCCACTGGATCCACTCGCCCCACGGGTCGTTGAGGGGAACGCCGTCCAGGAGCACCAGGGTGCGGCCTTCGTCCGCGCCGCGGATGGAGACGATCTCCTCCGGGCCCGACACGGCGCTCGAGGTGCGGGGCAGCTCCACCCCGGGCATCTCGCGCAGCAGGTCGTCGGTGGTGCGGGCCGGGCTGGTGGCGATGGCCGCTCGCGGGAGCACGTGGACCGTGGCCGCCACGTTCTTCGCGGGCTCGAGGCCGCGGGTCGCGGTGACCACGACGTCCGACAGGAGGAGCGAGCCGTCGCGCAGGCTGAAGTCGACGGTGGCGACCTCTCCCGCGCGGACGGCGGCGGCGCGGCGGGCGGGCTCGCGGCCGATCAGGGTGGCCGTAATCTCGTATGCGCCGGCCGGCAGCCCGGCGATCCGGTACTCGCCGCGCGGGTCGGTGACGGCGGCGCGCGCCGTGCCGACGACGGTGACGCGAACGCCCTCGAGCGGCGCGCCGGAGGGCGCCGCGGCCACCCTCCCGGCCACGCCGCCGACGGCCTGCGCGAAGAGCGCGCCCGGCGCGGTCGCGGCGAGCGCGGTCGCGGCGAGCGCGACCGGCGTCACCCCTCGAGCCAGCCGCTTCACGCCTCCAGCCGTCGCCAGAGCCAGTACACCGGCACGCCCAGGAGCACGATGGCGAGGCCGAGCCCGGAGTAGAGCCGCTGCTTCGGGTCCACCAGCAGCACGACCAGCAGGAACGCCATGGCCGCGATGTAGAGCGCGGGCAGCACCGGATAGCCGAAGGCCCGCACCGGGCGCGGGAGATCGGGCCGCAGCCGGCGAAGCCGGAAGAGCGCCACCGCGGTGAGCAGGTAGAAGATGAGCGCGGCGAAGATGACGTAGTTGAGCAGCTCGGCGTAGGTGCCGCTGATGCAGAGCACCATGGTCCAGATGGCCTGGGTGACCAGCCCGAACGCCGGGGTGCGGTACTCGGGATGCAGCCGCCCCGCGCGCCGGAAGAAGAGCTTGTCGCGCGCCATCGCGTAGTAGACGCGCGCGCCCGCCAGGATGAGCCCGTTGTTGCAGCCGAAGGTGGAGACCAGGATGGCGACGGCCATGATGCTCGCGCCCGCCGCGCCGAGCATCACCTCCATCGCCGCGGTGCCGACCCGGTCCTGGGTCGCGTACTGGATTCCGCGCGCCAGCGCGTCGCCGCCGTTCGGGTCGCCGGCGAAGGGGAGCACGCTGAGGTAGGAGAGGTTCGCCAGCAGGTAGAGCAGGCTCACGAGGGCGGTGCCCAGGGCGAGCGCGAGCGGCAGGTTCTTGCGGGGCTCGCGCACCTCGGCGGCGGCGAAGGTGACGTTGTTCCACGCGTCGCTCGAGAAGAGCGAGCCGACCATCGCGGCGCCCACGACGGGGAGCACGAGGAGGGACCAGTCCCCCGTCCCCCAGAACGTCCCGAAGTTCGCGGCCGACACCTCGGGCCGCCGGAACACGGTGAGGCCGAGCAGGATGAGGCCGGCGAGGGCGCCGACCTTGGCGATGGTGAAGCCGCTCTGGATCGCGGCGCCCAGGCGCACGCCGCGGATGTTCACCGCGGTGAGCAGGGCCACCATGGCGATCGCGACGACCCGCTGGGGCGAGAGCCCGAGCTGCACGGCGCCGCTCGCGCCGGGCATGCGGAACGAGCCGAGCGGGAGGAACACCTCGGGCGTGAGGCTCGGGACCAGCACGCCGAGGAAGCGGCCGAAGGCGACCGCGACGGCGGCGATGGTGCCGCTCTGGATCACGGCAAAGAGCGTCCACCCGTAGAGGAAGCCCGCGAGCGGCGACAGCCCTTCCCGGAGGAAGACGTATTGCCCGCCGGCGTTGGGCATCATCGCGGCGAGCTCGGCGTAGGCCAGCGCGCCGATGATCGTGATCACGCCCGTCGCGGCCCACGCGAGCAGGAGGCCGGCCGGCCCGTACGCCGACACCTGCCGGCTGATGTCCGCCGAGACGATGAAGATGCCCGAGCCGATCATCGAGCCGACGACGAGGGAGACGGCGGCGAGCGGCCCGATGCCGCGCACGAACTGGGTCTCGCCGGACTTCGCGTCTGGTAGCGCTTCAGCCGGTGCGGCCATGGGTTGTTGGAGTTGAAGGGTGACGCCTACCTGCGGGGGATCAACCGTCCTCGGAGCGCGGGCGCGGCGGCGGCACGGCCGGGGGCCGCGCCGGCGGGGGCTCGCCCCGGCCTTCGGCGGTGCGCACCGCCTCCTCGACCACCGCCTGGCCGGCGGCGGCGAGCCCGCGCATCACCTTGGCCGCGCCGTCCACCAACCCCATCGTACCGGTGATCGCCCCGATCGGGAGGCGGCCGGCCCGCATCGTGTCCTCGACCCGCTCGGTGAGCCGGGCGAAGATGCCCGCGGGCCGCGCCCGTTCCGCGTACTTGCTGGCCAGGAACTCCGCGTAGTCCAGAACCTGATAGGCGCGCTCGTCGCTCAGGGTGTCGAGCGCACGGAGGATCCGTTCCCGGAGGAGATCGTTCATTCGGGAAAACTACTGCCCGGGCATCCCGCTTACCACCGAGTCGAGCTCGACGATGGGGGTGGCGAGATACCGGCTCCGGGCCGCCTTGATCCTCACCCGGACGGTCAGCTCCTGCAGCGCCGGCACGGCCTTGAACGCGGCGGCCCGGTCCCGCGCGATCGCCACGTAGACGAATCCGGGCTCGGGGAGCGGCCCGCGGGTGAGCAGGAACGGCTGCCCGGCGGGGAGCTCGGTGCGCAGCTCGTCCGCGGTCTGGAGCGAGATGAACTGCAGCCGCCATTCGACCGTTTGGCCCACGTAGCGGTCGGGATCGGCGCGCACCTCGGCGGCGGTCACGCCCACCAGGGCGCCGTCCGCGGCGGGCTTGAGGTCGGCGTCGCGGACCCAGCCTTCCAGCCGGACCCGCACCCAGTCGCCCGAGCGCGCGAGCACCTGGCCGGTGGCGCCGGGCGCCACCGAGCCGAGCTGCCCGGCGCCGGGCTGGGTGTAGAGGTCCGCGGCGCGCGCCACCTCGACGTTCGGCGCGCCCGCCGCGGGCGCGCCCGGCGCCGGGGACTGGGGCGCCGAAGCGCCCGGCGCTGGGCGCGCCGACCTCGCGCGCGCCTGCGGCGGCGGCGTGCCCTGGTCCGGGAGTGCGGCGGACTCGACCGGGCCGCCGAGCGAGGGCTCGGCGCGCGCGGCGGGACGGGCATCACGCGGGGCGGGACGGTCCGGTGACGACGGCGCGGGCGGCGTCTTGGCGGCCGCGGTCTCCCGCGGGCGGCTGGTCCCCTTGGCGCGGGCCGTCTCGGGCGCGCGCGCCTCGCGCACCCACCCGGCCCGGCGCACGTGCACCCAGCCGCGGCGGGTGCCGATCCGGCGCAGGAGCACGCCCTTGTTGAGCCGCGCCACGATGTCGCCCCTGGGCGCGTCGCGCAGGTTCTCGCCGGCGTCGGCGGAGACGATGAGATCGAACCCCTCGCGGCGGGTCGGCGCCACCGAGCCGGCGATGATCCAGCCGTCGAGCGTGACCTCGGTCCAGCGGCCGGCCGACTTGCCGACGCGGAGCGCCGCGCCCGGCGGCACGGTCGCGAGCTCGACGCCGTCCACGCCGCGGCGCACCACGATCTCCTCGCTCGAGGTGCGCTTGGCCTGCGCCCCGAGCGGCGCGGCGGCGAGCGCGAGCGAGAGCGCGCACCAGAGCGCGAGGCGAGGCGCGCGCGCGCGCGCGCAGGCTGGTAGCCGGCGGAGGGCGGGACTAGATTGCGGCGCTTGAGTCACCGTCGCGCATTGTAGCAACACGCGGAGACCCATGTCAAACGGAAGCACGCGCCGTCGGCCCGTATTGCTCGTCGTGCTCGACGGCTGGGGCTACCGCGAGGCACGCGAGGGCAACGCGATCGAGCTGGGGCGCACGCCGGTGTGGCACCGACTGTGGGACGGCGGCCCGCGCACGCTCCTCCAGGCGAGCGGGCTCGCGGTCGGGCTCCCCGCGGGGCAGATGGGCAACAGCGAGGTGGGCCACCTCAACCTCGGCGCGGGCCGCGTCGTGCCGCAGGACATCGTGCGCATCTCGCAGAGCATCAAGTCCGGCGCCTTCTATCAGATTCCGGCGCTGGTGGAGCTCTGCGCGTACCTGCGCCAGACCGGCGGCACGCTCCACCTCGTCGGCCTGCTCGGGCCGGGCGGCGTGCACGCGCTCGACCGGCACCTGCTCGCGTCCATCGAGCTGGGCGTGCGCCATCGCGTGCCCTTCATCGCGATCCACGGCTTCCTCGACGGCCGGGACGCGCCGCCCACCCTGGGCGCGGAGGTCGTGCGCACGCTGCTGCAGGACATGCGGCGCATCGCCGGAACGCGGGTGGACGTGGCCACGCTCGCCGGCCGCTACTACGGGATGGACCGCGACCGCCGCTGGGAGCGCACCAAGGTGGCGTACGACGCGATCGTGCACGGTACGGGCGAGCGCATCACCCACCCCGTGCTGGGGGTGCAGGCGGCCTACCAGCGCGGCGAGACCGACGAGTTTCTGCACCCCCTCATCCACGTGCGCGACGGCGAGCCGGTGGCGCGGGTGCGCGAGGGCGACGGCGTCTTCTTCTTCAACTACCGGAGCGACCGGATGCGGCAGATCGTGGCGGCGCTCGCGCTCGACGAGTTCGAGGGCTTCGACGTCAGCGACCGCCCGCCGCTCCGTTGCGTCACCATGACGCAGTACGATCAGACCTTCCCGATCCCGCAGGCGTTTCCCCCGTTCACGCTGGCCCACATTCTCGCGGAAGTGCTCGCCGACCGCGGCATGACGCAGTTCCGCACCGCGGAGACCGAGAAGTACCCGCACGTCACCTACTTCTTCAACGGCGGCTTCGAGCCGCCGTATCCGGGCGAGGAGCGCTGCCTGATCCCGTCGCAGCGGGTGGCGACGTACGACCTCGCCCCGGAGATGAGCGCGTTCGGCATCACCGACGCGCTCTGCCGCACGCTCGAGTCCCGGCGGCACGAGTTCCTGCTCTGCAACTACGCCAACGCCGACATGGTGGGGCACACCGGCGTGCTGCCCGCGGTGGTGAAGGCGGTGGAGACGGTGGACCAGTGCCTGGGGCGGGTGCTCGCCACCGCGGAGAAGGTGGAGGCCAGCGTGCTGATCACGGCCGATCACGGGAACTGCGAGACGATGATCGACCCCGCCACCGGCGGGGTGCACACCGCGCACACGACCAACCCCGTGCCGCTCGTGGCGGTGCGGGGCGAATGCGCGTCGCTCCGCGGGGGCGGCGCCCTCTGCGACGTCGCCCCCACGGTGCTCGGCCTGCTCGGCATCGAGCCGCCCGACGAGATGACCGGCCGCGACCTGCAGGAGTGCTGACCCGATGAAAGGACTCGTGCTCGCGGCGGCGCTCGGCGCCGGGCTCCCGTGCGCGCTCGCCGCGCAGGTGGGCCACCCGCCCGGCGGCTCGCCGTACCACGACATCGCCAAGGGGAGCAGCTTCACCGCGGTCGGCGGGTATTTCGGCGGCAGCGGCGGCTCCGTCGGGGTGGGGCCCAACAGCGGCTACACGCTGGGCCTGCGGTTCGATTTCCGCGCCGGCAACCCGCTCCAGTTCGGGGCCGAGGTGTCGCACGGCTGGCTGGAGCGGCTGCACATCGACCCGACGCAGCCCGAGGCGAGCCGCGTCCGCGGCACGATCGACCAGCCGGTGACGTTTGCGCAGATCAACATCCAGCTCAATCTCACGGGCAGCAAGAGCTGGCACGGGTTCGCGCCGTTCGCCGCGCTCTCGGGCGGGTTCGCCTTCGCCACCCGTCAGACCGTGGACACGAGCGGCTACAACTTCGGCAACCGGTTTCTCTTCTCGCCCAACGCGGGGCTCCGCCTCTTTCTGGGCGAGCGGCTGCATCTCCGCGGGGCGATCCGCGCCGCCTTCTGGAAGATCAATTATCCCCTTAGCTTCCGAACCGGCACGCCGGCCGTGCTGCCCGACGGGCGCGAGTCCGAATGGGTGCTCTCGCCCTGGTACGAGGCGGGCATCGGTTACACGTTCTGAGCCGCAGGCCATGGGTCTCACGCTCACCCGCTCCGTGAGCTTCTTCGCCCGCCACCGGCTCTACCGGCCCGAGTGGTCGCCCGAGCGGAACCGCGCCGCGTTCGGGCCGCTCTCCGAGGAGCCGGGCCACGGCCACGACTACACCTGTGCGGTGACGGTGCGCGGCGCGCCCGACGCCCCGCCCGACCTCATCGTGGACCTCCCCGCGCTCGATCGCATCCTGCGCGACGAGGTGGTCGCACCGTGCGAGGGCAAGTATCTCAACCGCGAGCATCCGGCCTTCGCCGCGACGCTGCCCACCTGCGAGGCGCTCGCCGCGCATTTCTTCGCCCGCATCGCGGCCCGGCTGCCGGCCGGCACGCGGCTCGAGCGGGTGCGCGTGAGCGAGGATCCCACGCTCCATGCCGACTGCACCGGACTCCCCTGAGCTCGCGCGCCCCGCCAAGCGGGGCGGCCGGATGTCGGCGCACGCGGCGGTGGAGGAGACGCCGGTGTGGCTGGAGGTGAACGGGCGGCCGGCCGTCACCTGGATGTGCACCCCGGACCAGCTGGAGGAGCTCGCGATCGGCTGGCTGCACGGCGAGGGCTACGTGGACGCGCTCGAGGAGGTGCGGCTCCGCCCCTGCGCCACCGATCTCGGCTTCTGGGCCGAGGTGCCCGCGGCGAAGGCCGAGGCGGTGCGCGCGGAGGCGCGGCGGCCGGTGCTCGCCTCGGGCTGCGGGGCCGTCGCCACCTACCTCGCCGATCCCGCGACCGTCGCGCCCGGCGCGGCGCGGGGCGCGCCGCCCGCGCCCGACCAGCTTCGCGCCCTCTTCAAGCAGCTCTTCGCGCGCGGCGAGCGATACAAGGACACCGGCGGGATCCACGCCGCGGCGCTGGTGGACGGGCAGGAGCTGCTCGCGCACGCGGAGGACATCGGCCGCCACAACGCGGTGGACAAGGCGATCGGCGGCGCGCTGCTCGCGCGGCGGAGGATCGCCGGGCTGGGGCTCCTCGTCACCGGACGCATCTCGGCGGAGCTCGCGTTCAAGGCGGCGCGGGCCGGCATCGCGTGGATCGCGACGCCGTCGGTGCCGTCCACGCTCGCGGTGGAGATCGCGCGGCGGAGCGGCATGACGCTGGTGGGCCGGGCGGTGAGCGGCGAGCCGCAGATCTGGACGCCGGGCGGCGGGACGGGCCCCGCGGCCGCCCCGGAGGAGCCCGGCGCCGCCGCGGGCGGCGCGGCGTGACCGGCGGGCCGCCGGGCACCGCGCCGGGCGTGGTGCGCGGCGCCATCCTGGCCGGCGGCGGGGCGACGCGATTCGGCGGCAGGCCGAAGGGGCTGGAGGTCGTATGCGGCGCGCGGATTCTCGACCGCCTCGTCGCCGTGCTCCAGGACGCGCTCGGCGCCCCGCCGCTCCTCGTGGCGAACGCACCCGACGCGCGCGAGTGGCGCGCCGATCTGCGCGCGGTGGCCGACGCGCGGCCCGGGC
>DASSOD010000023.1:0-5038 GCA_035700905.1 Gemmatimonadales bacterium | reverse complement strand
TCGCCCGCCGGACGGCGAACGAGGGGATCGAGTCGAATGGGCGCGCACGCGCGTCGAGCGCGATGCTGCCGCCCTGCAGCGTGGCGTGAAGGTCCGCGCGCGCCGTCCCGCCGGCGAGCCGGAGCGTCGCCGCGAGGCCGTCAAGCCGGCGCGTGCCGTAGCGCAGCGAATCGAGCTCCACCCGCGCACGCACGACCGCCGCGGCCGGCGCCGTGCCCCGCCCGGTGAGCGAAAAGCGGCCGTTCACCGGGGCCGAGACCGTGTCACCGAGCATCCCCCCGAGGTCCACCCCGGCGATCGCGCCGCGGCGGATCCGGTACCGCAGCGGGTCGCCCAGCCGCGCCGTCGCGAGGGCGGAGATCCGGCCGCCGCCCGCCAGCAGCTCGGGGCGGGCCTCGATGCGGCCGGCCGCCACCGCGAAGCTGCTGCGCCCGAGGGGAGTCCTGCTCCCGTCGCGCCGCACAGCCGCGAGCTGCACCCCGCCGGAGGCGTGGGCCGCGCGGGGCGAGAGACCGGCGCCCGCGATCCGGAAGCGCGCGTCCAGCGACGGGCTCCCATCGCTCCCGGCCAAGGCGCGCACCAGTGCGTCGGTGCCGGGGAGGCGGAGCGCGTTCCCCGCCAGACGGTAGGACGGCGCGGACTCGAATGGGCGAATCCAGCCCGTAGCCCGCAGCGAGCTCTCTCCAACCGCGCCGCTCAGCGCGACATCGGCGCGCCCGCTGTCGAGCTCGGCACGGAAGTCGAGGCGGCGGAGCGCCCGGGCGCCCACCCGCGAGCCCGAGAGCCGGACCGCGAGCTCGCCGCTGCTCTCCCGGAGAGTGGCGCCGCGCACGTCGGCCGTGAGCGCCCCGTTCAGGTCGCCGGCCGGCGCGGCGCGCAGCCATCCGGCGGGGTCGAGCCGGGCCACCTCCCCTCGGGCGCGATAGCGGACCGGCCGGCCGCGCTCGAGGGTCACGTCGCCGCCCAGGCGGACGGTCGCCCCGCCCAGCCGCGCGGCGAGGTGGGCCACGATCAGGCGCCCCTCGCCGCGCGCGGTCGCATCGAGCCGCAGCTCGCCCCGGGGGGTCACGGCCGGCACGACCGCGGCGAGGTCCGCCATCGCGAGCGGATGGGCGCGGACCACGAGCCGGAGCCGGTCCGCCTGGCCGGGCTCGGCGAGATCGTAGGGGAGAACCACGCTCGCGGCGACGTCCGTCTCCTCGGTCTGAACCCGGATGGGGTCGAGCCGGACGGCTTCGCGGGTGAGCGTACCGCGCGTGGCCACCGAGAAGAACCGCGCCGTGCCCGGCGGTGACACGGCACCGGTCAGCTCCTGGATCGTGAGCAGGACGTGCTCGCCCAGCCGGAGCCCGCGGCCCAGGAGGGTCATGCTCCGCACCCGCAGCACGGAATCGGGGGAGAATTGGGCCGCGAGCTGGATGCCGCGGAGAGCGACCCGGTCCACCGCGAACGCGCGGGACGGGCCCGCAGCCGAGGTGTCGGTCGAGCGGTGGAGCGCGTTGGCGAGATCCCAGCGGCCGCCCTCGCGATGCGCGCGCAGAACCGCGTGCTCCAGGACCAGCTCCTCGAGGCGCGTGGTCTCGCCGGTCAGGCGCCTCGGGTCGTAGCCGAGCTCGAGCCGTTCCGCCCGGGCCAGCTCGCGACCCCGGTGGAGCAGCCGCACGTCCTGAAACTCGAGGCCGTGGATCCAGTCGCCGCTCACCCGCCCGACCTCGAGCCGGTACCCCGGATTGAGGGGAAGGAGCGGGATCAGGTGGCGTGCCACCCAGGTCGCGACCGGCGGGAGCTGGAGCAGCGCGAGCACCGCGACGACGAGCGTGAGGACCCCGGTGGCGACGAGGCCCAGTCGGCGAGACCAGCGGTGGAGCGTGGCGGACATTCGACCCCGGCGGCGCGAGCAGCTCCGGCCGCCGGAGGTGGCGGCCGACATGCGTCAACCCTGTGTCGCGCTGGCACCTAAAGCCATGACGGGCATCACCCATGCGGCTCCGCGGGCAACGCGAGCGCCCGGCGCGGCCGGCCAGTTCCACCTTGACCAGCGGCGTACGCGGCGGCATGGTAGGGCGCTCCAAGTCTCACTCGATCGAATCCCTTTTGGAGGGTTCATGCTCAGTACCGCACTCTCGCGTGGCGCGATCGTCGCCTCGGCGGCGCTAGTGCTCGCCGGGTGTCGCTCGGCCGACCGGCCCGGGGCCGCGGCCGCCCAGTCCGCCGTGCCCGGCGCCGGGGCTGCCGCGGGCGCGGCGGCGGGCGCCGGGGCCGCACCCACCGTCGTCACCGTGACCGCGCGCGACTTCGCCTTCGACGCACCCAAAGAGGTCCCGGCGGGTCTCACCACCTTCCGCCTGGTGAACGACGGCCCCTCGCTGCACCACATCCAGCTCATCAAGTTGAGCGAGGGCAAGACGGCGGCCGACTTCATCGCCGCGCTCAAGGCCGGCGGGCCTCCGCCCAAGTGGGCGGCGTTCGCCGGCGGCCCCAATCCGCCCGACGCGGGTGGCACGGCCAGCGCCACGGTCCCGCTCGAGCCCGGCAACTACGTCATGATCTGCTTCGTGCCGGCGGCGGACGGGATGCCGCACGTGATGAAGGGCATGATCCGCCCCCTCACCGTGACCGCCGCCAGCGGTCCGGCGAAGGTGCCGCCAGCCGCGGACCTCACCATGAAGCTCGTGGACTACGACTTCCAGCTCTCGGCACCGCTCACGGCGGGAAAGCACGTGATCAAGGTCGAGAACGCGGGACCGCAGCCGCACGAGGTCGCGATCGTCCGCCTCAAGCCCGGGAAGACCCCCGAGGACTTCGTCCACTGGGGCGAGAAGCCGGTTGGGCCCGCGCCGGGTGACCTCTACGGCGGCGTGAGCGTGATCATGCCGGGCGCCGATGCCTACGCGGAGGTGGACCTGCCTGCGGGAGACTACGCGCTCCTCTGCTTCATGGGCGACGCGAAGGACGGAAAGCCCCACTTCGCCCATGGCATGATGAAGCGGATCGAGGTGAAGTAGGCCGGTCAGCGGGCGGCGGTGCCGGCCTCCGGTGGCGATGGCCCGAGCGGAAGGTGGCCCTCGGGCTCACGCACCCACCACGCGCCGGTCCGCCGCCGCTGCTCGACGCCGCTGAAGCGGTAGATGTATCGCGTGAGCCGCACGAACCGCGGGGGCGCGTCGGAGAAGGGATTCCTGCCCAGCAGCGCCAACACCTCCGGCGTCCCCCTCCGCAGCGCGCCGCCCAGCGATTGCAGCCAACCGTAGCCGCCCAGCGGGTCGAGCGCGGCAAACCACATCTGCCAATCGAGTCGCGGCTGATAGGGGGCCACGAACCGGGGCCGCCGATCCACGTCGCCCGGCTTCCAGCGGAACTCGTACGCCCGCCACTCCACGCCGTCGCGGCTGCCCTCGATCACGAGCTCGGGGCGCTCCGTGGTCATCACCCGGAAGAGGCCGTAGCCGTTGATCGTGCGGAACGGCCCCACCCACGCCAGCATCCGCTCCGACCATCGCGGGAGGTACCCCAGGCCCCTGCCGCCGGGCAGCGTGTACGCGATCTCGCGCGCGAAGGTGAGCAGGCTCACGACCATGAGCGCCGCGGCCACCACCGCCTGAGCGGTGCGCAAGCCGCCCGACTTCCTCTCCTCCCGCTCCAATCGCAGCGGAATCACCCGGCCGAGCAGCCGGTCGTCCAACAGGGGGATGCAGAGCACGAGCGCGAGCAGGTTGAAGAAGCCGTAATTGCCGGTCGCCGCGATGCCGAGCTGCAGGAACGCGAGCGCCGCCACGCCGGCATGGCGCACGCGCCGGCGCCGGGCGAAGACGAGCCACGGCGCGCCGAGCTCGATCACGAACATGACGAGGGTCGCCGCGCGATGGAGCGCGGAGGGAAGGTGGTCGGCGTACCAGGCGGTCCACGGCGGGAGCGGCTGGGTCTCGAAGTGGTAGTCGAGCGCGGTGAGATTGCGCCACGTCGGATCGCCGCTCAGGAGCTTGGTGACGCCGGAGAGGAACATCAGCTTGAACAGCAGGAAGACGAGCAGCAGCCGGCCGACCTCGGAGGGCGCCGGCACCCGGCGCCGCGTAAGCCAGGACGCCGGAGCCCAGAGGAGCGACAGCAGGCCCGCCTCGAGCAGCAACGCGTCCCACTGGAACGACAGGAACTCCTGCCCCACCACCGACAACGAGAGATAGAGCACCCAGAGCAGCGCCAGCACGAGGAGCGGCGCCACGCCCAACACGAGCAGGAGGGCGAGGACCGCGCCGGTCCAGGCAACCGCGACGAGCGCGGCGTCGCTTGCGCCGAGCCAGAAGACGGTCGGCAGCAACCGGTACGCCTGGCCGTGGTACATCGAGTACGCCCAGTCGAGGAAGCGGCCGGCGGGCAGGATGCCGTGCTCACCGATCAGCCCGCGTAGCTGCACCGCGAGCGAGACGAACGCGATGAGGTAGACGAGCCCCAGCAGCCGGAGGAAGAGCCAGCGCGAGAGGACGTAGGTGGGGAGCTCCTCCGGCGGCAGGTCGCGGCCGCCGGACGGATCGGCAGGTTCCGCCGCAGCCGCGGTCATCCCGCGTGCGCCCCGCGGGAGTCGCGCCTCGCGGCCAGCGACGCCGGGCGCATGTAGTCCCCCGCCAGCTCGCGCACCCACCACGCCCCCGTGGCGCGGCGCTCGGCGCCCGTGGTGAACCGGTAGTGGTAATAGCGCGCGCGGATCCAGACCGGCGGCGCATCCGGGAAGGGATTACGCCGGAGCAAGCGAAGGGTGGCGCGGTCGCCCTCGAGCAGCTTCTGCACGAACGCCGGGAACCAGTCCCCCGCGTAGCTCGGCGAGAGCGCCGCGAACCACATCAGCCAGTCGAGCCGCAGGTGGAAGGGCGCCACCTGCGGCGGCCGGCGGCGCACGTCGCCCGGCTTGCCGCGAAACTCGTATTCCCGCCACTCCGTGTCCGCGCCGGGCCGGGCCACATCGGCGCCCTCGACCACCACCTCGTATCGCTCCCGCGTGACGCTGCCGAAGGCGCCGTAGGTGCCCACGAGATGGAGGCGGTTG
>DASSOD010000022.1:0-10807 GCA_035700905.1 Gemmatimonadales bacterium | reverse complement strand
TTCGGCAACGTCGTCGGCGTGGTGGGCGTGTCGGGATGGCGGACCACGTTCGGGACGTTCGGGGCGGAGACCCTCATTCCCGATAACCGCGCCAACAACGTAGGGGTGTACGCTTTCGAGCAGCTCGAGTCGGGGCCGTGGATCTTTTCGGTCGGCGGCCGCTTCGACTACCGGCGCCTGGACGTCTCTCCGGACAGCGGGCTCGGCGTCGCGGCGCAGACGCTGTCGTACAGCTCGGTTTCGGGCAATGCCGGCGTGCTCTATCGAGTGGCGCCGTCGATTGCCTTGGTGTTGAACGCCGGGCGGGGGTTCCGCGCGCCATCCGCGTTCGAGCTCTTCGCGAACGGGGTGCACGAGGGCACCGTCGCGTTCGAGCGCGGCAATCCGGCCTTGCGCAACGAGACATCGGTCAATGCCGATCTCGCCCTACGGGTGCAGAGCGGCGATCTCGCGCTCGAGGTCGGCGGCTTCGCCAACTTCATCCAGGATTTCATCTACGCCGTGCCGGTGCCCGGCGAGAGCGATCCGGCGTCCGGCTTTCAGGTGTACGACATCACGCAGGGCGATGCCCGGCTGCTCGGGTTCGAGACAACGCTCGACTACCACCCCACCCCGTATCTCCACTTCCACGGTACCGCCGACTTCGTGCGGGGCGACAACACGACCACGGGCAGTCCGCTTCCGGACATCCCCCCCTTTCGCGCCACGTACCAGCTGCGCGTCGAGGGTGGCCGGACCGGTCGCGTGGTTTCCGAACCGTACGTCTCTCTCGGCGCGGAGAGCCACGTGCGCCAGACGCGCCTCGACCCAGCGCAGGCGACGTTCTTCGCGCAGGCGTTCGACGGCGCCGGATTCACCCCGGCCGGCTACACCCTCTTGCAAGTCGGCGCCGGCTTCCGCCTGCGTGCCGGGCGCACGCCGGTGCGGTTCGATCTCACGCTGCGGAACGCCTTGAACCAGCGCTACGCCGATTTTCTGAGCCGCATCAAGACGAATGCGCCCGATCCCGGAATGGGGCGGGCGCTGATCACTCGGGTGAGCGCGGATTTCTGACGCGGCCGCCTACTGCGCCACCGCCGGCCCGCCGCCCCCGCCGTCCGCGATCCACCGCTCGACGTTCTCCCGCAGGAGCGGCAGCGGCACCGAGCCGTTCTCGAGCACCCGGTCGTGGAACGCGCGGATGTCGAAGGCGCGGCCGAGGCGCCGCTCGGCCTCCTGCCGCAGGCGCTCGATCTCGAGGCGGCCCACCATGTACGCCGTCGCCTGGCCCGGCGAGATGATGTAGCGGTCCACCTCCGACTCGATCGCCTGCCGCGACTCCGCCGTGTGCGCCGCCATGTACTCGATCGCCTGCTCGCGCGACCAGCCGAGCACGTGCATCCCCGGGTCCACCACGAGCCGGGCCGCGCGGAGCGCGTCGTTGGAGAGCCGCCCCATCCGGTCGAGGTCCGAGCTGTAGAGGCCCATCTCCTCCGCGAGCTGCTCCGCGTAGAGCCCCCACCCCTCCGAGAATCCGCTCAACGGCACGAACCGGGTGAGCGGGTGCGCCTCCGGCCGCTCCCGCGCCAGGGAGAGCTGGAAGTGGTGGCCCGGAATCCCCTCGTGGAACGCCGTCGCCTCCGCGGTCGCGCGGGGCTGGTGCGTGGGGTCGCGGAGGTTGATCCGGTAGCGCGCGGGATGGCCGCCGTCCTCCGCGGCGGGGACGTACGAGCCCGGGCAGCCCGACTTCTCCTCGAACGTCTGGCACGGGTCCACGATCATGTCGGCGGTGGGCGTGCGCCCGAACCACCGCGGCGCGGCCGCCTTGGCGCGGGCGATGGCGCGGGTCGCGACGTCCACCATCTCCTCGCGGGTGCGGAAGGTGTACTGGGAGTCGGTGCGCAGCCGCTGCAGCAGCCCGTGCACGTCGGCCGTATGGAACGTCCGCCGCTCGATGACGCCCATCTCGTCCTCGATCCGCCGCATCTGCTCCAGGCCGAGCTGGTGAATGGCCCGCGGCTCGAGGTCGAGGGTGACGTAGGTGCGGACCAGCGCGCGGTAGCACGCCGCGCCGTTGGGCAGGGCGCCGACGGCGATCGTCTCCCGCGCAGCGGGGAGGTAGCTGCCGGCGAGGTAGTCCCGGTACCGGCGGATCGCCGGGTTGATCTCCCGCTCCACCACCTGCAGCATCTCCGCCCGGAACTCGGGCGTGGAGTCCCGCCGCGCGGGCGCCGCGAGAGGCGACGCCGCGGCCGGCGCCGCGAGCAGCTGATCGAGCTGCTCCAGGATCACGCGCACGTTCCCCTTGGGCACGGTGTACCCCAGGCGCACGCCCTCGCGCAGGTTCGCGATCTCGGTGTCGAGGTACGCCGGAATCCGGCGCCACCGCGCGAGCGCCGCCGCGCGCGCCTCCGGCGTGCCCACCGGCTGGATCTGCGCCAGGTACGCGAACGCGTTCTGCCAGCCGCTGAGCTGGCTCAGCGGCATGAGCTCCTGGCGGCAGACGCGCGACTGCCGGCCCGCCTCGAGCAGCTCGCGCACGTCCCCGTAGGTCACCGCCTCGGGGCGGCCCGTCAGGCTCTCCGCCGGAATCTGGCCGAGTCGTTCGAGCCAGGCGTCCGTCAAGGAGTCCTGCCGTTGCGCGGCGGCGAGCGAGTTGTCGTTCAACCGGTCGTGCCGCGCGCCGGGAAGGCCGAGGAACGTGCCGTAGGTGGGATTGTCGTCCAGCACCACGCGCCAGATCTCGTCCGCGAGCTGGGTCATCCGCGCCGCCGGGGTGCCCGACGCGGGCACGGCCGCCGGGGGCGAGCCGGCGGGCGCGGCGCACGCGCCGCCAAGCGCCGCCAGGAGACCCACGGCGCGGATCGGACGTCGAATGGCAGGCACGGAGGCTCCTCGATGCGTGGGCAGGCGGGTCGAGTGTAGCTTACGGGCTCCTTCACGTCCAGGATTCAGGATGCCACTCACCTACCTCTTCATCGGCTTCGCGGCGGGCATTCTGGCCGGGCTGTTCGGGATCGGCGGGGGACTCCTGATCGTCCCCGCGCTCGTGGTCGTGGCCCACATGCCGATCAAGGAAGCGACCGGCACGTCGCTGGGCGCGCTGCTGCTGCCGGTGGGCTTGTTGGGTGCGATCGTCTACTGGCGCGACGGCCACATGAACGTCAAGGCGGCGCTGCTCGTCGCCGGCGGGCTCTTCGTCGGCGCCTACCTGGGCGCGCTGCTCAACCAGGAGCTGCGGGCGGCGATGCTCACGCGGATGTTCGCGCTGCTGATGGCGGTCGTCGCCGTGCGGCTCTGGTTCAGCGCGTGAGGGTCGGCTCGCTTCCGAGGAGTGAAGCCATGGGTACCCGATTCTTTCCCCGTTCCATACCGGCCGCCGCCTTGCTGGCCGCGGGCGGCGCGGCGCTCGTCGGATGCGCGGCCGGCGGCGGGTCCAAGTCCGAGTCGCGGGTAGTGCAGCCGTCGGTCGCGGCGACCATGATCGACACCGCCGGCGCGCCCGTCGGCACCGCGTCCATCGTCCAGACCCAGTTCGGCGGCGTGTTGGTGCTCAAGCTGTCGAGGCTCGCGCCCGGCCCGCACGGGCTCCACGTCCACGCGAACGGCGCGTGCGATCCTCCGTCGTTCACCTCGGCCGGGCCGCACCTCAACCCGGCCAACCGCAAGCACGGACTCCAGAATCCCGAGGGCCCGCACCTGGGCGACCTCCCCAACATCACCGCGGGCGCGAACGGGGCGGTGGACACCACGATCACGCTGGGCGCGGCGCTGTTCAAGCCGGACGGCATCGGGGGAGCGCGGCGCGCCCTCGTGGTGCATGCGGGGCCGGACGACATGATGACGGACCCCGCGGGCAACTCCGGCGGCCGCATCGCGTGCGGGGTGCTGGAGCGGTGAGCGCGCGAGCGGCGGCGGGCCGTGGGGGCGCGGTGCTGGCGTGCGCGCTCGCGGCCGTCGCCGGCTGCCGTTCGGCACCCCCGCCGGCGGATCTCCCCCGGCCCGACGAGGTGATCGCGCTGCTCGAGCGGGGCGGATCGTCCAACGTCGCCGCCACCAGCGACGACGCACGCGACCCGGCGCTCCGGCCCCATGCCTACGCGCTGCCGCCGGTCGAGACCGCCCACGCCGTGGTGGACGCGATCGACTCCCTGCCCCGCTGGGAGGTGATGGCCGGCCGGAGCGGCGTGATCTGGGCCACCCGGCGCACCCGTTTCCTCCGGTTCGTGGATGACGTGTATCTGCTGCTCCTCCCCTCGCACGATTCCACCGTGATCTACGCCCGTAGCGCCTCCCGCGCCGGCCGGTACGACTTCGGCCAGAACCGCCGCAACCTGGCCGAGCTGTGGGCCGCCCTCGACCGCAGCGCGGAGCGCCGCACGCCCTGACCCGAGCCGCACCCGACCGCCCGCAGTCGCGTTCCGACCGATGTCCCGCTCCGCGCCGCTCCTCCGCGTCACCGATGCCGGCCTCTACTGCGAGGCGGGCGGCTTTCACGTGGACCCGTGGGCGCCGGTGGGCCGCGCGGTCGTGACCCACGCGCACGGGGACCACGCCGTGCGCGGGTGCGGGCGCTATCTCACCAGCGACGCCGGCGCGCCCGTGCTCCTGCTGCGCCTCGATCCCGGTGCGGACGTGACCGGGGTGCCCTACGGCGAGCCCGTGACGATGGGCCCGGTGCGCGTCTCGCTCCATCCCGCGGGCCATATCCTCGGCTCGGCGCAGGTGCGGCTGGAGCACCGGGGCGAGGTCTGGGTCGTCTCGGGCGACTACAAGGTCGCCCCCGATCCCACCTGCGCCGCGTTCGAGGCCCTCCGGTGCCACACCTTCGTCACCGAGTCCACCTTCGGGCTGCCGATCTACCGCTGGCCGTCGGTGGACGAGGTGCAAGCCGACATCAACGCGTGGTGGCGCGCTAACCACGAGGCCGGCCGCGCCTCCCTGCTCTTCGGCTACGCGCTGGGGAAGGCGCAGCGGCTCCTCGCGGGGCTCGATCCCTCCATCGGGCCGATTCTCACCCACGGCGCCGTCGAGCGGATGACCGCCGCCTACCGCGCCGCCGGCGTGGCGCTGCCGTCCACCACCCACGCGGGCGCGGGCGTGTCCCGCGCCGAGCGGGCGGGCGCCATCGTGGTCGCGCCCCCGTTCGCGGATCGCTCGCCCTGGGCGCGGCGCTTCGGCGATGCGGCCACCGCGTTCGCCTCCGGGTGGATGCGGGTCCGCGGCGCCCGCCGCCGGATGGCGGTGGACCGCGGCTTCACCCTCTCCGATCACGCCGATTGGCCCGGTCTCCTTGCCGCGGTCGAGGCGACCGGCGCGGAGCGCGTCTGGGTCACCCACGGCTTCGCGTCGGTGGTGGCGCGCTGGCTGGGCGAACGGGGCAAGGATGCGGTCGCCGTCGCCACCCGGTTCGAGGGCGAGCGGGACGACCCCGAGCCGCCCGAGCCGCCCGCATGAGGGACTTCGCCCGGCTTTACGCCGCGCTCGACGAGACCACCGCCACGAGCGAGAAGGTCGCCGCGCTCCGGCGCTACTTCGAGTCCGCCGAGCCGCGCGACGCCGCCTGGGCGGTGCACTTCCTCACCGGCCGCCGCCCCAAGCGTCTGGTAAAGTCCGGCGATCTCGTCGCCTGGGCCGCCCAGGAGGCCGGCATTCCCGAGTGGCTCTTCGACGAGAGCCATCACGCGGTGGGCGATCTCGCCGAGGTGATCACGCTGCTCCTCCCCGACCGCGGGGAGCCCACCGACCTGCCGCTCTGGCGCTGGGTGGAGGAGCGGCTCCTCCCGCTCCGCGGCCAGGATCCCGGCGCGCAGCGCGCCATCCTGGTGGACGCCTGGCGCCGGCTGGGCGCGCGCGAGCGGTTCGTGTGGAACAAGCTCATCACCGGGAGCTTCCGCGTGGGCGCGTCGCAGCAGCTCGTCGTGCGGGCGCTCGCCGAGGCGACCGGCGTGCCCGACGGCGTCATCGCGCACCGGCTGATGGGGGCGTGGGAGCCCACCGCCGAGTTCTTTCGCCGGCTCGCGGCGCCCGACGTGCGCGACGCCGACCTGAGCCGGCCGTATCCCTTCTACCTGGCCTACCCGCTCGAGGCCGAGCCGAAGACGCTGGGGGAGCTCGGCGAATGGATCGTCGAGTGGAAGTGGGACGGGATCCGCGCGCAGATCGTGCGCCGCGGAGGGCGCACCTGGATCTGGTCGCGCGGCGAGGAGCTGCTGAACGGACGATTCCCGGAGGTGGAGGAGACGGCGGCGCTGCTCCCCGACGGCACCGTGCTCGACGGCGAGCTCCTCGCCTGGAGCAACGGCCAGCCGATGCCGTTCGCCCAGCTCCAGCGCCGCATCGGCCGCAAGCAGCTCGGCCGGAAGCTGCTGGGCGACGTGCCGATCGCGATGGTCGCGTTCGACCTGCTGGAGCTCGCGGGCCAGGATCTCCGCCCCGATCCGCTCGCCGAGCGCCGAGCGCGCCTCGCCGTGCTGCTCGACGACCTGCCCACGGGCCGGCGCATCATTCTGTCGCCGCGGGTCGAGGCGAGCGGCTGGGCGGGGATCGCCACCGCCCGCCTCGCCGCGCGGCGGAAGGGGGCCGAGGGGCTCATGCTCAAGCACCGGAGCTCGGCGTACGGCGTCGGGCGGCGGCGGGGCGACTGGTGGAAGTGGAAGGTGGCGCCGCTCACGGTGGACGCGGTGCTCATCTACGCCCAGCCCGGTAGCGGGCGCCGCGCGGGGCTCTTCACCGACTACACCTTCGGGGTCTGGGACGGCGATCGGCTGGTGCCGTTCGCGAAGGCCTACTCCGGCCTCACCGACGAGGAGATCCGGCAGGTGGACGCGTTCGTGCGGCGCAACACGATCGACCGCTTCGGGCCGGTGCGCGTGGTGCGGCCGGAGCTGGTCTTCGAGCTCGCGTTCGAGGGCATCCAGCGCTCTTCGCGGCACAATGCCGGCATCGCGGTCCGCTTTCCGCGCATGGCGCGCTGGCGCACCGACAAGCGCCCCGAGGAGGCCGACAGCCTGGAGACCATCCGCGCGCTGCTCGACGGGATGGGTGGCGAGGCCTGAGCCCGGATTGCAGATCGCCCCGGCCGTTCGTTATTTCCGGCATGCCCGCGTACCTCTGTTCCACCTGCGGCGTGCAGTACCCGGATACGGTGCTGCCGCCCGAGCACTGCGCCATCTGCGAGGACGAGCGCCAGTTCGTCGGCTGGAGCGGCCAGCACTGGACCACGCTCGGCGAGCTGCGCGCCACCCACGACAACATCTTCCGCCCCAAGTGGCCCGATCTGAGCGGCATCGGGACGGTGCCGAGCTTCGCCATTGGCCAGCGGGCGCTGCTGGTGCGGGACGCGGAGTTTCCGCTCCTCTGGGATTGCATCCCGCTGCTCGACGACACGACGGTGGCCGCGATCCAGGCCGCCGGCGGCATTCGCGCCGTCGCGATCTCCCACCCCCACTACTACGCGACCATGGTGGAGTGGGGCCGCGCGTTCGACGTGCCGGTGTACGTGCACGAGGCCGACCGCGAGTGGATCATGCGCCCCGACCCCGTCGTGGTCGCCTGGCGCGGCGAGCGGCTGGCGCTCGCGGACGGCGTCACCCTGATCCGCTGCGGGGGCCACTTCCCCGGCGGCACGGTGCTGCACTGGGCCCGCGGCGCCGAGGGGCGCGGCGCGCTGCTCACCGGCGACGTCATCGCCGTGAATCAGGACCGCCGCACCGTCACCTTCATGTACAGCTACCCCAACTACATTCCGCTCGACGCGCGCACGGTGGAGCGCATCGCCGCCGCGGTCGAGCCGTTCGCGTTCGAGCAGCTCTACGGCGCGTTCTGGGGCCGCAACATCCTGAGCGGCGCCAAGGACGCGGTGCGGCGGTCCGCCGAGCGCTACGCGCGAGCCGTGCAGGGCACGCGTTGACCTTACCCGGCAAAGCCCTTCGAGCCCGATGAACGATCTCCTGGCCGCCCGTTCGCAGATGGGCGTCTCCCTCGCGTTTCACATCGTCTTCGCCGTCGTCGGCATCGGCATGCCGCTCCTCATGGTGGTCGCCGAATGGCGCCACCTCCGGACCGGTGACCCCGTCTACCTCGACCTGGCCAAGCGATGGTCCAAGGGCACCGCGATCATGTTCGCGGTGGGGGCCGTCTCCGGCACCATCCTCTCCTTCGAGCTCGGGCTCCTCTGGCCCACCTTCATGGAGTTCGCCGGGCCCATCATCGGGATGCCGTTTTCGCTCGAGGGCTTCGCCTTCTTCGTGGAGGCCATCTTCCTCGGCGTGTACCTCTACGGGTGGAAGCGGATCTCGCCCCGCGCCCACCTCTGGGCCGGCGTCCTCGTGGCGGTGAGCGGCGCGGCATCCGCGGTGTTCGTGGTGATCGCCAGCGCGTGGATGAACGCGCCCGCCGGCTTCCGGCTGGTGGACGGCCGCCCGGTGGACGTCCATCCGCTCGCCGCGATGGCGAATCCCGCCGCGTTCACCCAGACGCTGCACATGGTGCTCGCCGCCTACGCCGCCACCGGGCTCGGCGTCGCCGGCATCCACGCCTTCCTGCTCCTCAGGGACCCCGCCCACCGCTTCCACCGCCGCGCCCTCGCGGTGGCGCTCGTGGCCGGGGCGCCCGCGGCCATCCTGCAGCCGATCTCCGGCGACCTGAGCGCCAAGATGGTCGCCCGGACCCAGCCGGCGAAGCTCGCCGCGATGGAGGCGCTCTTCGAGACCCGGGCGGGCGCGCCGCTACTCATCGGCGGCTGGCCCGATCCCGACCGCGGGGAGAGCCCGTTCGCCATCGAGGTGCCCTACGCGCTCTCGATCCTCGCGTTCGGCGACCCGCGCGCAGAGGTGCGCGGGCTCGACCAGGTCCCGCGCGCCGACTGGCCCAACGTGCCGTTCGTCCACCTCTCGTTCCAGGTCATGGTGGCGCTCGGCACCTACCTCGCGCTCGTCTCGCTCCGGGCGGCGTGGCTCGCCTGGCGCCGGCGCGACCCGGCCGACGACCGCCGGCTGCTCCAGGCGCTCGCGCTGGGCACGCCTATGGGATTCCTCGCGATCGAGGCGGGGTGGATGGTGACCGAGGTGGGGCGCCAGCCGTGGATCATCGCGGGCGTGCTGCGAACGGCCGACGCGGTGACCCCGATGCCGGGGCTCGTCGTGCCGTTCACCTTCTTCACCCTGCTCTACGTGGCGCTCACCGCCGCGGTCGTCTGGCTCATGCGGCGGCAGATCCTGGAGACGCCCCCGGCCGAGGCGTGGGCCGCCCCCGCCGCCGCGAAGGAGGCCGCGCGTGCCTGAGTCCGCGCTCGCCGCCGCGCTCGCCGCCGCCGTAATGGCGTCGCTCAACGCCTACGTGCTGCTCGGTGGGGCGGACTTCGGCGGCGGGGTGTGGGACCTCCTCGCCGGCGGCCCCCGCCGCGACCGCCAGCGCGCGCTCGTCGCCGACGCGATCGGGCCCATCTGGGAGGCGAACCACGTCTGGCTCATCCTCGTGATCGTGCTGCTCTTCACCTGCTTTCCGGCAGTGTTCGCCCGGCTCTCCATCGGCCTCCACATTCCGCTCTCGCTGATGCTGGTCGGGATCGTACTCCGCGGCTCCGCGTTCACCTTCCGCACCTACGACAGCCAGAGGGACGACGTGCAGCGCCGCTGGGGGCGGATCTTCGCCGGCGCGAGCATCGGGACGCCGGTGCTGCTCGGCATCTCGGTGGGCACCATCGCCTCCGGCGCGGTGCGGGTGCCGGCGGGCGAGGGGTTCGCCGAGGTGTTCGTGCGGCCCTGGCTCCAGCCGTTCCCGCTGGCGGTGGGGCTCCTCACCCTGGTCCTGTTCGCCTTCCTCGCGGCGGTCTACCTCATGGCGGAAGCGGACGATCCCGCCCTGCGCGAGGACTTCCGCCACCGCGCGTTGGGCGCGGGCGTCGCCGCGTTCGGTGCGGCCGCGCTCGCGCTCGTGCTCGCCCGCGAGGACGCGCCGCTCGTGTGGAACCGGCTCCTCGGCTCGGCCTGGGCCGTCCCGGTGCACCTCGCCACCGCCGTCTTCGCGGTCGCGGCGCTCGCGGCGATCTGGCGGCGGCGCGCGGCGGCGGCGAGGCTGGCCGCGGCGGCGCAGGTGACCTGCATCCTGTGGGGGTGGGCGCTCTCGCAGTATCCTTTTCTGCTGCCGCCCGACCTGACCTACCGGTCGGCCGCGGCGCCGGCCGTCACGCTGCGCCTCGTGCTGGCCGCGCTCGCGATCGGATCGATCGTGCTGGTGCCGTCGCTCTACTACCTGTTCCGCGTCTTCAAGGGCCGTCCGGCCTAGGAGCCCGATGGAGCTCGAGACTCCGCGCCTGCGCCTGCTGCCGCTCACCCCCGAGGCGATCGACGCCCTGCTCGCCGGCCACGGCGGGCGCCTCGCCACGCTCACCCGCGCGCGCTTCCCCGAGCCGGTGCGGCCGCCCCCGCTCACCGAGGACGTGCTGCCCCAGGTGCGCGACCGGCTGCGGAGCAACCCGAACGAGCTCGGCTGGTGGACCTGGCTGGTGGTGCGGAAGGACACCGGCGAGGCGGTGGGATCGGTGGGCTTCGGCGGAGGGCCCGACGCCGAAGGCGCGGTGATGATCGGCTACGCGACCTACCCCAAGGTCGAGCGCCGCGGCTTCGCCACCGAAGCCGCGGGCGCGCTGGTCCGCTGGGCGCTGGAGCATCCCGATGTGGCGCGGGTCTGCGCCAGCATGCCGCCCGACAACCACGCGGCGATCCGCGTCGCGCAGAAGCTCGGCATGCGGCTTCTCGGCACCGTCTGGGAGGAGGACCTGGACGACGTGCTGCTCTACGCGCTCGAGCGCTAGGCCGGCTCGCCC
>DASSOD010000021.1:0-3822 GCA_035700905.1 Gemmatimonadales bacterium | reverse complement strand
ATTCGGCAGTACCTGCGCGCTCGACTCATCGACGAGCTTCACCTCGCGGTTCGGCCGATCTTCCTCGGCGCGGGAGAACACCTCTTCGGCGGCATCGACATGAACGACCTGGGCTACGAGTGCGAGCGATTCGTCGCAGGGGAGCGCGCGGCGCACGTTTTCCTCCGGAGGCGCGCGTGACGGGCGGCGGGCCCGCCGGCCCAGTTCCGCGGGACGCCGGGGTAGCCGCGGTCGTCGCCGCCTATGCCGGCCTCTTCCTCGGCGTTGCTCGCCCTCGTCCCCCGGCTGCTCGCGTGGATCGCGGGCCGGGGGCGTGCGTCGCCGACGAGCACCCGGAGCCTCGCGCGGGGGCTCCCCGGCGCCTTCGTGTTCCTCCCGCTCAGCTCGGGCGCGGGACTCGTGAGGGGCGCCGTGGCCACCCTGCTGTCGTCGAGCGTTTCCCCTTGGCTCGTGGTGGCGGCATTCTGGGCTTTGGCCACCGCGCACGGAGCATTGACGTGGCGCTGCGCGCGTGCGGGCGTCCCGCTGCCGCCGGAGCGGCTGTAGCCGGGGCGTCCAAGCTCCGGCGCGGCCCCGGCGCGCAGCCGCGCCGGCCTTGCCGCTTGACGCTGCAGCCATGCCTGGTACAAGGTTGCGCTGCCGGCGGTGGTACCCGATTTGCGCTCGCGGCGCCGCTCTGCCGGCTCGGCGGGAGTTGTGCGCGACCAGGACGGTCGCCCGCAAAACCGCCGGGGCGCCGGTTGCGTAGGTGTTTGGCTCGTGGGTCGCTCGCCCCCACCTCGTCGGGAGATTACCGTGATCGGCCGGATCGCCCAGCTCAACCTGAAGCCGAAGGAAGGACGGGCTCGCGGCATCCCGAAGCGACCGGTCCCGCGCCTCACGATCGGACCCGAGGGTGTCGAGGGCGACTTCAATCGCTGGCGCACGGAGTCCGCGCGCGGGGATTCGGACCAGGCGGTGCTGCTTCTGGCCGAGGAGACGCTGGCCGACCTGCGTGCGGAGGGCTGGCCCGTGCGGGCCGGCGACCTCGGCGAGAACCTGACCGTGACCGGGCTCCCCCCGGAGGCCCTCCGCATCGGCACGCAGGTCCGCGTCGGCGAGGCCTGCCTCGAGCTCAGCAAGCCCTGCGACCCGTGCATCGTGCTCTATTCGCTGCCCTACGTCGGAACCGAGCACGGCCACGAGTTCCTTCGCACCCTCAAGGGCCGGCGCGGGTGGTTCGCGCGGGTGCTGCGTGGGGGGACGGTGCGAGTGGGCATGCCCGTCGCGGTCACCGCGCCGCCGCTGCCGTTCCCGCCAGGCTTGATCGAGAGGATCGCGCCATGACATTCAAACCGTCCATCTGGCAGCCGATCGCCATCGCCCTGAGCGCCCTCAACATCGCCGGGGCGGGGTTCGCCGCCCGCGCCGCCGAGCCGTGGCATGCCACGGTGCACGTCGGGCTCGCGGTCCTGCTCGCCGTCTGGGCGCAACGGCTGGGGCAGCGCCGCGCCGCCCTCGGCGGCGAAGCCCGCCTCCAGGACCTGGAGCTCGAGATGAACAACCTGCGTCAGGAGCTGAGCGAGGCGCAGGAGCGGCTCGATTTCGCCGAACGGATGCTGGCGCAGGGGCAGGGGCAGGCCACCCGGCGCGTCGGCCCCGAGCATTAGGGGGCCGATGATGCACGCGGTGGGCGCTCCCGCCTGGGAGCAGGAGATTCGGGCGCTCGAGGAGCAGGCGCGCGCCGCCTTCCTCGAAGCCGACGTCGAGACGCTCGAGCGCCTCTGGGCGGACGGGTTCGTCGTGAACTCGCCGCTCAACCAGGTGCTGGACAAGGCGCGGGTGCTGGCCCTCCTCCAGGCGGGCCGGATCCGCCACGAGACCTACGAGTGCGAGATCGAGCTCGTCGTTCGTCATGGCGACGTGGTCGTTGTGATGGGGCACGATCGGGTGACCGGCCCGCCCGACGACGCGACCGCCCGACGGCGCTACACCAACGTCTGGCAGCTCCAGGGCGGCGCCTGGCGGTCCATCGCTCGGCACGCCCACGTCATGGCGCGGGAGACTCCGCCTCCGGCCGGGTGACGTGGCGGGCGCGGCAGGCGCCCCCGCGGCAGAGAGCCGCGCGGGCTCCCCTTGATCGCGGACCGGCACATGCTCTACATGGTGATCGAGGATTTCCGCGGCGGGGACCCGCGCCCGGTGTACCGGCGCTTTCGCGAGCGGGGGCGGCTTGCGCCGGACGGGCTCACCTACGTGGCGAGCTGGGTCACGCAGGACCTGGCGCGGTGCTATCAAGTGATGGAGTGCGACGACCGCGCGCTGCTCGACCAGTGGATGGCGGCGTGGGCGGACCTGGTGGACTTCGAGGTGCTTCCCGTCCATACCTCCGCGGCAGCGGCCGCGCTGGTCGCGGCGCAAGGCTGAGGTGGATCGTGCAAGCGATTCGCCCGCTCGCGGGCGCGTGACCGAGCGCGACGGCGAGCCCGGCAGGCTGCCCGGGATCGTCGAGTACGCCCTGCCGGGCGGATGGCGGGTGCTGGCCGGGCGGACCGACGCCGCGAACGACTTCCTGAGCGTGAAGCTGGCTCGGCCCGACGACCTGTGGTTCCATGTCCGCGGCCTTCCGGGAAGCCACGTGGTGCTGCGGGTGCCCGAGGGAGAGGCGCCCGGCCGCGCCGCGCAGGAGCAGGCCGCGGCGATCGCCGCCTACCACAGCAAGGCGCGGGCGGGCGGCACCGTTCCGGTCTCCTGCACCGAGGCGCGGTTCGTGTCGAAGCCGCGCGGCGCGAAGCCCGGCACGGTGTCGATCCGCCGGGAGCGCGTCCTCAAGGTGCGTCCCCTGACCGACGCCGCGGCCGCGGAGCTCCGCGTGGGGCCGCCGGACCCCCGACCGGCGCGCCGCGTCGCCCGTGAGGACGGAGCATGAAGCGCGGACCGTCGTCCGCCGCTCCGTCATCGCCCCGGAGGACCCCGCGGGCATGGCCGAGATTTTCGCATCGTCGTCCGCGGTGATCCCCGCCCCGCCGGGTACCGTCTACCGCTTGATCGCCGACTACGACCACGGGCATCCGTCCATCCTGCCGCCCGAGTACTTCCCCAGCCTGACCGTCGAGGCGGGCGGCTTCGGCGCGGGCACGCGGATCAACTTCGAGATGCGAGCGTTCGGCCGGGTGAGCCGGGTCCGCGCCAACATCACCGAGCCCGAGCCGGGGCGCCGCCTGGTGGAGACGGCGCCTGAGCTCGGCCTGGAGACGGAGTTCCTGGTCGAGCCGGTCGGGAGCGGCGAGCGCTCCCGAACGACCATCGCGACCCGGTATCGCCGGCCGGGCGTTCGCGGCTGGCTCGAGCGGCTCGTCGTGCCGCGGTTCCTGCGCCGGGTGTACGACGCCGAGCTTCGGCTGCTGGCGAAGCGCGCGCAGGCGGCGGCGGAGGAGCCCAGCTGATGCTCACGATCGTGCGTTTCCTCGCGGTCATGCTCACCGCGATCTCGATGTCCGCGGGGTTCGCGCACCTGCTGGCGCTGCCCAACAAGATTTACCTGGCGCGGGACCCGTATCTCGCGGTGCAGCAGATCTACCGGGGATGGGCGCTGCTCGGCATTGCCGTGGTGGGGGCGCTGGTGACCACGGGCATCGCCGCGTACCTGGTGCGGGCCCGGCGGGTGCAGTTCTACCTCACGGCCCTCGCCCTGGTGTGCATCGCGCGCAGTCTGGCGGTGTTCTTCTCGTTCACCTTCCCGGCAAACCAGGCGACCCGGAACTGGACGATGCTGCCGGACCATTGGGAGGCGCTGCGGCGACACTGGGAATACTCGCACGCGGTCGGCGCGCGCCTCTACTT
>DASSOD010000020.1:0-3631 GCA_035700905.1 Gemmatimonadales bacterium | reverse complement strand
CACGCTGCTCCTCGTGGCCCCGCTCGCCGACGCGGATCTCGCGCGGCAGCACGACCCGCTCATGAGTCCGATCCTCTGGGACCTGGGCCACATCGCGCATTTCGAGGAGCTCTGGCTCACGCGCAACCTCGACGGGCCGGTCGAGTTCGTGGAGATGCCGGGGCTGTACAATCCGTTCGAGCATCCCCGCCGCACCCGCGGCGGCCTCGCGCTGCCTCGGCTGGCCGACGTCACGCGCACCATGGACGAGATCCGCGCACGGGTGCTTGAGCGGCTGGCCGCGGCCGACTTCGAGCGCGGGCCCGCGCTCGTGCGCGGCGGGTTCGTCTACCGCATGGTGCTCCAGCACGAGTACCAGCACGACGAGACGATCCTGCAGACGCTGCAGCTCAAGCAGGGCGCCCCCTACTCACCGGCCGTGCGTCGGCCGGTGCCCGCCGGGCGCGCGCTCGCCGCTCCCGGCGCGATGGTGCGCTTTCCCGGCGGCGCGATCGAGATCGGCACCGACGATCGTACCGAGGCCTACGACAACGAGCGCCCCCGCCACACGGTCGCGTTGCCGCCGTTCTGGATCGACGTCACGCCCGTGACCAACGGCGAGTATCGCGCGTTCGTGGAGGCGGGCGGCTACCGGCGCCGGGAGCTCTGGGCGGACGAGGGCTGGCGCTGGGTGGAGGAGACGGGCGCGTCCGCGCCCAGGCATTGGACGCGCGAGGGGGGCGAGTGGATCACGCGCACCATGGACCTGGTGCGCCCGGTCGATCCCGCGCGGCCCGTCTGCCACGTCTGCTACTGGGAGGCGGACGCCTACGCCCGCTTCGCCGGCAAGCGCCTGCCGAGCGAGCTCGAGTGGGAGGCCGCGGCGTCGTGGGATCCCGCCGGCGGCGGGAAGCGTCGCTACCCCTGGGGCGACGAGGCGCCGACGCCGGCGCACGCCAACCTCGATCAGCTCGCGTTCGACACCGCGCCGGTGGGGGCCTACCCGCTCAATCTCTCGCCCATCGGCTGCTACGGCATGATCGGCGACGTGTGGGAATGGACCTCGAGCGACTTCGCGGGCTGGCCCGGGTACGAGAGCTGGCCGTACGCCGAGTACTCGGAGGTCTTCTTCGGGACGGAGTACAAGGTGCTGCGCGGGGGCTCGTGGGCCACCCGCCCCGGCGCCGTGCGCAACACCTTCCGCAACTGGGACTACCCCATTCGCCGCCAGATCTTCAGCGGCTTCCGGTGCGCTCGCGATGCCTAAGACTCTCGCCAACGTCGCGCCGCGGGTCGCCGATCCGCGGATGCTGGCCGAAGTGACGGACGGGCTGTCGGCCCCGCAAAAGGAGCTGCCGCCCAAGTACTTCTACGACCACCGCGGCTCGGAGCTGTTCGAGGAGATCACCCGGCTTCCCGAGTACTACCTGACCCGCGCGGAGCGGGCGCTCCTCGAGCGCTGGATGCCGGCGCTGATCCCGGCGCTCGGCACGCGCACGCTGGTCGAGCTGGGCGCGGGAAGCGCGGAGAAGACTCACGTCATCCTCGACGCGATGCGCGACGCCGGCACCGCCGAGGTCTACGTGCCCGTGGACGTGAGCGCGAGCTTCCTGCAGGACACCGCCGTCCGGCTCCGGCGCGACTATCCCGGGCTTCGCGTCTCGCCGGCGGTGGCCGACATCTCCGCCGAATTGAATCTCCCGGCCGCCCTGCCCAGCCCGGTGCTGGTGGCGTTCCTCGGCAGCACCATCGGCAACTTCTATCCGCCGGCCGCGATCCGCCTGCTCGCGCGCGTGCGCGCCGGCCTCGGACCCTGCGACCGCTTCCTGATGGGCGCCGACCTCCGGAAGGACGTGCGCCTGATCGAGGCGGCGTACAACGACGCCCGCGGCATCACCGCCGAGTTCAACCGCAACATGCTCCGGGTCCTGAACCGCGAGCTGGGCGCCGACTTCGATCCCGACGCGTTCGAGCACCGCGCGTTCTACGAGCCGGACGCGCATCGCATCGAGATGCACCTCGTCTCCACGCGGCGGCAGGCGGTGCGGATCCCCGGGGTGGGCGAGGTGCGGTTCGCACGCGGCGAGACGCTCCGCACCGAGATCAGCTGCAAGTACGACATTCCCAGCCTGGCCGAGCTGTTCGCCGCCGCGGGACTGCGGCTCGAGAGCTGGCGCACCGATTCGGAGCGGCGGTTCGCCCTCGTGGTGGGGGCGCCCGCATGACCCGCCTCACCCGCAGCGCGCTCGCGGCCGACCTGCTCGAGCGGGTATTCGCGCCGCCCCCGGTCGCCACGCTCACGCCGCGGCGCGTCGGCGCCGAAGTGGAGCTGCTCGCGCTGGACGCGCTCACCGGCCGCCCCGCGCTCCTCGACGATGGGGGGGACGGGCGCCCGGCGGTGCTCCCGCTCCTCCGCCGCTACGGCCCGCGCCAGGGCTGGGTCGAGCAGCGGACCGCCAAGGGCGCTCCCTGCTTCGCCGTGCGAGGCGGCGGCACGGTGAGCTTCGAGCCCGGCGGCCAGGTCGAGTACGCGAGCCCGCCGGTCCGATCGCTCTCACACCTGATCAATCGGCTGCGGGCGGTCGTCGTGCCCCTCCGCGCCGCCGCCGCGGGCGAGGGGATCTCGCTGCTCGCGGTCGGCATCGATCCGCTGAATCCGGTGGAGCGCGCGCCACTCCAGCTCTCCTGCGAGCGCTATCGCCGGATGGCGGACCACTTCGCGCGGATCGGCCCCTCCGGCGCACGCATGATGCGGCAGACCGCCGCCCTGCAGATGAGCTTCGACTTCGACGACGAGCCGCGGCTGCGCTGGCGCCTGCTCAACGCGCTGGCACCGTGGGTCACGGCCATCTTCGCCAACTCGCCGGCCTACGCGGGTCGGGAGAGCGGTCACCGGAGCTTCCGGGCGCACTGCTGGCGCACGCTGGACCCCCGCCGCACCGGGCTCCCTTACGCCGACCGGCGCGCCGTCGAGGCCTATCTCGACTTCGCCCTCGGCGCGCCGGCCATTCTCCTGCCCGAAATCGGGGGCCGCTGCTTGCCGTTTGGCGAATGGCTGCGCCGGGCGGACATTACGCGGGGCGAGTGGGAGGCGCATCTCTCGACGCTCTTTCCCGAGGTGCGCCCGCGCGGCCACGTGGAACTCAGGGCGTGCGACGCCGTGAGCCCCGCGTGGTACCCGGCGCCCCTCGCCTTCGTGGCGGGGCTCCTTTACGAGCCGCACGCCGCCCGCGCCGCCCTCGATCTGCTCCCCCCGCCCGACCTCGGCCTGCTCGAGCGTGCCGGGCGACTGGGGCTGCAGGACGCCGCGATCGCCGCGATTGCCCCCGATCTCGCCGAGATCGCGCTCGCGGGCTGTGAGGCGCTCGGACCCGGCTTCATCCAGCCGTCGCACCTCGAGGAGGCGCGCGCCTTCTTCGACGGGTACACCAGACGGGGTAGGTCCCCCGCGGACGACGGCGCGAGCGCCGCGGCGGCGGCATAGATTCCGGGGCCTTCACCCCGGAGTCCTCATGCGCCGCGCGGCGCTCGTCTCGCTTCTCCTCTCGCTCGCTGCCTGCTCCGGCGGCAAGGGTCCCGCCGCCGCGCCGGAGCCGGCGCCGCCCGACCTGGACGGCTCCGCCCTCGCGGCCGCGCGCGTCACGATCCTGGC
>DASSOD010000019.1:0-15960 GCA_035700905.1 Gemmatimonadales bacterium | reverse complement strand
GGGCTCCGGATCTCCACCCGCGCGGCGAGCGAGGAGTACCCGTTCGGCTACGGCAAGGCGGAGCCGATTGCCGCCGCCATCGTCGGGTTGCTGCTGCTCGCGGCCGCGATCGCCATCTCCGTGGAATCGGTCCACCAGATTCTCACGCCGCATGTCTCGCCCCGGCCCTTCACGCTGGCGGTGCTGGTTGGCGTGGTGCTGGTGAAGGAGCTGCTCTTCCGCCGGGTGGTGCGGGTGGGCGCCGACATGGGGAGCACCGCCGTGCAGGCGGACGCATGGCACCATCGCAGCGACGCGATCACGTCGCTCGCGGCCTTCGTCGGCATCAGCGTCGCGCTCGCCGGCGGCCCCGGGTGGGAGTCGGCCGACGACTGGGCCGCGCTGCTCGCCGCCGGGATCATCGTGTACAACGGGATCGGCGTGCTCCGCCCCGCCGTGCACGACCTCATGGACCGGGCGCCGGGCGAGGACTTGCTGGCGCGGGTCGGCGAGGCGGCGCTGGGCGTACGGGGCGTATGCGCGATCGAGAAGCTCAAGGTGCGCAAGGCCGGCATGGGATACTGGGTGGACCTGCACGTGCAGGCCGACCCCCGCATGCCGCTGGAAGACGCTCACGTATTGAGCGGCATGGTGAAGTCGGCGATTCGCGACGCGGTGCCCGAGGTGAGCGGCGCGCTGATTCACATGGAGCCGTACGAGGGAGCCGGGCGCCGTTGACCGGCGGCGCCGGCGGGCTCCGGGGTGCGGCTCAGCGGGTGTCGCGCTCGGGCGCGGGGACCGTATGGTTGAGCGGCCCATGCCCGCCGCCCAGCCCGGGCGCGGCCGCCATCGCGCGCCGCACGAACTCGAGGGCGTCCTCCACGGCGATCTCGAGCGGCCGCCCGAGGGCGAGGCCGGCCGCGGTCGCCGCGGACAGCGTACACCCCGTGCCGTGGGTCGAGCCGGTGGGGATGCGTCTGTGCTCGAAGCGGCGTGCGCCGGTGGGCGTCACCAGCACGTCGGTGAGCCGCTCGCCCGGCAGGTGGCCGCCCTTCACGAGCGCGGCGGCGGCGCCGAGCTCGACCAGCGCGGCGCCGGCCCGCTCCATGCCGGCGACGTCCCGCACCTCGCCGCCAGCCAGCACGGCGGCCTCGTCCAGATTCGGCGTGACGAGCGCGGCGAGCGGCAGGAGCAGGTCCCGCACGCTCGCTTCGGCGTCGGGTGCGAGCAGCCGGTCGCCGGATGTGGACACCATCACGGGGTCCACCACCAGCGGACCCCAGCCGGTGGCGCGGATGGTGCCGGCCACGAGCCGCACCAGCGCCGCGTTGGCCAGCATCCCGGTCTTGAGCGCGTCCGGCGGGAGGTCGTCGGCGAGCGCGGCGAGCTGGGCCGCGACCATGTGCGGCGACACGGGCTCGACCGCGCGCACGCCGCGGGTGTTCTGCGCGGTCAGCGCCACCACGACCGTGGTGCCGAACACGCCGAACTGCTGGAAGGTCTTGAGATCGGCCTGGATGCCGGCGCCGCCGCCGGAGTCCGATCCGGCGATCGTGAGCGCGATCTTCACGTGGTCCTCTGCAGGACGACCGACGCCATGCCCAGCTCCTTGCAGACGATGATCCGCGACCTTCACCGCCGGCGCGCCCGCGACCGGCGCGGGCTCGCGCTCGCCGAGGGCGTGCGTCTGGTGGAGGAGGCGCTCGCGGCGGGCGTGTCGGTGCGGGGCGCGGCGGTGTCGCCGACCCTCGAAGCTACCGCGCGAGGGCGGGCGCTCAAGGCGGCGCTGGAGCGCGCCGGCGCGCGCCTCGAGGTCATGGACGACGGCGCGCTCGAGCGGCTGGCGGACACCGAGTCGCCGCAGGGCGTCGTCGCCGTGATCCAGCCGCGCCAGTGGGATTGGGAGGACCTGCGCGCGTCCGGCCGCGCCCCGGTCGTCGCGCTCGCGGGGGTGCAGGATCCCGGAAATGTCGGCACCATCCTCCGGACCGCCTTCGCGCTCGGCGCGGCGGGGGCGGTCGCGCTCCCCGGCACGGCGGAGCTCAACAATCCCAAGGTCGTGCGGGCGAGCATGGGCGCGGCGTTCCGGATCCCGGCGCTGGCGGGGACGGAGGAGGCATTCCTCGCGTGGGCGGCGGCGGGCTCGATCGAGCTGTGGGCCGCGGCGGCGGACGGTGACCCGGTCGGAGCGACGCCGCGGTCCGCGCGGCCGATCGCGCTCATTCTGGGCAATGAGGGGGCGGGGATCCCGCCGGCGCTCGCGGGACGCGCCGCGCGGCGGGTCGCGGTGCCGCTTGCGCCGCGCGCAGGCGTCGAGTCGCTCAACGTGGCCGTCGCGGCGGCCATTCTCCTGTACGAGGTGACGCGTGAGCGGTGAGCCGGTGCTGTCCGGTGCGGTGCCCGTGGCGCTCGGATTCCTCTTCGGCGCGATCTTCGGGAGCTTTCTCAACGTCTGCATCCTGCGGCTTCCGGCGGACCAGTCGCTGGTGCGCCCGGCGTCGCACTGCCCTCGCTGCGGGAAGGCGGTGGCGTGGTACGACAACATCCCCATCGTCTCCTGGATGCTCCTCAGGGGACGGTGTCGCCGGTGCAGCGAGCCGATCTCCGCCCAGTATCCGCTGATCGAGCTGACGACGGCGCTCATCTGGGCCGCGGCCGCATGGCGGTACGGCCTCGCCGTCGAGGCGCTGCGGGCTGCCGCCTTCGGCACCATCCTGCTGGGTATCGCGATGACCGACGCGCGAGAGTACATCATCCCAGACGAGTTCACCTGGGGAGGGCTGGCGATCGGGCTCCTCCTCAGCGTCGGGGGCGGGCGGGCGGGGCTGGGCGATGCACTGCTCGGCGCGGCAGTTGGCTTTGGCCTGCTCTGGCTGGTGGGCGCACTCGGCACGTGGATGCTCAAGCAGGAGGCGATGGGCGGCGGCGACATCAAGATGATGGCGATGGTCGGCGCGTTCCTCGGGTGGAAGGGCGTGCTGGTGACGATCTTCCTCGGCGCGCTGCTCGGCAGCCTCATCTTCGTACCGCTCGCGCTCGCGGGGCGGAGAAAGCTGGTGCCCTTCGGCGTCTTTCTCGCGATCGGCGCGGCAGCGGCGTACGTCGCCGGACCGGCGCTCTACGCGTGGTACGCGAGCTATCTCGGGGTATCGGCGTGATGCCGAAGGGCGGGGCGGAGCCGTCCCGCCAATGCGCCGGGCCGCGGGCCGGGTCGGCGTGTCGCTTGCTCGCGCGCGCGCCGCGTCTCGGGCGCACATGCGCCGCGGGGCTTGGGCTGGCGTGCATTGTTGCGTCCGCCGCGTGCCGCGGCGAGCGTCCCCGCCGGCCGAGTGACGCCGCCATCGCGCGCCTGGTGGACAGCCTCCGGCCCGCGGTGGAGCGGGCCACCGGCCTTCGCTTCAAGAGCTCCCCGCGCTCCGCGATGCGGAGCAAGGAGCAGGTGCGCGCCTACCTCGTGGCCAAGCTCCACGACGAGCTTCCGCCGGCGCGCATCCGTGGCGTCGAAGCGGCCTACCGGCTCGTCGGACTCCTCCCCGACAGCGTGCCGCTCGAGCCGCTGCTCGTGGATCTCTACAGCGAACAGGTGGCCGGCTACTACGATCCCGATTCCACGATGCTGTTCGGGGTCGTGGGGGCGGATCGGGCGCAACTGCGCCTGGTGCTCGCGCACGAGATGGTGCACGCGCTCCAGGGCCAGTACCTCCCGCTCGACTCCATCCTGCACGACGCCCGCAGCAACGATCGAATGGCCGCAGCCCAGGCGGTCCTGGAGGGCCAGGCGACGCTCGCTTCCCTCCGGGTGCTGGCGCCCGGCGGCGACGTCACCCGCCAGCCGGAGTTCTGGAACGAGTACCGGAGCCAGGTCGCCCAGCAGCAGTCGTCCATGCCCGTCTTCGCCGCGGCGCCGCTCGTGATTCGGGAAACGCTGCTCTTTCCTTACCTCGACGGCGCGGAGTTCATGCGCTGGTGGGAGACGTCGCGGTTCCGTGATTCGATGCCGTACGGCCCGCGGATGCCCACGTCCACCGAGCAGGTGCTCCACCCCGACCGGTACCTCGACGGCGATCGGCCGATTGAGCTCCGGTTCACTTCCGGCCCCGCGCCCGAGTACGAGGATCTGTTCGGCGAATTGGAGATCCGCGTACTCCTGAGCGTGCTCCGGGGAAGCAACGGCTTGGTGGCGGGCGGGCAGCCGATCGGCTGGGGCGGCGATCTGTACCGCCTCTACCAGACGCCGGACGGGCCCGCGCTGGTCTGGTTCAGCGTCTGGGACGACGCCCGCTCGGCCGAGCGGTTCGCCCGTGGCGCCGCCCGGCTCGGCCAGCCGGCGCGGCCGGGCTACCGCGGCGAGGTCGCGTCCTTGTCCGTGAGCGGCCGCCCCGGCGCACGGGTGGTCGTCGCGCCGGCCCGCTGGACCGAGTGGTCGCACCTGCCTTCCTGCGAAGCCGCGACCCCATAACCCCACCGTCCGCTTGCTCCAAGCCCGTGGGGCGGTTACTCTTGTGGGCTTATGTTCGAGCAGCTGTCCGAGCGCCTCAACGCCACGCTCAAGAGCCTCACCGGCCGCGGGGTCCTCACCGAAGATGCGGTGAAGGAGGGTCTCCGGGAGATCCGCCGGATCCTGCTCGAGGCCGACGTCAGCTTCGACCTCACCCGCGAGTTCCTGGAGCGGGTGCAGGCCAGGGCCGTCGGTGCCGCGGCGCTCAAGGACGTCCGGCCGGGCCATCAGCTGGTCAAGATCGTCTACGACGAGCTGGTGGCGCTCCTGGGCGAGAAGCAGGCGCCGATCGCGTTCGCCTCGGTGCCGCCGACCGTGATCCTGCTGGTCGGACTGCAGGGGTCCGGCAAGACCACGACGGCGGGCAAGCTGGCCAAGCGGCTCAAGCTGGAGCAGAAGGCGCCGTTCCTGGTGGCGGCCGACGTGTACCGCCCCGCAGCCTCGGACCAGCTCGCCACGCTCGCCCGGCAGGTGGAGGTGGGCGTTTACACCGAGCCGGGCGCGAAGGACGTGCTCGGGCTGGTGAAGCGCGGCATCGAGGCCGCGGGCAAGGCGCGGGCGCGCACTGTGCTGGTGGACACCGCCGGCCGGCTGCAGATCGACGACGAGATGATGGCCGAGCTCAAGAAGCTCAAGGCCGCCGTGTCGCCGCACGAGATCCTGCTCGTGGCCGACGGCATGACCGGGCAGGACGCGGTCCGGATCGCGCAGGGGTTCCACGACGCGCTCGGCGTGACGGGGGTGATCCTCACCAAGATGGACGGCGACGCCCGGGGCGGCGCGGCGCTGTCCATTTACGGCGTGACCAAGGCCCCCATCAAGTACGTCGGCGTCGGCGAGCGGCTCGAGGCGCTCGAGCCTTTCCACCCGGACCGGATGGCCGGCCGCATCCTGCAGCAGGGCGACATCCTGTCGCTGGTGGAGAAGGCGCAGGTCGCGGTGGACGAGAAGGAAGCCGAGCGACTCGCGCGGAAGGTCACCTCGAAGAAGGGGATGGACCTCGAGGACTTCCTGACCGCCATGCGGCAGATGCAGAAGATGGGGCCGCTCAAGAACGTGCTCGGCATGCTTCCGGGGGTGAACCCGGCCATGCTCCAGGCCGCCAGGATCGACGACAAGAAGCTCAAGCACGTCGAGGCCATCGTGCTCTCGATGACGCCCAAGGAGCGCGCCGATCCCGACGTGCTCAACGGGCAGCGGCGGCTCCGGATCGCAAAGGGCTCCGGCCGCACGGTGCAGGAAGTGAATCAGCTGCTGGCGCAGTTCAAGCAGATGCAGAAGTTCATGAAATCGGCGGGGAAGCCGGGGGGCCCCAGGATGCCCTTTGGCCGTGGGTTCCCCGGCTAACCCGCAGACCAGGACACGAGCGATGGCCACACGGATTCGCCTGCGCCGCATCGGCCGCAAGAAGGTGCCCCTCTATCGCATCGTGGTCGCCGAGCGGACCGCGCCGCGCGACGGCCGCTTCATCGAGGTGCTCGGCACCTACGACCCGAAGGGACGCACCGCCGCCGACAAGGTGACGGTGGACATCGAAAAGGCGCGGACCTGGCTCTCGCGGGGCGCCACCGCCACCGAGACCGTCGAGTCGCTGCTCAGGCAGGCCGGAGCGCTCCCGCCCCGGACGGCGTGAGCGAGGGCGCGCCCCGCCGCGTCGTGGTGGGGCGGCTGCGCAAGCCGCACGGGCTCAAGGGCGAGACCACTCTCTTCCCCCTGACCGACGCCCCGGACATCGCGTTCGCTCCGGGGCGCGCGACGTGGCTGCTGGACCTGGCGGGCGAGGTGCTCGCGGGGCCGCTCGAGATCGAGCGGGGGCGGGCGTACCATCGCGAATGGCTGCTGAAGTTTCGCGGGCTCGACCGCCGGGAGGACGTGGAACAGTGGCGGGGCCGGTTTCTCGCCGTGGACGCGGCGGCGCTCCCCGCACCGGCGGCGGACGAGGTGTACCTCCACGAGCTCGAGGGCTTCGCGGTGCGGCTCGAGGACGGCGCGCCGCTCGGGCTGGTCTCGGCGGTGTACCAGCTCCCGGCCGGCATCATGATCGAGGTGCAGGGCTCCCGGCGCGAGTTCCTGCTGCCGTACAAGAAGGAGTTCGTGCGCGAGGTGGATCGCGCGGGGCGCCGGCTCGTGGTCGCGCCGCCCGAAGGCCTGATCGACCTGTAGATGCTCACGATCGACGTCGTGACACTCTTTTCCGAGGTGATCGCGCCCTTCATCTCGGCGAGTATCCCCGGGCGCGCCGCCGCCGCCGGCCTGGTGCGATACCGGCTGGTCAGCCTGCGCGACTTCGCGCACGACCGGCACCGCACGGTGGACGACTATCCGTACGGCGGCGGCGCGGGGATGGTGCTCAAGCCGGAGCCGTTCTTCGAGGCGGTGGAGAGCCTCGGCGCGATCGAGGGTCCGGTGGTGCTGCTGTCGGCGCGCGGTCGCCCCTTCCGGCACGAGGACGCGGCGCGATATTCGATCGGGCGCCAGCTGGTGCTGCTCTGCGGCCACTACAAGGACGTGGACCAGCGGGTGGCCGACGGTCTGGCCACCGAAGAGATCTCGATCGGCGACTTCGTGCTCTCGGGCGGCGAGCCGGCCGCGCTGTGCGTGCTCGACGCGGTGGTGCGGCTCCTCCCGGGCGCGCTGGGCGACCACGAGTCGGCCAGCGGCGACTCGCACTACGAGGGTCTGTTGAGCCCGCCGAGCTACACCCGGCCGCCGGAGTACCGGGGGCTGGCGGTGCCGGAGGTGCTGCGCTCGGGCAACCACGCCGAGATCGAGGCGTGGCGCCGGGCGGAGGCCGAACGGCTCACGCGGGCCCGGCGGCCGGACCTGTGGGCGGCGTACCAGGACGAGGATGGTTGACGGGGTGGCAGGCGTGGCAGTCACACACGAGGCGCCCGAGCGCGGCGCGGAGGATCTGACGATGGAACGGTTGGCGGAAGCGGCCCGCGCGGGCTTGCGCACGGACATCCCCGCTTTCGAGCCGGGGGACACCATCCGGGTCATGGTGCGCGTGCGCGAGGGCGACAAGGAGCGGCTCCAGGCGTTCGAGGGGCTCGTCGTCGCCAAGCGAGGCGGCGGCCTCAACGAGAACTTCACCGTGCGCAAGGTGTCCGCGGGCGTCGGCGTCGAGCGCATCTTCCCGATGCACAGCCCCACGGTGGCGTCCGTGGAGCTGGTGCGCCGCGGCCGGGTTCGCCGGGCCAAGCTGTACTATCTGCGCGCGCTCAGCGGGAAGGCCGCGCGGATTCGGGAGAAGCGCGAGGGCTGATCGTGGCCGCCTTCCCGGTGCCCACGCTCGCGCGCGAAAGGCGGGCCTGGGCGGAGGGGCGGCTCCTCGTCGGCGTGGACGAAGTCGGCCGCGGCCCACTGGCAGGACCGGTGCTGGCCGCGGCCGTGGTGTTTCCGGCCCGGTGCCGCGGCCTGCGCGGGCTGCGCGACAGCAAGACGCTCCCGGCCGCCCGCCGGGAGGCGCTCGCGGCCGCGATCCGCGTGAAGGCGCTCGCCGTCGGCCTCGGCGCCGCTTCCGTCCGGGAGATCGACCGCTTTAACATCCGGGTTGCGACCGCCGTCGCCATGCGCCGAGCGCTCTGCCGCGTGCTTCCGCGGGTGGAGGGCGCGCTGGTGATCCTGGACGGCCTGCCGCTTCCCGAGCTGGGCCTGGAGCACGAGGCGCTGGTGGACGGCGACGCCCACTGTCACACGATCGCCGCCGCCGGCGTGGTGGCCAAGACCGTCCGCGACGCGCTCATGCGCCGGCTCGCGCTCAGGCACCCCGGCTACGGCTGGGACACCAACGCCGGATACGGCACCGACAACCACCACGCGGGACTGCGCCTGCAGGGCCCCACGTGCCACCACCGCCGCAGCTTCGCGCCCGTCACGCAGCTCGTGCTTCCGTTGGAATGATGCAGTTGGCCACCACCCTCGCTCGCCCGGCGCTCTCAGCCCTCTGCCTCGCCGCGGCGTCGCTCCTCCCCTCGCCCGCCTCGCGGCTCGCGGCCCAATCGAACGCCGAGCGGATCCGGTCGGGCAGCTACATCCGGCCGCACGACTACGACCTGGTCCATCAGCGGATCGAGGTGCGCGGCTTCCGCTGGGACTCGACCGGCTTCGACGGCCGGGTCACGACCACGCTGGTCGCCCGGAAGGCCGGCCTCGCCGCGGTCCCGCTCGACGCGCACCGTCAGCTCGAGGTCCGCCGGGTGACGACCTCCGCAGGCGCGCCGCTCCGGTTCGACCGGCCCGGCGACACGCTGCTGGTGCATCTCCGACGCCCCGCGCGCGCCGGCGACACGCTCCGCTTCACGATCGCGTACCACGCGCGCATCGCGCAGGGACAGGGCCTCTACTTCTTCGACGAGGAGCCCGGGCGCCCGCGCCGGTTCCGCCAGGTGTACAGCGGCGGCGGCACCGACGGCAACCCGAAGTGGATCCCGACCTACGGCGGGCCGGACGACCGTGCCACCTGGGATCTCATCGCGACGGTGCCGGCCGGGCTGACGGTGGTCTCGAACGGCCGGCTGGTGAGCGATCGGAAGGTGCGCGGCGGGCACGCGGTGCATTGGGCCCAGGAGCGGCCCGCCCCCACGTTCCTCCTCTCGCTCGTGGCGGCGCCGCTGGTGCGGGTGCGCGACCCGTGGCGTGGCGTGCCGCTGGACTACTACGTCTATCCCGGCGACAGCGCCCTCGCGCGCCCGCTCTTCGGCATGACGCCGGACGTGCTGCAGACCTACGCGCGGCTCACCGGCGTGCCCTATCCGTGGCCCAAGTACGCGCAGACCATCGTCGCCGACTTCATCGGCGGCATGGAGAACGTGAGCGCCACGACGCTGGTGGACTGGCTGCCCGACGGCCGCGCGTACCTCGACCGCCCCTGGTACCGGCGCACGCTCATCCCGCACGAGGCGGCGCACCAGTGGTTCGGCAACTACGTCAGCGTGCAGGACTGGGCCAACATGTGGCTGAGCGAGGGCTTCGCGCAGTTCATGCCGGGTCAGTACTGGGCGGCGAAGGAAGGCCGGCACGCCGCGGACGACTACTACCTCGACGACTACCGCACCTACCTCGAGCTCGACGCGCGGCGCACCATGCCGCTCGCCTCGTACGGGTCGAACAACATCTACGCCAAGGGCTCCCTGGTGCTGCGGATGCTCGAGCTCACGCTCGGCCCCGAGCGATTCTGGGCCTCGGTCCACCGGTATCTCAAGGACCACGCCTACGGCAACGCATCCAGCGAGGACTTCCGGCGCGCTATCCAGGAGGCCACCGGGGAGGACCTCGGCTGGTTCTTCGAGCAGTGGGTGTACCAGGCGGGGCTGCCCCAGTTCGCGGTGACGGCGGCCTACGACAGCGCGGCGCGGGCGCTCACGCTCTCGGTGCGGCAGACCCAGGCCGACACCCTGTCCGCGGACAGCACCGGCCTCCGGTTCGCCGTGCCCGCGGCCTTCCGCGGCCGGATCGCGGTGCGGGTCGGAACGGCGGCGGGCGACGTGGTGCGCGAGGTCGAGCTGCGCGACCGCGAGCAGACGGTGACCATCGACTCGCTGCCGGGCCCGCCCACCATGGTCGTCTTCGACGACGGCAACCGGATGCTCAAGACGCTGGACTTCGAGCAGCCGACGGCGTGGCTCGCCACCCAGTTGGAGCGGGACCCCGATCTCTGGAACCGGGCCTGGGTGATCGCCCAGTTGGCGCGGCGCGCCGGCGACGCCGACGCCGCCGGCGCGCTCGCGCGCGCGGCCCGCTCGGCGGACTACTACCTGACCCGCGCGGAAGCCGCCGAGGCGCTGGCGCGCGCCCTGCCCGACACGGCGCTCCCCGCGCTCGAGGCGGCGGTGCACGACTCGTCGGCCGCGGTGCGCAAGGCGGCGGTGACCGCGCTGGGGGAGCTGGGTGGGGACCGGGCCCCGCCGCTGCTCCGCGCCGCATGGGTGAGCGACTCGAGCTACGAGGTGCGGGCCGCGGCGCTGGTCGCCTGGGCCGCGCTCGACCCCGCCGGCTCGCGCGAGGCCGTCGCGGACGGGCTCCGCACGCCGTCCTACCGCGACGCGATTCAGACCGCGGCGCTGGCCGCGGCGGCCCGCTCCGGCGACACGACCTTGGTGCCCGTGCTCGCCGCGCGCGCGGGCGACCAACCGCTGGTGTCGGTCGCGCTCGCGGTGTTCGCCGCGCGGGGCGACTCGGCCGCGCGGGCCGCGCTCGCCAGGCAGCTCCAGGACGAGCGGCCGTGGGTGCGGCGATGGACCCGGCAGGCGATGGAAGGCATCGCCCGCGCCGGGCCGTCCTCACGCTGAGGGCTAGGCGCGCACGCGCGGGGCCCGGAGATTGAGGAAGCTCCGCACCGCTTGCCAGTATCCCTCCTGGCCGTTGGTGCCGCGCCAGAGCGCGCTCGCGCCGTGGCGGCCCTCCCGCTCGGGGACGTACGCGTGCCGGAGGCCGCGAGGGATCGCCGCATAGATCCCCGACCACTCCTGCCGCTCGGACCGGGCCGAGGTGACGAACACCGGTACGCCGATCCCGCGCGCCGCGTGAGCGATGGATACCGGGCCCTCCGGCGGCTCGCGGAAGTACTCCCCCGGTGAGAAGGCGAGTACGGCGTCCATGAGCCCGGGCCGCTGCCCGGCGAGCCGGAGCACCAGCGAAGCCGAATACGAGCTGCCGACCGCCAGGAGCGGGCCCCGGGCGTAGCGCGACCGCGCGAACCGCAGCGCCGCGATGAGGTCCTGCTCCGCGTCGAGCATGCCGCTCGGCCGGCCCTCGGCCTTCGCGCGCCTGCTCGTCTCGTTGGGCACGCCGTTCACCGCGCCGCCCGACCGCGCGTCCACTGCCAGGCAGTTGAACCCCATGGCGACGAACCGCGGCGCGATCTCGCGGTACTCGCCGCGGCTCGAGCCCGCCTGGTGAAACAGCACGAGGAGCGGGGCGGTCTGCGGGTGGGGGGCGTACAAGTCCGCGGTGATGGTGAGCCCGTCACCCGACGGGAACTCGACCCGCGCGGGCCCGGCGGCGGGGGTCTGCGCCACGAAGGCCGGCGCCGGCGCCGCGGCGAGCACCGCGCCCAGCGCGAGTGCCGCGGCCCGCGCCGGCCTCAGAGCCACGCGGCGACCTCCACGAACCAGGTCACCGCGAGCGCGGGGTCGGCGCTGCGCGGCACGGTCCGCACCCGGTCGATCCCGGAGAGCCGGGCGATCGCGTCGGCGTTGCTGCCGGTGGACGCGTCGGCCTCGCGCGGCGCGGCGAGGACGATGCCCGCCACGCGCACGCCGGCAAGGTCGAGCGCGCTCAAGGTGAGGAGCGTGAGGTTGATCGCGCCGCGCCGATCGCTCGCCACGACCAGCGATGCGGCGTCGAGCGCGGTCGCGAGATCGAGCGCGCTCCAGTCCCAGGCCAGCGGGGAGAGGAGGCCGCCCGCGGTCTCCAGGAGCAGCACGTCGGCCTGACCCGCCGCGACGTCGATCTCCGCGGCCAACGGGTCCAGATCGAGGCTGCCGCCCTCGAGGTCGGCGGCGATCGCGGGCGCCACCGGTGCGCGGAAGCGCCGGAGCGCCCGCTGCGGCTCGGCCTGCCCGGTCGCTTTGGCCAGCCGCACCCCGTCCTCCTCGGCCGATGGGGCCTCGCCGCAGCCCGTCTCGACCGCCTTCACCGCGCGCACGGTTCGGCCCGCGTCGAGGAGGGCGCGCGCCAGGGCGCACCCCGTCCAGGTCTTGCCCGCGCCCTTGTCGGTGCCGGTGATCAGCACGGTCGTGCGGCCGGGCATGCCGGGCGCGGGGCTCAGGGACCGGCCGCCGAGCCCTCCGGCGGGTGATAGAGGAAGAGCTTCTGGACCGCTCGCAGCCGGTCGGCGAAATCGAGCGGAGTGAGGTCGTACACCTCGTCATCCGTGCCCATGAGCGCGTTCATCGTGCCGGCGCCGGTGCCGAGGTCCACGTCGGATTTCTTGATCAGCCTGATCTCGGTCACGTGCGCCACGGACACGGTGGCGAGCGAGTCGGGGCGGGTGACCTGAAGCGTGTCGCCGGCCAGCTTCACCAGCCTCACGTCCCAGAGAATGCGGCCGTCGTCCAGCGTGACCTGCCAGCGGTCGGGATCGCGCCGTTCCTGGGCGCGGGCGAGGGTGGGCGCGAGGAGCGCGCCCAGACACACGAGGTAGAGGAAGCGCATGGCCGAGTCGGAGCGATTTGTGTGACCTTGAGTTTCGCGACGCACGGACCCACGTTTTCAGGCGTCGGGGGCGTAGCTCAACCGGTAGAGCAAGGGACTTTTAATCCCTAGGTTCCGGGTTCGAGTCCCGGCGCCCTCACTCCGCAAGTATACCATCCTGCGAGGCTACCGGCACAACGCGCAGGCTCCCGCTCGACGGGCTCCGGATTGACGACGGGGGCACGCCGCAGGAAGTTGGCGCGTGGAAGCCCATCCTCTGCGGGCCGGGCTCGGCTGCGCCCGTCCGGCCGACCCGGCGAATATCCTGCGCAACTGGAGCGGCGAGGGCGCCGTGCGCGCGCATGCGGAACCCTAGCGAGCAGCCGGCCAAAGACCTCCCGGCCTGGCCCGAGGCGCCCGCGAAGCTCACGCTCGGGCGGGCGGAGACTTGCGTCTTCTCCTTTCCGCTCGAGCTGCCGGGGCGGCAGCTCGAGCAAGCCGCGCCGGTTCTTTCGTCCGAAGAACGGACCCGGGCCCAGCGGTTTCGGTTCGCCCGGGACCGCGACCGGTTCGTTGCCGCGCACGTCTGGCTCCGTGCGATCCTCGGCCGCGCGACCGGACGACAGGCGGCCGAGCTGGAGCTCGAACGGGACGCGTTCGGCAAGCCGGCCCTGCGGTCCGGTGGGGAACGCGATCAGATCCGCTTCAGTCTGTCCCGCTCCGACGACCTTGGGCTCGTGGCGATCCGGTGGGTGGAGGAGGTCGGAGTCGACCTCGAGAGGGTCCGACCGGTGGACGATGCGCTCGCCATCGCGCGGCGAATGTTCGCTGCCGCGGAGCATGACGCGCTGCACGCTCTGCCGCGCCGGGAGCAGCTCGATGCGTTCTTCGGCTACTGGACCCGCAAGGAAGCCGTCGTCAAGTCGCTGGGCCGCGGGCTCGCATGCCCACTCGATGGCTTCGTACTCGAAGCGCGATCGGACGCCGTCCAGCGGATCGAGCTCGAGTGCGATGGGATTCGGATGGCGGCGTGGGTGCTCTCGCTCCCGGCACCCCGGCCGGGATTCGTGGCGAGTCTGGCGGCGGCGGCTGTGCCAGGCGCCGTGACGTGCTGGGCGGCACATGCAGGCTGGTGGCCGGGGCGCCAGCCCGAATCGGCCGGCGCGGGCTAGCCGACGCCCGACCCGAATATTCCCCGATGCCGCCCCGGTCGCGGACTTCTCCCGGCCGGTGCAGCGGTTTACACTTGACGCGTCAGTCCGCCATTCGCCATATGCATTGGGCTAGACTCGCCCCAGTCGGCCACGCGCTCCCCCGCCGGCCTCGCGCCGCCGTGGCGCGCGTTGGGCCGGGCGCGGTCCGACCTGGAGCGCAGGGGACTGACTCCGCGGCGCGTTGCGCGCACCACTCCAATCCGGACAGAAGGGGGTAGGGCATGAGGTACGGTTGGCTTCTCATTCCGATCGCACTCGCCGGCTCGACCGCGTGCCAGGACCGCGACAAGCTGAACGCGGCCTTGGCCGAGGCGAAGGCGGTATCGGCCGAGAAGGATAGCCTGCTGAATGAAGTGCTCGAGACCACCAAGTTCGTGAACGATCTCAACTCCGAGCTGGCCAAGACCAAAAGCGTCGGAGTGAGCCCGGTCCTCGCGACCGAAAAGAACGCGTCCGGCGCCGCGCAGGACCGCGCCGCGGTCCTCGGGAAGATCAAGGAGGTCGTGGCCCGCCTGAACGAGAGCGAGCAGAAGCTCGACGCCGCCACCGCCCGCGCGCGCAAGATGGGCGGCCGCAACCAGCGGCTCCTGGCCCAGCTCCAGACCGCCAAGCAGACGATCGCGGACCTCAAGGCGGAGGCCGAGCGGCGCGAGGCGGAATACTCCGCCACGATCGAGCGGCAGAAGGTCGAGATCGCGGCGCTCACCAGCCAGGTGGACACGATGAGCCAGGTCAACGCGCAGCTCACCGCCGACAAGGCCGCGCTGACCGACACGGTCTCCCAGCTCACCAGCTACAAGAACACGGTCTACTACGCCGTCGGCACCAAGAAGGAGCTGATGGAGAAGGGCATCCTCGCCAAGGAGGGGTCGAAGTTCCTCTTCTTCGGCGGGACGCACCTGGTGCCGGCGCGGCACCTCGATCCGGCGGCCTTCAGCCAGATTGACAAGACCAAGGACCTCTCGCTCGCGCTCCCGCGCGAGGACAAGAACTACAAGATCGTGAGCCGCCAGAGCCCCGAGTACCTCGCGGCCTCGTCGGTCACCAAGGACGGGAAGGTTCACGGCGCGGTGCAGATCGAGTCGCCCGAGGAGTTCTGGGCGCCCTCGAAGTACCTGATCGTGGTCGAGGACTGATCCGCCGCCTCGCGATCGAGTCCGGCACCGGAGCGGCCACCCCACGGGGTGGCCGCTCGCGCGTTCGGGGCGGGGCCGCCGTCCGTGCGTTACCTTGGACGCGATGGTGCTCGCGCTCATCCGCTTCCGCATCGCGCCTCCACCCGCGCGGGCCGCCGGGCCCTCGTCCGACGACCTGCTCGGCGCGCCGCCCGGCTTGCTCTCGAGCGAGGTGCTCTCGGACGCGAAGGCGCCCGAGCTGGTCTATCTCGCGACCCGCTGGACCGATCTCCGCGCCTTTCGGCGGTGGCATGCGTCCGCAACGCGCCGGCGCGCCGGCGGCGGCGGGGCTGGCGCGCTCCTCGATCGCGGATTCCGGGTGGTGCTCTTTCTCGACCGGAGAGCGCATCCGGAGGGGACGCTCGCGGCGAGCACGCTGCCGCTGGAGTCGCCGGATCTGGCCTCGCGCTTTCTCGCGGCGTCGGCGACGGTGCACTTCCTCGCGCTCGGCCCGAGCGGCGCCGTACGAGCCTGCAACGACGCCGTGCGCGCGGCGCTGGGAGCGCGGCCCGGCCGGCTCCACGGGCAACGCATATGGCGCTTCCTCGGCGCGCGGGACGCCGAGACCGTCCGCCGCTGGCTGAACGGCGGGAGCGGGGCGGCCCCGGAACGGGCTCCGCTCACGCTGCTCGGGCCGGCGGGCCGGGCGACCCCGCTCGAGGTCCACGCCGCGCGGCGCGGCGACGCGCTGGTGCTGCTCGGCGAGCCGGTGCGGGCCGACGAGGTGCCGCTCCGGGGCGAGATCGCCGAGCTGGCGGCGAGCCTGGCGCTGGCGCGCCGGGAGGGTGCGCGCCGGGCCCGGGCGATGCAGCGCGCGCTGGCCAAGCTTCGGGGCACGCTGCACGCGATGCAGCGGGCGCACGCGGTGTGGGAGGCGACGGCGGCGCTCGAGGCCGCGCTGCGGGAGCTGGAGCGGTCGTTCGCGCGGCTGGAGCGGGGGGCGCCCGCGGCCGTTCGC
>DASSOD010000018.1:0-6167 GCA_035700905.1 Gemmatimonadales bacterium | reverse complement strand
GATGACGATCAGGCGGTTACGAATCGAGGAGAGCATCGTCTGTTCAACATCCGTGCGGGCGCCCGCTCAGGCGTGCGCCACGCGGCTAAGGTCCGGCGGGCCGGCGGCGAGGACCGCCTCCGCCCGCGCCCGATCGCGCTGCAACTGCGCCCGCAACTGCTCGACGCCCGCGAAGCGCCGGACGTCGCGAAGGCGCTCCACCCATTCCACCCGCACCCACTCGCCGTAGAGGTCGCCCTCGAACCCGAAGAGGTGCGCCTCGAGCGACCGACGCCCGTCGGCGAAGGTGGGCTTCGGCCCCTGGTTCATCATCCCACCGAAGCGGCCGCCGCGCCACTCGACCCAGACGGCGTAGACGCCGTCGGGAGGGAGCAGCTTGGACGCCCCCACCTCGCCCAGGTTGATCGTGGGCACGCCGATCAGGCGGCCCCTGCGCTCCCCCGGCACCACCCGGCCACTCACGGTATACGCCCGGCCGAGCAGGCGCGCCGCGGTCCGGAGATCGCCGCCCGCCACCGCGCGGCGGATGCGGCCGCTCGAAACCGGCTCGCCCCCCACGTCCACCGGGCGGACGGCGTCCACCGCGAATCCCAGCTCGGCACCGAGCCGGCGCAGGGTCTCGACGTCGCCGCTCCGACCCCGCCCGAAGCCGTGATCGTACCCGAACACCAGCTCGCGCATGCCGCAGCGGGCGAGGAGCACGTCGCGCACGAACTCCTCCGGGCCGAGCGCCGCGAGCCGCCGGTCGAACCGGAGGATCAGCCCGTAGTCCACCGGGAGCTGCGCCAGGATTTCCTGCCGCTCCGGGCCGCTGGTCAGAAGCGGGGGCGCCGCCTGCGGGTTGATGACGGCGAGCGGGTGCGGCTCGAAGGTGACGAGCACGCTCGCCCGCCCCGCGGCGCGAGCCCGCCGGGCGACCTCGTGCAGCACCGCCTGGTGCCCCAGGTGCACCCCGTCGAACGAGCCGACGGTGACCACGGCGCCGGCCGCGGCGGCGGGAAGCGCGCCGGTCACGCCCCCTCCAGCACCACGGTGGGACGGAGCCAGCCGCCTTCGCCGCGCGCCACCGCCACCACCTCGCGCCCCGCGGCGAGAACCACGGCTTCGCCAGGCTCCGCCGCGCCCGGCACCGCGCGGCCGTGGCGCACCGCCTCCCGCGCGGCCGGGTCCAGCTCGACGGCCGGGAGGTCGGCGAGCACCTCGCGGAGCCCGAGCAGCGGGGTGTCGGGCCCGACCGCGTCCAGCGGCAGCGCCGCCTCGACCCGCAGCGTCCCCACCGCTTCGCGCCGGAGCGCCGTGAGGTGCGCGCCCACGGCGAGGATCTCTCCCAGATCGCGGGCCAGGGCGCGCAGGTAGGTACCCGCGCTCACCGCCGCCCTGAAGGTCACCCCGGCCGGCGGCGACCAGTCCACCAGCTCGATGCGATGCACCATGACCGCCACCTCCGGAAGCATCACCGCCCGCCCCGCTCGCGCCAGGCGGTAGCTCCGGCGGCCCTCCACCCGCTTGGCCGAGTAGGCCGGCGGCCGCTGCAGCTGCGGCCCCGCGAGAGCGGCGAGCGCCTCGCGGACGGCGGGCTCGGTGACCCCCGAGGGATCGGCCGGCGGGCCCACCGGCGCGCCGGTGAGATCGTCGGTGTCGGTCCGCACCCCGAGGCGCGCGGTGGCGAGGTAGGTCTTGGGCGCCAGCTCGATGAACCGCGCGAGCCGCGTCGCGCGACCCACCAGCAGCACCAGGAGCCCCGTCGCGAACGGGTCGAGCGTCCCGGTGTGTCCGACCGCCCGCGTCCGGTACGCCCGGCGTACCCGCTGCACCACGTCATGCGAGGTGGGGCCGCGGGGCTTGTCCACCAGCAGCGCGCCGATCAGTCCGGCGACTCCCGCTTGAGCTCCTGCAGGAGCGCGTCGATGCGCGCCGCGTGCTCGATCCCGGTGTCGAGCTCGAAGTGGAGCTCCGGCACGGTGCGGGTGGGGAGCGCGCGGGCGGCCTTGCTGCGGAGGAAGCCCGCCGCGCTCGACAGCCCCTCGAGCGCGCGCCGTTTGGCGGCCTCGTCGCCCGGCACCGCCACGGAGACCCGCGCGTGGCCCAGGTCGTTGGTGACGCGGACGCCGGTCACCGTGACGAAGCCGACCCGCGGATCGCGGAGGTCGCGGGTAACCGCGTCGGCGATCACCTGCCGCAGGGTCTCGCCCACCTGCTCGGGGCGCTTCGACGGTTGTCTCACCGGTACACCGTGGCCGTGTCGACGATGCGCACGCCGTCGGCCTCCTCGACCATGCGATCGGCGGAGCGGAGCGTCTCCTCGACGACCGCTCGGGCGGTCCCGACCGCGGCGCAGGCGATCTCCGCCCGCTGCCACAGGTCCTGATGGCCGGTCTCCGCCACCGAGACGTTAAAGGCGCGGCGCAGCGACGAGGTGAGCGGCCGCAGCACGCTGCGCTTGTCCTTGAGCGACCGGCAGCCCTCCAGGTGCAGCTCCCAGGTCCGCACCGCCACGACCACTCAGGCCTCTCCCGCCCCCGCGGGCTGGAGCGTCCGCTTGACCTCCTCCATTCGGAACGACTCGATCCGGTCGCCGACCTTGAGATCGTTGAAGTTCTCGATCCCGATGCCGCACTCGAGGCCCTCGCGCACCTCCCGGACGTCGTCCTTGAAGCGCTTGAGGCTGGAGATGTTGCCGGTATACGCCGTGGCGCCGTCGCGCAGCACGCGCGCCTTGGCGGCGCGCTGGATGGTGCCGCTCCGCACCACGCACCCCGCGATCGTGCCCACCTTGCTCACCTTGAACAACTGGAGCACCTCGGCCTCGCCCAGCACGGTCTCCTTCTCCTCCGGCTTGAGCAGCCCCTCGAGCGCGTTCCGCACGTCCTCCACCGCCTCGTAGATGATGCGGTAGGTGCGGATGTCCACCTGCTCCCGCTCGGCGGCCGCGCGGGCGTTCGAGTCGGGGCGCACGTGGAAGCCGAGGATGATCGCGCCCGACGCCTTGGCGAGCAGGACGTCGCTCTCGGTGATCGCCCCGACGCCGCGGTGCACCACGTCCACGCGCACCTCGCTCGTGCCGAGTTGCGCGATGGCGTCGGCCAGCGCCTCGGCGGGGCCGCCCTGGTCCGCCTTGATGATGACGCGGAGCTGGGTGACCTGCCCCTCCTGCAGCGCCCGGCTGAAGTCCTCGAGGGTGCCGCCGCGCGCGCTGCGGCGGTTCTGGGCCTCGCGCTCGAGCCGCTGCCGCTTCTGCGCGATCTCGCGCGCCTCGACGGCGTCGGTGACGACGGTGAAGGTGTCGCCCGCCGCGGGCACGCCCTCGAACCCGAGGATCTGCACCGGAATCGAGGGACCGGCCTCCTTGACCGTCTTGCCGCGCTCGTCGTAGAGGGCGCGCACCCGGCCGGAGAACTTGCCGCAGATGAAGTTGTCGCCCACGTGCAGGGTGCCGCGCTGCACCAGGATCGTGGCCAGCGGGCCCTTGCCCGGGTCGAGCGTGGCCTCGAGCACCGTCCCGTGCGCCGGTCCCTCCGGATTGGCCTTGAGGTCCAGCAGCTCGGCCTGGAGCAGCACCTGCTCCAGCAGGTGATCCACCCCGGTGCCCTTCTTGGCCGAGATCGCCGAGGACAGGACGGTGCCGCCGAACTCCTCCAGCACGACGTTGTGCTGCAGCAGGTCGCGCTTGACCTTGTCCACGTCGGCCGCGGGCAGGTCGATCTTGTTGATCGCGACGATGATCGGCACGCCCGCGTTCCGGGCGTGGCTGATCGCCTCGACCGTTTGCGGCATGACCTGGTCGTCCGCCGCGACCACGAGCACGACGATGTCGGTCACCTGCGCGCCGCGCGCGCATGGCGGTGAACGCCTGGTGGCCCGGCGTATCGAGGAAGGTGATCGCCTTGCCGTCGCCCAGCGAGACGTGGTACGCGCCGATGTGCTGGGTGATGCCGCCCGCCTCGCCCGCCACCACGTTGGTCTTGCGCACGTAGTCGAGCAGCGATGTCTTGCCGTGGTCCACGTGGCCCATGATGGTGACGACGGGCGGCCGGGGCGCGAGCTGGCTCGTGTCCTCGGTTTCCTCGACCGCGATGTCGGCGGCGTACTCCTCCTCCTTCACCGCCTGGAAGCCGAACTCCGAGGCGATCAGCTCGATCTGGTCGAAGTCGAGCCGCTGGTTCACCGTCACCATCATGCCCAGCTCCTTGAACGCGAACTGGACGATCTGGGTGGCCGGCACCTTCATCAGCTGCGCGAGCTCGGAGACCGAGATGTACTCGTTGACCCGGATGCGGGTCTTTTCCTTCTCCCGCTCCTCGGCGAGCCGGCCGGCGAGCTGGTCGCGATAGGAGGGCTCGTCGGAGCGGCGGACGCCTTTCCGGGCGCCGCCCTTCATGCCCTGGAGCGTGCGCAGGATGTTGGCCTGCACCGCGTCCTGGTCCACCAGGGAGCGCTTGCCCTTCTTGCCCTTCTTGCGGCCGGCGCCCTTTTCGGCGTCGGGGCCGAAGGCGCGCTGGACCGGCGCGCCGCGCTCCGGCGCACCGGGCCGCGGCGGGGCGGCGGGGCCGCTGCTGCTGAACACGGGGCGGGGCCGTCCGGGCGCGCCGGACCGGGGGCCACCCGCGGGCGCGGGCCGCTGAATCCGGGGCGGAATGAATGGCGCGCGCGCGGGCCCGGCGGTGCCCGGCGCCGCGGAGGCGACCGGCTCGGGGGGCGTCATCGGGGCGGGCGGCGCTTCCCCTTCCGCGTCGGTCGGGGCCGGCGGCAGATCGCGGAACAGCGCGCGGGCCCGCTCCTCCAGCGTGGGCGCGGGCGCCGTTTCCGTCTCGGCGAGTACGGGGGCCCGCTCGAGCTCGAGCAGCGGCCGCTGCTCCGCGGCCTCGCGCTCGGCTTGCGCCTGGGCTTCGACCTGGGCCACCTCCGCCGCCGTGCGGCGGCGCTTGGCCGGACGCGCCTCGGCGGGCACCGGCGCGGGCTCCGCCTTGGGGGCGGCCTTTCGGCGGCCCCGCTTGGGCGCGGCTTCCTCGGCGTGCTTGCGCTTCTCCCGCTCCCAGCGCACCCGCACCGCGGAGACCTGATCGTTCTCCAGCGGGGACATGTGGCTGCGGACGAAGATGTTCATGTCCTTGAGCAGCCCCAGCAGCTGCTCGGGGGCAATGCCGAACTCCGCCGCCAGGTCGTGTACTCTGGTCTTTACCACTCAATCCTCCATCACTGACGCTTCGGCGCCGATCGCAGGATCCCCTCGGCCAATCCGCGATCCCGGACGCCCACCGCCATCACCGGCGGCTTCCCCAATCGCGCGCCGAGCTCGTCGGCCCGCGGGCCCGGCACCAGCGGCACTCCCTTGGCCGCCGCCAGGCGAACGACTTTCTCGACCGCTCGCGGGCTCGCGTCTTCGGCGAGCACCACGCAGCGCACCGCCCCGTGCCGCAGCTCCGACCGCACCGCGTCCACCCCGATCACCACCAGGCGCCCGCGCCGCCCCAGCCCGAGCAGGCCCAAGAGCTCGCTCACGCGCGGGGCCGGGCCTCCTCGGTGTTGTCCTCGTCGGTCAGCTCCGCCAGGAAGGACATGAGCTGATCGGCCGATTCGGGCGACATCCCCGGAATCTTCGCGACGTCGTCGCGGTCGAGATCGAGCACGTCGTTGAGGGTCCGGTAGCCCGCGTTGTTGAGCAGGGCGATGAGCTCGGGCGAGAGCCCCTTGAGCTCGGTGAGCGGCACCTGCGACACCATCTCGTCCTCGGGCGGGAGCGGGGCGAACAGCGGGCTCTCGCCGCCGCGCTCCAGCCACTCGCGGCTGGAGTAGAGGTCGATCTTCCACCCGGTGAGCTCGGACGCGAGCCGGACGTTCTGCCCGTTCCGCCCGATCGCGAGCGAGAGCTGGTCCTCGTCCACCACCGCCTGGATGGTCTTGGTCTCGGGGTCGGAGAACACCTTGGCCACCCGCGCCGGCGCCAGCGCGAGCCGCGCGAACCGCTCCGGATCGGGCGACCAGGGCACGATGTCGATCCGCTCGCCGCCGAGCTCGTTCACGACCGCCTGCACCCGGGAGCGGCGCGAAGATGCCGCCCTCGGCGCCGCGTTCCATCCATTCGCGGCTCGAGTACAGATCGATCTTCCACCCGGTGAGCTCGGACGCGAGACGCACGTTCTGCCCATTGCGTCCAATGGCAAGCGACA
>DASSOD010000017.1:0-7848 GCA_035700905.1 Gemmatimonadales bacterium | reverse complement strand
GCGTGCCCCTGGTGGCCGCGTATCCGGAAAAGGAAGGCCCCACCTTCCTTGTCCTCCGTGGTCAAGGCGGTGAGGAGGTCGCGTTCGCCGTGATGCCGGTCGCCGAGGGCATCCGAGTGCGCGGCTCGACCCTCTTCTTCGACCAGGCGGTGGACCGCTTCTTCTCGACCTTGCCGCTGCCGTCGGGCGTGCCGGGATGAGCGCCGTCATTTCGGTGCGGGTGATGGTGCCCGACGTGTGGGACGAGGTCTCCCTCGAGCTTCCCGCGGCGACCTCGTTCGGCGAGCTCAAGCGACTCGCCTTGGCGCGCTCCCGGGTGATGCGCGATCCGGCCGGCTACGTGGTCAAGTACCGCGGCGCCGAGCAGCAGGACGAGGCGCAGACCCTCGCGGCGGCCGGCGTCGTGCCGAACGCGCCGCTCATCGTCCTCCCGCGGCGCCGGCGTCCCCTCCGGTAAGGCGATGACGTCGCCGTCGCCCGCGGGCACGCGCACGATGACGGTTCTCGCGTCGGCCTTCCTCGGATTCGACGGGGCGGCGGTGGCGACCTTCGGCGTATGGACCCATCGTCCGCTGGTCGCGATCATCGGCGCCTGCCTCTTCGTCTCGTCCGGACTCGTGCTGCTCTACTGGCGGTGGTACCGGCATCAGCTCCGGCGGATCGCGCAGATCCAGGCCGCGCTCGGCGACGACGAGCGCGCGCTCCGCGAGCTGCTGCGCGACCGCTGACTAGCGCCGTGCCGGTCAGCGTCTTCACCCATCCCGATTGCCTCCGGCACGACCCGGGTCCCGACCATCCCGAGACGCCCGACCGCCTGCGCGCGGTGCTGGCGCGGCTCGAGCGCGAGCCCGCGGCGGTGCTGGTGCAGGCGGACCCCGCGCCGCGCGGCGACCTCCTCGCCGTGCATCGAGACGACTATCTCCGCACCGTGGAAGGGCTGAGCGCCCGCGGTGGCGGGGTGCTGTTCCTCGACACCATTCTCAACGGCGCGAGCTGGGGCGCGGCGCTGGGCGCGGCCGGCGCCGCGCTCGCCGCGGTGCAGCACGCGCACGCACGTCGGGCCCACTGCTTTGCGGCCGTGCGGCCGCCGGGGCATCACGCGCTCGCCTCCAAGGGCATGGGCTTCTGCCTGATCAACAACGCCGTCGTGGCGGCGCGGAAGGCGCAGCGGCTGGGTCGCGAGCGGGTGCTGATCATCGATTGGGACGTGCACCACGGCAACGGCACGCAGGCGCTGATGGAGAGCGATGCGAGCATCCGATACGTCTCGCTCCACCAGTGGCCCTGGTATCCGGGTACCGGCGCGGCGGAGGAGCGCGGGGTGGGCAACGTCTTCAACGTGCCGCGCGGCCCCGGTCTCCCGCCGGAGCTTTACGTCGGCGACCTCTGGGCCGCCATCGTCGCCGCGACCACCGACTGGCGCCCCGACCTGGTGCTGATCTCCGCCGGCTTCGACGCGATGCGCGGCGATCCTCTCGGCGGCTTCACCCTGGAGCCGGCGCACTACGCCGACCTCACCCAGCGCCTTCGCGAGCGCCTGGTCGACATACCCGTCGTCGGCCTCCTCGAGGGCGGTTACATCCCCTCCCGCCTGGCCGAGGGCGTCGCCGCCCACGTGCGCGCGCTGGGATAGCGGGCGGACGGGAAGGCGGAAGGCGGAAGGCGGAAGGCGCAAGGCGGAAGGCGCAAGGCGTAAGGCGCGAGGCGGACGGAACGGGGGGTGCGCGGGGGCGCACGTAGGGGTCGGAGGAGATCGCGCGGGGGCGCGGGTGGCGGGGGCGGGGCGCCCTGCCGGGACGCTGCAGTCGCGTGGTCGGGCGAGATCGCGGGCACGCGGGTGCAACTGACGAGCCCTTCAAGGCACGACCCCGCCGCCTGCGCCGAGCGAGTACTTCGCCCGACGCGGTGTGCGGCGCTCGCGCCGCTGGCGCCGCTTTCCGCCCTCCGCCTTCCGCCTTCCGCCTTCCGTCTTCCGTCCGCCTGTCCGCCCGTCCCCCCGCCCGCTATACTCCACGCCGACTCCCACCCGCGTCCGCCCATGCCGACCGCGCTCCATCTCGAAGCCGAGTTCCTCGAGCTCCGCACCAGGCACCCCTTCATCATCGCCCGCGGCGGCCAGGCCGAGCACCGCACGGTGTGGCTTCGGCTGCGCGACGGCGACGGACTGGTCGGGTGGGGCGAGGCGGCGCCGACCGAGTACTACGGCGAGACGCCCGAGACCGTGATGGCGGTGCTCAACCGCTACGTGGCCGAGCTCCCGGCCGATCCCTTCGACCTCGAGCTGACCGAGCGGCGGCTCGTGCACGTGGTGGGCGGCAATCCCTCGGCGCGCGCGGCGATCTCGATGGCGCTGCACGACCTCGTCGGCAAGCGGCTGGGCGTGCCGCTGTGGAAGCTCTGGGGACTGGATCCGTCCGCGGCGCCGGTCTCCACCTTCACTATCGGGCTCGATTCCCCCGAGAAGATGCGCGCCAAGGTGCTCGAGGCCGAGGCCTACCCGATCCTCAAGGTGAAGCTCGGCACGGCGCGCGACCTCGAGATCCTGCGCACCATCCGCGACGCGACCTCGAAGGAGCTTCGGGTGGACGCGAACGGCGGCTGGACCGCGAAGCACGCCCTCCGCATGCTCCCCGTGCTCGAGGAGTTCGGCGTGACCGTGCTGGAGCAGCCGGTGGCGGCGCACGACGTCCGCGGGCTCGCGACCGTGTCGCGGGCATCGCGCATCCCCGTGATCGCCGACGAGAGCTGCCTGGTCGCGACCGACATCCCGCCGCTCGCCGGCGCGGTGGACGGCATCAACATCAAGCTCGCCAAGTGCGGCAGCCTCCGCGAGGCGCTCCGGATGATCGCGGTGGCGCGGGCGCACGCGCTCACCGTGATGGTAGGCTGCATGATCGAGTCGTCCATCGCCATCACGGCGGCCGCGCATTTCACCCCGCTGGTGGACATCGTGGATCTGGACGGCGCCGCGCTGCTCGCCGCCGACCCGTTCGCCGGCGCCACGATCGAGCGCGGGCGGGTGATGCTTCCCACCGAACCGGGGCTCGGCGTCCGGGCGCGATGACCGCCTTCGCGCAGGTCGCGCTGCCGCTTCCGCTCTCCGCCACCTACAGCTACCGGATTCCCGACCCCCTGGCCGACCGGGTGGCGGCCGGGGCGCGCGTCGTGGTCCCGGTGCGGAGCCGCGAGCTCATCGGCATCGTCGTGGAGACGCACGACCGCGCGCCCGGCGTTCCGGCGAAGGACATCCTCGGCGCCCCCGATCCGGAGCCGGCGGTGCCGGGCGCGCTGCTGCGCACCGCGGAGTGGATCGCCGGCTACTACGGCGCGCCGCTCGGCCTCACCCTGAAGAGCATCCTGCCCGGCGGGCTCTGGGGCGCCTCGCGGGTCGTGGCCTCGCTCGAGCGGGACGTCGGCGCGATCGGCGGGCTGGCGGGGCAGGTGCTCGACTGGCTCGACCGGCGCGGCGGCGAGGCCACCGTCACCGCGATCGCCCGCGGGCTCAAGCGTCCGGTGTGGGACGCGCTCGACCGGCTGGCGCGTGCCGGCGCGGTGACGCTCCGGGTCGAGCCGCCGGAGACCGACGCGGAGCGCGCCAACGAGCGCCTCCTCGTGCTGCGCGATCCGCCGCCCACGCTCCTGGAGCGCGACGCGCTGTTCCGGCGCCGTCCCCGCCAGCGGGAGCTGTACGAGGCCGTCGAGGGACTGGGGGGGCGCGCACCCGTGCGCCACCTGATGGAGCGCATGGGCTTCGGCGGTGCGCTGGTGCGCGCGCTGGTCGGGTCGGGCCTCGCGCAGATGGAGGAGCAGGAGCGGGTGCGCGATCCGTTCGCCGGCATGCCCGCCACGCCGCCGCCCGAGCGCCTCACCGGCGACCAGGCGGCGGCGCTGCACGCGATCGAGACGCTCGCGCCGGGCGAGGGGGCGCTGCTCTTCGGCGTGACCGGGAGCGGAAAGACGCTGGTGTACCTCGAGGCGGTCCGGCGGCTCCTGGCCCAGGGCCGCGGCGCCATCGTGCTCGTCCCCGAGATCGGGCTCACCCCGCAGACGGTGAGCCGGCTGCGCGGCGCCTTCGGTGACGAGGTCGCGGTCCTCCACAGCGGCCTCTCCGACGGCGAGCGGGCCGACGCGTGGCGGCTCTTGCGGCGGGGCGAGCGGCGCGTCGCGGTGGGCGCGCGCTCCGCCGTCTTCGCGCCGGTGCAGCAACTCGGCATCATCGTCCTGGACGAGGAGCACGAGACCAGCTACAAGAACGGGGAGACGCCGCGGTACCACGCGCGCGACGTCGCCGCGGTGCGGGCGCGGCTCGAGGGCGCGACGCTCGTGCTCGGGAGCGCGACCCCGGCGCTCGAGAGCCTGGCGCTGGTGCCGGCCGCGCTGCGCCTGGTGCACCTTCCCGAGCGCATCGGCACGCGTCCGCTCCCCGCCGTCGAGATCGTGGATCTCCGGCTCGCGGAGAAGGTCCCCGGCACCGGGCCGGTCCCCTGGTCGGTGCGGCTCGACGAGGCGATCACCGGCGTGCTCGCCCGCAACGAGCAGGGGCTGCTCCTCCTCAATCGGCGGGGTTGGGCCTCGTTTCTCCAGTGCCCCGCCTGCGGGGAGGTGTCGCAGTGTCCCCGCTGCTCCGTGTCGCTCACGGTGCACCGGCACCCGCCCGCGCTCCGATGCCACTACTGCGGCCACGAGCAGCCGATGCCGCTCAATTGCCGCGCCTGCGCCAGCCCGGTGCACGAGATGCGCGGCGTCGGCACCCAGCAGCTCGAGCGGGTTCTCGCCGAGCGATTCCCCGAGGCGCGGATCGCGCGCATGGACCTCGATGCCACCAGCACCAAGTGGTCGCACCAGCGGATCCTCGGCGCGGTGGAGCGGGGGGAGGTGGACCTGCTGGTCGGGACCCAGATGATCGCGAAGGGGCTCGATTTCCCCAACGTGACCGTGGTCGGCGTGGTGGATGCGGACACCGGGCTCTACCTCCCGGACTTCCGCTCCGCGGAGCGCACCTACCAGCTTCTCGCGCAGGTCGCGGGGCGGGCGGGGCGGGGGCCGAAGGGCGGCCGGGTGCTGGTGCAGACCCGGAACCCGCGGCACCACGCGCTGGTGCACGCGGCCACCCACGATACCGAGGGCTTCGCGGCGGCGGAGCTCGCGCTGCGCCGCTCGCCGCCGTACCCGCCGGTGGTCGCGCTGGTAAACCTGATCGTGTCCGGAAAGGACGAGCGCGGGGTGAGCGACCACGCGTCGGCGCTGGCCGACTGGTGCGGCGCCCTCCGCGAGCGATACGCGCTCCCGCTCGAGGTGCTGGGACCGGCGCCGTGCCCCCTGGTGCGGATCAAGGATCGCTGGCGGTGGCACGTCCTGCTCAAGGGTCCGTCCGCGTCGCTCGGCCGGATCGTGCGCTACGCGGCGCGGCGGCTGCCGCGGCGTAGCGGGACCCGCGTGGTGATCGATCGCGATCCCGTGTCGGTGCTCTGACCGCAGCGGGTCTAAGGCGCGACCCTGAACCCCACCTCGCCGCCCACGTACACGTTGATGCCGGGCGCGGGCTCGATCACGCGGGGGGCGTTGGCGAGCCGGTCGAAGCCGTTGATGGTGACGGATCCGATGTAGCGCTTGTCGAAGAGGTTGTTCACCCCGATGAACGGCGCCACCAGCGCCCGGCTCAGCTCGCCGCGCCAGCTCACGCGCACGTTGGTGACGCCCGCGCCCCACCCGTCGATCAGCACCGTGTTGTCGTCGTCGGCGAAGAGCGACGAGCTCAGCGTGTGATCGACGTCCACGGCCAGGCCCCGTCCGATGTCCGCCCGCATGCCGATCCGGGCGAAGTGCTCCGGCACGCCGGGGAGCCGGTTGCCGTCGAGCGTGTCCACCGTGGTGCCGGACTCCACCTTGTAGTCGGCGAACACGTAGTGGCCCCAGGTGTAGGACCCGAAGAACCGGAGCGGGTCGATGGGCCGCACGCTCACGCCGAGCTCGATGCCGTCGTTGTGGGTCTTGCCGGCGTTCCGGAAGAACGCCCGCCCGCCGATCTCGGTGAACTGGACGATCGCGTCGCTCACCCGGCCGAGGAAGCCCGCGGCCGTGTACTCGACGCGGTTGCCGATGCGCCCGCGGGCGCCCACCTCGTAGGTCCAAGCGCGCTGCGGCCCGAGGTCCGCGTCGAACCCGCCCGAGCCGTCCGGGCGGTTGCCCAGCTCCGTCGTCGTCGGCGTCTCGAACGAGCTCGCCACGTTGACGTAGGGAATGAACGCGTCGTTCACGAGATAGCTCACGCCCGCGTTCCCGCTCCACGAGTCCATGGTGCGCGAGCCGCTGTTGTCCACCCCGTCGGTGAGGTGATGGTCGGTGACCCCGAAGGCGGTGCGATCGTAGCGCGCGCCGAGCGTCGCCAGCACGGCGGGAACGAAGTTCCAGTTGGCCTGCACGAACGGCCCTACCTCCGACACCGTCTCCCGCTGGTCCACGTAGACGCTGTCGGTGAGCGCCCCCGCGTCGGTGCGGAACGTGGTGCGGTCGTCCCGGAGGTACTGGTAGTCCACGCCGGCCGTGAGCCGCGGCGCCAGGCGTCCGGTGCCCACGTGGCGGGTCACCGTGGCGCGCGCGCCGCCCACCGCGCGATCGATCACCTGCGCGATCCCGATGGTCGCCCCGGGGCCTTGCGGCGCCGGCGTCGCGAGCGGATTGGTCAGGTCGCGCAGAAAGCCGTACGCGGTGACGGCGTACTCGTTGCCGTGGTAGTCCACCCGCTTCCATCCGAGCGCGAGCTGTTGCTGGGTGACATCCTTGTCCGCGCCTCGCCGGATGTTCGAGGCCGACGCCGAATCGGGGTTGGCCGCGTACTCGGCCGGCGTGAGCGCGCCCGGGTTCTGCGACTTGGGGTTGTCGGCCGCCGCGAAGCGGAACGTGAGCAGATCGGTACCCGAGATCGCGTAATCGATCGCGGCGTTGAGCAGCCGGAGATCCGCCGCGCTCTGGGTGCGGAAGCCGTCCCACAGCGTGCGCGAGAGCGAGAGCGAGCCGCTCGCCGTGCCCAGCCGCCCCTGGGTGCGGGTCTGCCACTTGAAGAGCCCGAAGGAGCCGCCCTCCACCCGCGCGTACTGCGCGAACGGACCCGGCCCCGCCGCCTCCGTCTGCAGTGAGATCACCCCGCCGGACGCGTTGCCGTAGAGCGAGGAGGCGGACCCGCGGAGCACCTCGATCCGGCCGATGTTGCCGAACTCCACGTTGGTGAGCTGGCTCTGGCCGTCGGGCAGCGTCTGGGGCACGCCGTCGAGCAGCACCTTGAGCCCCCGGGTGCCGAAGTTGGCCCGGCTGCCGAAGCCGCGGATGGAGACGCGCTGGTCCAGCGAGAAGTTGTAGCGGTTCGCGACGAAGACGCCGGGCAGGTCGTTGAGCGCCTCGTCGAGCCCGAGCGTGGGCTGGGCGCGGCGGATCTCGGCCGTGTCGAGCACCGAGACCGCCGCGGGCACCCGAGTGAGCGGCTCGGTGGTCCGGGTAACCGTGACTTCGATCGTCTCGAGCCGCTGTGCCGAATCGGCGACGGCCGAGTCCGACCGGGCCGGCTGCTGGGCCCGAGCGGGGGTCGCCAGGCAGATGCTGGTGAGCGCGAGCGGTGCGAGCGCGAAACGAACCGAACGAGGGGGAGGCATCATCGCGGCTCCGGAGCGTAGGTTGCGGCGGGTGTCGAGCCGGCCCTGCGGGCCACGCCGCCGCCATCGGCAGGCCATATGCCATGCCTGGCGCAGATCTGTCTCGGCCGCCGTAAGCTAGCACACGTCAAGGGGGTCGCCCGAGGGGACGCCGCGCGGAACGCGGATGCATCGCGTTTGGCGGGTGGGGGAAGAACGGCGA
>DASSOD010000016.1:0-27848 GCA_035700905.1 Gemmatimonadales bacterium | reverse complement strand
TGGACGCGGCGCCGGCCGATTCGATCCCGCCCGCCGAGCTGCCGGTGACGCTGGCGGACGCGGTGACCGAAGCGCTGAGCCAGGGCCCGCAGTACCGGGCCGCCCGTGCCGACGAGCAAGCGGCCGCGGCCACGCTCCGGGGCGCTCGCGGAGAGTACCTGCCGAGCCTCACGCTCTCGGCCGCCAATCTCACCTTCGACTCCCGGTTCTTTCCCACGGCGCGCAACGTCTCGTCCGTGACGCTCACGGTGAGCCTGCCGATCTGGGACCTCGGGCGGCGGGAGATCGCGGTGACGCAGGCGCGGGTGAACCGCGACGTGGCCCGGGCCATCCGCGCCGACCTGGAGCGAGGCGCGCTCCGGGACGTGACGGAGGCCTACGAGGCGTACCGGACCGCGCGCGCCACGATCGATCTCACCGAGGCGGCGCTCGACGCCGCCACGGAGAACTACCGGGTGCAGGAAGCGCGCTACCGCTCCGGCGCCACCACCATCCTGGAGCTGCTCGACGCGCAGATCGGTCTCACGCAGGCCCAGGCCGACGTGGTGCAGGCGAGCTACTCCACCCGACTGGCGCTCGCCGGGCTCGAGGCCATACTTGGGCGGCGGCTCTTTTCGAGGGAGGCACCGTGAGAGCACTCCTGGGGACCCTGGCATGCGCGGCGGCGCTCGCCGGGTGCGGCAACGCCTCCCCGTCCACCAAGCCCGGGGGCAAGGCCGGCGGCGCGGCGGGCGGCGGCGCGGCCCCTGCCATGCCGGTCGAGGTGAGCGCCGCCCGCGAGGACACCGTGGTGGATGCCATCCTCGCCTCGGGCCAACTCGAGGCGGTGCAGTCGATCGAGCTCCGGCCGGAGATCGAGGGGCGGCTGGTGCAGATTCTGGTGCGCGAGGGAAGCGCCGTCGCGAAGGGTCAGCCGCTCTTCAAGGTGGATGATGCCGAGCTCAGGGCCGAGGTGGCGCGCGCGGAAGCGGACCGCGACCTCGCCCGCCAGGCGCTGGCGCGTACCCGCGAGCTCATGGCCCAGCGCGCCTCCTCCCAGGCGGACCTCGAGCGGGCCGAGGCCACCGCGCGAAGCACGGAGGCGCAGCTGGAGCTGTTGAAGCTCCGCCTGGAGCGCACGACGGTCAGGGCGCCGTTCGCCGGCGTGGCGGGGATCCGGTTCGTGAGTCTGGGTGACTACGTCACCACCTCCACCCGGCTCCTCGCGCTGCAGACGGTGAACCCGCAGCGGGCGGTCTTCCAGGTGCCGGAGCGCTACGCCGACCAGCTCAAGGTGGGGCAGCGCGTGGCGTTTCGAGTCGGGGCGCTCCCCGGCGACGAGTTCACCGGCGTAGTGGACTTCGTGGATCCGGTGGTGCGCCTGCCCGGTCGAACGATCACGGTCAAGGCGGAAGCGCCCAACCCGAAGGGCGCGCTGCAGGCTGGCATGTTCCTCGAGGCCCGGCTGGCCACGGCGGTCCGGCCCCACGCAGTGGTCATCCCCGAGGACGCGGTGCTCCCGCTCCAGGGCTCCACCTTCGTCTGGCTGGTGAAGGACGGCAAGGCGACGCGGCGCCAGGTGGAACTGGGCGTACGCACTCCGGGCTTCGTCGAGGCGCGGAGCGGGGTCGAGGCCGGCGAGCAGGTGGTGGTCGGCGGCCAGGAGCGGCTCTCGGAAGGCGCCGCCGTGGCGGCCAAGCGGGTGGACCACTCCCCGCCCCGGGTGCGCGACAGCGCGGAGCTCGGGGCCCCGGCCGCGGGGCGCTGACGCGGCGCCGGTGCGCGCGCGGTTGCGGGCCGCAGCGGTGCCCCGTTATGTATCGCGCGTGAACCGGCGAGCTCGCCGCGCACGACGTCCGCGGCGCGCCGCGCATCCCTTTCAACGATCGAGCCCATGCTCAAGGCCGGAGACAACGCGCCGCCGTTCGCGCTCCCCGCCGACGACGGCAGGACGATCGCGCTCGAGGACCTGAAGGGGCAGAAGGTGGTCCTCTACTTCTATCCCAAGGACGACACCAGCGGCTGCACCAAGGAGGCGTGCGAGTTCCGCGATCGCTGGGCCGAGGTGCAGCGGCTCGGCGCTGTGGTCCTGGGGGTGTCGCCCGACGGCGTGGACTCCCACGGCAGGTTCAAGCGCAAGTACTCACTCCCCTTCCCGCTGCTCGCCGACGAGCGGCACACCGTCGCGGAGGCGTACGGCACCTGGGCCGAGAAATCGATGTACGGCAGGAAGTACATGGGAATCGCCCGCAGCACGTTCATCATCGACGAGAACGGACGCATCTCCCGGGTCTTCGAGAGGGTGAAGCCGGAGGGTCACGCCGCGGAAGTGCTCGCGGCGCTCCGCTCGTGAGACCGCCGCTCCGCTCGATCCCGGCGCGGTTGGGGCTCGTGCTCGCCTGTGGCTGCGCTCCCGCCGCTCCCGCCCCCGCACCGGGTCCGCCTGCGCCTGCTTCGCCCGACGCCGCGTCCGCAAGGCCGCGCGCCGCCCCGCCCCCGCCGGTCCCCGGCGAGCGCCACCTGCGGAACCTCCGGCAGCTCACGTTCGGGGGGAACAATGCGGAAGCGTACTTCTCGCGCTCGGGCGAGCAGCTCATCTTCCAGCGGCAGGAGCAGGTGAGCGCCGGCTGCGACCAGCAGTACGTGATGAACGTGGACGGGACCGGCCTGCACCGCGTCTCCAACGGAAGGGGCCGGACGACCTGCGGGTATTTCTACGATGGAGACCGGCGGGTGCTCTTCAGCTCGACGCACGGGGCATCGCCGGCGTGCCCCGCGCCGCCGGACCGGTCGCACGGCTACGTCTGGCCCCTCAACGACCTGGAGATCTACACCGCCAAGCCGGACGGCACCGACCTCCAGCAACTCACCCGGTTCGGGGCGTACACGGCGGAGGCGACGCTCTCGCCCGACGGATCGCGCATCGTGTTCACGAGCACGAAGGACGGCGATCTGGAGCTCTACACCATGCGGCCGGACGGCACCGACGTCCACCGGGTGACGCACCGGGTGGGCTACGACGGGGGTGCCTTCTTCTCCCCCGACGGGAAATCGCTGGTCTGGCGGGCCTGGTATCCCGAAACGGCGCGCGACACCGCCGAGTACCTCGATCTCCTGCACCGCAAGCTGGTGCGTCCGTCGCGGATGGAGCTCTGGATGGCCGATGCCGACGGCGGCGGCGCGCGCCAGCTCACCAGGCTCGGCGGGGCCAATTTCGCCCCCTTCTTCACACCGGACGGCCGGCACATCATCTTCTCCTCCAACTTCCGGAATCCGCGGAGCCGGAACTTCGACCTCTACTTGGTCGGCGTGGACGGCAGCGGAGTGGAGCGGATCACGTTCGACCCGGAGTTCGACGGCTTTCCGGTGTTCAGCCCGGACGGCCGCCGGCTGGTCTGGTCCTCGAATCGCAACGCGCAGGTGATGGGCGAGACCAATCTCTTCATCGCCGACTGGGTACCCTGACATGACCGTGACCCCCCGCAACGAACCCCCGCCTCCCGTCACCCGCGCGCCGGCGCCCTCGCCGCACCCGACGCGCTCCGTCGCGATCTGGCTCTGGGAGTGGACCAAGTCCATCCTGGTGGCGCTGGTCGTGTGGTTCCTGCTCCGCACCTTCCTGGTGGAGGCGTTCCGGATCCCGTCGGGCAGCATGGAGAACACGCTGCTGATCGGGGACTTCCTGTTCGTCAACAAAGCGCTCTACGGCGCGGAGGTGCCGCTGGTGCATGCGCGGCTGCCCGCCGTGCGGGAGCCGGTGCGGGACGACATTCTGGTGTTCGACTCGGTCGAGGAGCCGGGGCTCAAGGTCGTGAAGCGGCTGATCGGCATGCCGGGAGATACGCTCTGGATGGAAAGCGGCGAGCTCTGGCGCAACGGGCGCAAGGTGGACGAGCCGTACGTGATCCACACCGACCCGACCCGGTCGGAGGACCCGGTCCAGCGGCTCAAGATGCGGGAATGGCAGCTGCCGCACCTGGTGCGGCGTGACCCGGCCACTTACAAGCCGGACCTGCAGGATTGGGGTCCGATCGTGGTACCGGCCGATTCGTTCTTCATGATGGGCGACAATCGGGACAGCTCGTACGATGGGCGGTACTGGGGATTCCTGCCGCGCGAGAACGTCCGCGGCCGGCCGCTGCTGGTGTACTTCAGCTACGACCCATCGAGCTGGCGGGCGCTGCCGTTCGTCTCGGCGATTCGGTGGAACCGGCTATTCACGGTTCCGGAGTAGGGCCCAGCGGCACCTCGCCCGCGGGCCACGCGGCGCGGCATCGACGCAGAGGCCTGCGCCAGCGGCTAGCGGTGCAACCTGGATGTGTCCGGCGTCGGCGCCGGACTCGGGCCGCGATTGATGTAGACGGCCGTCCGGCCGCACGCCCCGCAATGCAAGGTTACGCGCCCGCCGGCCTGCTGCTCCGCCTCCGCGTCGGAACGCGGTGGCGTACGCTCGATCGCATCGGCCCCACACGAAGGGCAGACCAGCGGTTTGTGATCGCGATCCGCCGCGATCAGGATCAAAGCCTCCGGTGCCCGATATTCCTTCACTCCCCGACGACCCACGGTCGGTCCTTCCGGTGGGATTTCAGGACGCCTCACTCCCACCTGAGCCCAATCTAGGAATGGCCCGAGAGCGACGCAAAGTGCGGAACGCACATTCGCGAGGTGTCATGGCTCTGCTCGGCACGTGGGCCGCAGTCGCGGCGATCGCGTGGGCCGCGCCGGCCGCCGCGCTGGCCCAGACGGTACACGTGATCCGGCTCGAGGCCGATGCCGATCGGGACATCCATCGGTTCGTGCCCGCCCGGGTCACCGTCCGCCCCGGCGACGTCGTGCGGTTTCGGGTGGCGAGCGGGGCTCCGCACAGCATCCGCTTCGAGGGTCAGGGCCTCTCACCCCAAGTGCGGGCGGCGCTCAACGCCGCAATGCCGGGGAGGACTGCCGACCTGAGCGGGCCGGTGCTGGAGCGGGATGCGATGGAGTACAGCATTACCGTGCCCCGGCTGCCACCTGGGCGGTACGTCTTCGTGAGCCTGCCGCACCGCGCTTATGACATGCGAGGGCAGCTTATCGTAGAGAAGTAGTACAGGCAACCTCGCGCTACGCTCCTGGCCTCCTCAGATTGAATAGTAGCAAGTCACACGACTACATAATGCGCTCCGACGTCGCTTGACGCCGCCGCCTCCCGCGTGATACGTTCCCGCCTCGACCCACGGCCGCTCGAAGCCGGCGGGCAACGGTGCGCCCATAAGGAGGTTGCGTGGTGTCGGACCTGGGCGGTTCGCAGATTTCGACGCTTCTCGAGACGCTTCCCGGCATCGCGAACGTATTGCGGAGCCCGGTGGCGGACGCGCTGGTGAACACCATCCGCGCCGCCGCGCGGATCGGCGAGTTCGCGGTGGCTGATGCCGAGGAGCTGGTTCGCTATGCGGTGCGGCGCGGCCTGCTCGGCGCGGAGGAAGGCGATCGGGTGCTCGCCGACGTGCACGAGGCCGAGCGGAAGCGCGCGGACCGCGCGGCCGCTCATGCCAAGGCGCAGCGGGCCAAGGCCAAGGCCAAGGCCGTGAAGCCGGTGAAGAACGTCAAGAAGGCCGCGAAGAGCGGGAAGCGGCGCTAGGCGGGCTCAGGTCCGGAAGTCCGCCATCAGCGCGGTGAGCCGCTGCGCCGCTTGGAGGAGGTCCCCCGCGGAGGACGCGATCTGCTCGGTGGACGCGCTCTGTTCCTCGGCGGCGGCGGTGACCTCCTGACTGAGTGCGGCGTGTTCGGCGGCGGCCTGACTGGCCGCCGCCGTCTTGTTTCCCACCTCATCGACGATGCGCCGGTTTTCCGCGGCTTCGCGCGCCACTTCCGCCGCGACCGCGCTCGCGTCCTCGACGGCGGTGGCGATCTCCTCCAGGGCGCGCGCGGCTCCGGTCGCGACGCCCTCGACGCCGCTCACCTTGGCGGAGCCCACCTCCATCGTGGCCGCGACCTCGCGGATCCGGCTCCGGATCACCTCGATCGTCTGGGTCACGTCCTCCGCCGCGGCGGCGCTCGAGTCGGCCAGCCGGCGAACCTCTTCGGCCACCACCGCGAAGCCGCGGCCGTGCTCGCCGGCGCGTGCGGCCTCGATCGCGGCGTTGAGCGCGAGGAGGTTGGTCTGCGAGGAGATCTGCTTGATGAGGTCGATGAAGTCGGTGATCGACTCGGAGAGCTGCGCGAGCTGCTGCACCTGCGCCGCAGAGGTTCGCACCACCTCGCGCACGTCCAGCAGCGACTCGCCGGCGGCGTGCACGCTGGTGCGATGCTGCGCCGCGAGTCCGCGGATCCGCTCGCCGACCGCGACCACCTTGCCGGCGGCCTGGGCGTTCCGCTCCGCGGTGCCGCGGAGCGAGAGGAGGAGCGCGTCCGCGTCTCGCATGCCGGCCACCTGCTGCTCGGCGCTCGCGGCCATGCGGACCATCGCGGTGGAGATCTCACCGCTCGAGGCGGTGAGCTGCTCGCTCATCGCCGAGAAGTCGCTGGCGCTTCCGCTCATATGGGTGGCCTCGTGCACCACCGCCTGCACCACGCTGCGGAGGCGTCCGCCCATCTCGTCCATGGCGCGCGCGAGCCGCTCGAGCTCGCTCGGCATGGCGCCGAGCTTCACCGGCCGAAGGTCGCCGGAGCCGAAGCGGTCCGCGGCGCCGATGAGCCGGCGGAGCGGCAGATTCACCGAACGGATGGTGGTGTACGCCGTCGCCGCCGCGACGCCGAAGGAGAGAAAGAAGAAGAGCCAGAGGAGCGCGCGGCGCCGCTCGGCGCTGGCCTTGAGCTCCGCCGCGCGCGCCATGGACCGGTTGGTCTGGGCCAGCGTCAGCGCCTGCACGTCGGCGATGAGCGTATCCGCGGCGGGCCGGGCGAGCGCGGTGAAGGCCCGCGCGTCCTCCCGGCGGCCCAGGTCCACGAGCGCGTGGGCCTGGGCGTAGGCCACCTCGAGCCGGGCCTGGCTCGCGCCGATGCGGTTCAGGATGAAGCGGTCGGAGGTGGTGAGCGACGGAAGGTCGCGATAGCGGCGCTGGTAGATGTACGCCGAGTCGCCGGTGCGCACGAACTCGGTCCGCCCCTGCGCGCTGGGGTGGTCGAGATACTCTTCCGCCGTTCGAATCTGCGAGGTGACCGAGGCGACGAGCGCGCTGCCCAGGCTCGTGGTGCGGAGCAGCACGCCCAGCTCCTCGCCAACCGACCGGTCGAGCGAGCGGATGGCGCTCACGGCGAGCAGCGCGAGGGCGAACACCAACGCGAGCAGCACCAGCATGCCGGCGCCGATCCGCCGCGCCAGGCTGTCGAACGGTCTCATTGCGACTCCGCCAGTCGCATCGCGCCCTGACGGACGACCGCGATGTGCACCTTGGCCCGGGGCACATCACCCAGCGAATCGAACGCGATCCGGCCGGTCACGCCCTCGAACGACGGCGTGCGGGAGCCCACGCCGGCGAGCGCGTCGCGGATGGCGGTGCGCTCGGTGCCCGCGCGGGCGATCACGTTCCGAAGCAGGTAGACCGCGTCGTACGCCGCCGCCGCCGGCTGGTTGGGCAGGCCCGCATCCGGGTAGCGCTTGCGGTATGCCTCGACGAACCGGCGGTTGGCCGGGGCGGGCAGGGACGGAAGGTACGCCTGCGAGACGAACACGCCCTCGGCGAGCGGACCGAGCGTCTCGATGCCCTCCAGGCCGTCCGCGCCGAGCAACGGGGCGGTGATCTTGCGCTGGCGCGCCTGGCGCAGGATCTCTTGGGCGTCGGGGAGGCCGCCCGCCGCGATCAGGAACTGCGCCGCGCCGCTCTTCGCGATCCGGTCGAGATAGACGCCGACGTCGGGCCGGTCGCCGAGGTACGGATCCAGCTCGACGGCCTCGCCGCCCAAGCGCGAGAGCTCGCGCACGAAGGTTTGCCGCACCCCGCGGCCGTACTCATCGTTGAGGTAGAGGACCGCGCCGCGCTCGAGGCTCAGGTTGCCGCGCACCCATTGCGCGAGCGCGGCGGCGTGCGCGAGGTCGCTGGGGCAGAGACGAAAGGTGTAGGGGCCGGCCTCGCTCACCTCCGGCGCGGAGGACGAGGGCGAGATCGCCACCACGGGGTGGGCGCCGCCGTTGTACACCGGCGCCGCGGCGAGGGTCGAGCCGGACCAGAGGTGTCCGATGACCGCCACGACCCCGGCGTTGTACAGGTCGGTCGCGGCGAACACGGCGGAATCCGGATCCGCGAAATCGTTGCGCTCCACCAGCTCGATTCGCCGGCCGTCGATGCCGCCCTTGGCGTTGATCTCCTCCGCCGCGAGCTCGGCGGCGCGCTTCATCGGCGCGCCGACCGGATCGGTGAGCGGGCCGGCAAGGCCGATGAGCACGGGCCCCGCCGTGCGGCGGCAGCCGGCCAGCACGATAAAGGGCGCAGCCCAGAGCAGAGCCCGCCAGAGTCGGCGCGCGCGGCGCCGGGGAGGCTGGAGCACGGGTATGAATGTGCGTGGGAAGAAGTCGGCGAAGGTTACCCGGTCCGGCGGGGAGAAGGCAATGGGGCGCCGCGCCTGATGCTCGACTGGACCGACCGCCCGGCGGCCGCCACGTTCGACCTCCACGGGCAGACGGTGCTCGAGGCGGCAGCGAACGCGGAGCGCTTCCTGCGCAGCCAGGCGCGGGTGCGGCCCGGAGCGGTGGTGCGCCTCATCACGGGGCGCGGGCGCGCGGGCGGCGGCGCTCCGGTGCGGACCCGGACGCGCGTGCTCCTCCGCCGGCTCGCGGCGGAGGGGCGGGTCGTCCGCGACTACGTACTGGAGGCCGGGGACGGCAGCTTTCTGGTGCGGCTCGCCCCGTGACGCGCGGCGCGGGCGGAGCGGTGCCGCTCGCGCGTCAGGACGCGGCGCGCCGGGCGCGGTCGCGGCCCCACGCGTCGAGCACCCGACCGTCCACCAGCGCGACCGAGGCCACCTTGCCGCCGCCGTCCACGCGCCAGGTGAGCCGGAGCATGCGGCCGCGGCGGACCCACTGCATCATCCACTGCGGTCCCTGCACGCGCGCCCCCACGCGGCCGTAGCGCCTCTCCAATGCGCTGCGCCAGGCATCGAGCTGGTCCGGGCCGACGGCCGCCGACAGCGTGAGCACGCTGGTCACGCTGTCCACCGCCGAGAGCCAGAGCTGCACCGGACCGCCCAGGGCGGGGTCCGAGACCATGCCGCGGCATTCGGTGATCCGGCGATCGGCCTTGGCGCGCTCGCACCGGAGCCGCGTGCCGTCGGCCGCGCGCAGCCGGGCGGCGATCTCGTCGAGCGGGACGCCGGCCCGGAATCCGTGAAACTCGAGCGCCGCGGTATCCGCCGCGACGGGAGCCGGCGTGGGCGCTTGAGCCGCGAGCGGCGGAACGAGCGCGGCGACGCACAGCACGACGGCGCAGGCCTTCCATGCGGAGTGGGTCATGGGAGAAAAGGGCCGCTCGAGGCGGCCCCATCCTGGTTGTTACGCGATGTGGTTGGTGCGGCGTCGAGCTCAGACCTTCCGCACGTTGGCGGCCTGCAGACCTTTCGGGCCCTCGACGACCTCGAATTCGACGTTGTCGCCCTCGGAGAGGGACCGGAAGCCCTCGGCGATGATGGCCGTGTGGTGCACGAACACGTCCTTGCCGCCGTCCTGCGCGATGAAGCCGAACCCCTTAGCGTCGTTGAACCACTTGACCGTGCCCTTCGCCATTGCACCAACCTCTTTTGAAGGGAGCCCGTAGGCCCCGGGAAACCCCCGGCCCTCGTGGCCGGGCACATCGCGGAACCGCCGACCGGAGGCACACCGGGCGGCGAGACGTCGTCGAGGTCTAGATGGGAGGCACCGCGCGGAGCATATGGATTTAAGGTTCCGCCCGATTTCGGATTTGTCAATATCGCAGGCGCTTAGCCCCCCTGCGCTACCGGAGCACCACCCCGGCCGCGCGCAACTCGTGGCTCAGCAGCCAGCGCTTGGTCGGGAGCCCGCCGCCGTAGCCCACCAGGCTCCCGTCCTTGCCGACCACGCGGTGGCATGGAATCAGGATTGCGAGGTGATTGCCCGCGACCAGCCATCCGATCTGCCGAGGATGGAGCCCGGTGGCCCGCGCGATGTCGTCGTAGGAGCGGGTCTCGCCGAAGGGAATCCGGCGGAGCGTCTTGTACACTGCGACCTGTGCGGGCGAGAGATCGAACCAGTTGCGCAGGTGCTTGGGGAACGCGAAGGGCGGTGGCGAGCCGGCGAAGTAGGCGTCGAGCCATTCGGTGGTGGCCCGGCAGCGGCCCTGGACGATGTGCAACTCGGGGACCGCCGCCCTGAGCCGCACCGTCCAACGCATGCGGCCGGCGCGATGCGGAAACTCGACGGCGAGCGGACCGGCCTCACTCTCGATCACGGTGAGGCTGCCGACAGGCGAGGCGTAGCTGGTCCACTCCACGCGCATGGCCGCTCCTCGGGTCGCGGGGCCCGTCTGGAAGCTACCGCCGGAACAGCCCGGCGGCTATGTGCGCGGGAATCGAGCAGAGATTAGCTTCAAACCATGTCCACGCCGCAAACGCTCTCGGTCCGCACCTTTACCGACCGTGCGGAGGGTCTGTCGCACTTCATCCTCCGGGCGGGTGAAGCGCCGCGGCTGCTGGCCTTCGACGACGCGCTGGGCTGCCCCATGGAGACGGCGCTCGCCGCGCTGGAGTGGACCGGCGCGGTCGGCATTCTGATGGATGACGACCAACTGCACGCCGCGCGACTCACCAGCGAGACCGCGGCCGCCGTGGTGGAGCGCAAGGTGCAGGGCGGCCGGCGCTACGTCTACCTCGGGCCGCGCCTCGATGCCCCGCCCATGGACGTGTTCGAGGGAGCGGTGCTCTTCGACGAGCCGGGCGTCAAGGCGGTCGAGTTCAGCCACCGCGCGCACAGCCTGGCGCACTTCCTCCGCGCCACCAGCGGCTCGGGCGCGCTGCTCGCGCTCCTCGGCCGTCGCGCACCCGAGATCCGGCACCTTCGCCGCTGGCTCCCGGCCATCATTCGCGAGCTCGACGTGCCGCGCCGGCTCGTGGCCGGCTGGTTCGCCGCCAGCTCAGCCGGCTGCCTGTTCGGCACCACGGACATCGAGCCGACCTACCGGTACATCGAGGCCGGGCTCGAGTCCTGAGCCGCTCCCGTGTCGACAACTCGGAATGCACATCTCCACATCCTGTGGACGGGGTGGGTTAGGTGGCGGGCGCGCCGACGTTTAGCTGTCCACATCCGAGACAGTGCGGCGCGACGTAACCCGAAGAAATTCAGGCACTTGCGAGACCGTTCACGGATCGTATCTTCACTAACGCTTTGCTGGGCACGTGCCCGGTCCTCGTGGCTGGGCGGCGGACGGCAGGCGGGTTCGAGCGGAGAGGCAAGCACTCCGACTCGAGCGGGTGAGGCCAGTCGCGTGCTTCACCCTCTCCGATTTGGCGCCTCGGAGAGCAGTGCGAAGGGTCGGTCCGCGACCCGATCCGACTCGCAGCGCCCACATAGACGAACCAGGTGGGACGGCCATCCGGCCTGGGGATCGAATCCGGGGCATCGCCACGCCCTCCCGATCGGCGGATCAGCCAACCGGCGGCAGGCGAAAGAAGAACGGCGGCCACAAGCCCCGACCCCGGACTAGTCGGTGTGTGGGACGGCCGCTCAGCCACGACTGGGCGGCCGTTCCGACTTTTGGGGGCACGTGGCGAGCGGGGCTCCGTCCGGCATCGGTGTCCTTCGCTCGCTGCGCGTCCGCTCAACTCTCCGAATGCGGCTCCTCGTTCACGCCCCAATCGCTTCCGCCGCGGTAAGCCCGGCGGCGAATCATCCAGTGCGCACTCGGGGTGACGGCGGCATCCCCCGGAAAATTGTCCGGGTCGGCGAGCACCTCGGCCATGCTCGCGGTCTTGGCGCTGGCGTTGTCGGCGTAGTGCAGCACTTCCGCCTCGAGCGTCATCGGCTCCACCGGCGCGCCGTGCTCGCGGACGCCGTGGTGCGAGAGCACGAGGTGGTGCAGCAGCATGAGCTCCTGCTCGCTGCAGGGCGGGTCCGGCTCCGCCCGGACTTTCCGGTCCAGCATGAGCGCGCCGAGCACGACGTGGCCGAGCAGCAAGCCGGACTCGGTATGCTCGAAGATCCCGTCCCAGCGGTAGGCCTCGAGCTTGCCGATGTCGTGCAGCAGCGCGCCCGCCAGCACGAGATCGGGATCGGCGCGGCAGGCCTTCGCGATGGCGCGGGCGATCGTGGCGACCTCGCAGGTGTGCTTGAGCAGGCCGCCGAGCACCGCGTGATGGCCGCGCACGCTGGCGGGGCAGGCCTCGTAGCCGGCGCGGAAGTCGAAGTCGTCGTAAAAGAGCGCGAGCGTGCGGCGGAGGCGCGGTCCGCGAACGTCGCCCCGCCAGCGGTCGAGCAGCGCCCAGTAGCGGGTGACGTCGCCGACCGAAGGGAGGAGCGCGCGGGGATCGACGCTGTCCTTGGGCAGGACGCGGAGCGAGGTCACGTTGAGCTGGCGGCGGTCTCGGTAGCTCCCCACCTCCCCGATGACCTGGACCACATGCCCCCGCGCCACGCCGTCCACCCGGCCCTGATCGCCGTTCCAGAACGGCGCCGTGGGGATGCGCCCCCTGGCGTTACCGAGCGTGAGCACGGTGCACGCCTTGTCGGGACCGAAGGAGCGCTGCTCCACCTCGAGCACGAGCAGCGTTTCCTGGATCCGCTCTCCCTGCGCGAGACGCTTGAGATCCAGCGGTGCGGTCATCGCCACTCGAACGGTGCGGGTGGGCGCGGGACGTCGGCGGCTAAATTACACCCCGGCCGTGACGCAGGCCATGCGCCGCGGGCGTGGCAGGCGCGTGCGGCCACCGCGGGCGGCGAGTAGGTTCCGCCGGATGCAGCCGCTTTCCTTCCTCGTGGTGGTGCCCGACGCCGCGCGGCGGCGCGCGCTGGTGGAGCTGCTGCGGGCGGCCGGGCACCGCTCGTTTGACACCGCGGACGGCGCCATAGCGGCCGAATCGCTCGCGGCGCCCGGGTTCGACGCCCTGCTGCTCGATGCCTCGCTCCCCTCGCTCGACCTGGGCGCGCTCCGGAACGCGCTGTACCCGGCGGCGGCGCTCGCGCCGGTATCGCTGGAAGCCGCCGAGCGGGCGCACATCGCGCGCACGCTGGAGCATACGGCGGGCAATCGCCGCCAGGCGGCGCTGATCCTGGGGATCTCGCGCTCCACCCTGCTGCACAAGATCCGCCGCTACGGCCTCGACGGGACGGTGCCGCGGCGTCGCTGACGCGCGGCGCCGTGGCAGCCGCACGGCCGCGGCGCGCGACCCGGAGCGTTGCAAGCCTCCGGGCCGGCCGGCCGCCGGAGGTGCCGTCCGCCCCCGCACGACCGTCTCGTTCACGGTGCCCTCGCCACGCGGATGCGTCCGAGCCGCGAGACCACCACCTGCCGGGCGGCCCGGCCCCGCGCGAGCCGGAAGGTCGCGTTCGACACGCCGCGCGTGAGCCCCATCGGACTGAAGGCCACGGGACGATCGGGGCCGCTGAGCGTCACCGATTCCGCCGACGGACCAGGCGCGCGCCAGGTGGTGACGGTGTCCCGGCCAAGGATGGCGCGGACGACCAACGAGTCCTGCGTGACCAGCAGCACGGTTGCGCGGCTGCGGTACACCGCGGTGAAGCGCGCGACGGCGAGTGCCGCCACGATCCGGCGGGCCGCACTCTCGACCGCGGCGCCGGCCAGGAGGCCGGCGAGCGGCGGCGCCGCGAGCGCGGCGAGCATGCCGATCAGGGCGAGAACGATGAGCAGCTCCGAGAGCGTGGTGCCGCGCCGCATGGGCCGCACGATGGGGCACGCGCGCCGCCGTGCCCACACCCTTTTGCCGCCGCACGCGGCTCGAACGCGCCGCGCCGCGAGCGCGCCGCGGTCTTGCCCCGGCCCGGCCGCCGGGCGATACTAACTCAGCTCCCCGCCACTCAACTGCACTGCGGAGATGGGCCCGAGCGTGTTCTCCCCTCACCGCCTGTTCGCGTCCACGCCGAGCGAGTCTGCGGACATCCTCAGCTACTCGGAATTCCTCGATCGCGCTCGGAAGGAACGCGCGCGCGGCGATACGGATGCGTCTCGCGCCGCGCTGGCGGGCTACCTGGTGGCGCGCCTGGTCGCGCGCTGGACCGATGCCGCCGGACCGGGGGCGGGGGCGGGGCCGGGAGCGGCCGACGAGCAGGAATCCTTCGAGTGGCAGCGAGCGAGCACGCGCCGCTACGTGGACGAGCTGGACGGGAGCCGGGCGGAGACCCGGTTCCTCCAGAGCGTGCTGGACGGGCTCGAGGCCGAGCCGGCCGCGCGGGCCCGCGCGCTCGGGCTCGCGCTGACGGCCTTCGCGTACTTCCTCGAGCACGAGGGCCGCCTGGGCGAAGCGTTGCACGTCGTCCGCCTCGCCGCGCTCACCTATCCGGGACCAGTTCCGCCGTCGGAGTTCGCCACGCTCGCGCTGCTCACCGGGCGGCTCAACCGGATGCAGGCGCGCTGGGCGGCAGCCAACCAGGCGTACGCCGCGGCGGCGGACGCGGCGGCCATCGCCGGCGACCGGGCAACGCTGCTCCGCTCCCGGCTGGGCCAAGTGAACGTATTGCGCGGCCAGGGCAACCTGCCGCGGGCTCGCGCGCTGGCCGAGGCGGTGATCGCCGAGGCGGAGGGTGACGAGCTGACCGACGTACGGAGCGGGGCCTTCGCCGATCTGTCGTTCGTGCTGGAATTGCAGGGGCTGCCGCTCGAGGCGCTACGGGCCGCCTACGAGGCGGCGCGGCTGGCGCGCGATCCGCTCGTGCGCCTCCGGATGCTGGGCGACCTGGGCGTGAAGCTCGCCGCCCAGGGATACGCCGACGAGGCGAAGCTCGCGCTCGAGATCGTGGCAGGCTCCGAGGCGGCATTCGTGGTGCGCACCAACGCGGCACTGGAGCTCATGGCGCTGGAATCGGCCCGGGGCAACAGGCTTGCGTTCGAGCGCCATCGCAATGCGGTGCGCGATAGCGTGAGCCAGATGCCGCCCAGCATGGCGGTGGATTTCCACTACAAGGTGGGCCTCGGGCTCGCGCGCTTCGGCGTCCCAGACCGCGCCCGCGGGGCGTTGGCGGAGGCGCTCCGACTGTCCGAGGCATTCGGGCTGAACGAGTGGTACTTCCGAATCGAGCGGGTCCTGCGCCACCTCGACGAGTGCACGACGGAGGAGTTGTCCGCTGCACCCTCCGGGCCGGCCGAGCGCCCCGCCTGGCTGGCGGCGGTACCGGCCGGACTCCGGGAGGTCGCTGAGACGGTATCGAGTTAGGCGCGTCCGCTCACTTGGGCGGGCAGTACGCGTTACCCGAGCCTTGGCTTTCGCATGCGAAGTTGGGCCGGTCGCTCGGGGCGGTTGCGTCGGCGCATGCGCTCAGAACGAGCGCGGTGGTGACCAGCGCGAGCAGGGCGGAAGCACGAGAGCGCGACATGGCAGGTCTCCTTGGATGGCGTCCGTAGGGGGCGCCCCAACATCGGCGGGGCCAGTGACGGCGAATAGGCCTTTTTTGCGACATCGCGCGTCGCTTTTGCGACAGATCCCCCTGCTCGCGGCCGTTCCCGCGGAGCGGGTGGACCGGTTGCGCGCCGGGGCCCCGGAGAACTACCGCTGGGTGACGGCGGGGAGCTGGCTCAACGCGCTGCACGTCATCCGCACCTGCCCCATCGAGCTGGCCGTGGTGGACCCACTGCTCGGCGGGGCCCCGCGCACGCTCGAGATCGAGCGCCTCCGACAGCACTTTCCCTCGCTCCCGCTCGTGGTCTACACCGTGCTCGCCCCGGAGACCGCCGGCGTCCTGCTGGACCTCGGGAGAGCCGGCATCCGGCGGGTCATCCTGCATCGCTTCGAGGACGCGCCGGGCGCGCTGCGCGAGACCATCACGCGCGAGCTGGAGGAGAGCGCATCGCAGCGCATGATCGGTGAGTTCGCGGCGGCGCTGCCGGAGCTGCCCGAATCGCTGAGGCGCGCCCTGGGCGCGATGCTGCACGCGACGGGGGACAACCCGACGGTGGCGGCGCTCGCCGAGCAGGCGCAGCTCACCCGGCGCACCTGCGAGCGGCTGTTCGCCCGCCGCGGGCTGCCCTCTCCGAAGACGGTGGTGCTGCTCGCCCGGGTGCTCTACGCGCACCGGCTGCTGCTCGACCCGGGCTACACGGTGGAGGACGTCGCGGCCAAGCTCGGCTACGCCCGGGTGCGGACGCTCCAGATGCACTTTCGCGACGTGTTCGGCCTCACGGCGAGCGAGGTGCGCATCAGCCTTTCGTCCGGCGACGCGCTCCGGCTCGTCGTGCAACGTTTCCTGCAGGCCCCCCGGAGGGTGGCGTCGTGAGCGCGCGCGTGTTGATCGTGGACAACGAGCCGCGGCACTGCCGGGCGCTGGCCCGGGCCGTGCGCGCCCTCCAGCATGAGGTCATCACGGCGGGCGACATCAACGCGGCGTACCTGGTGCTGGAAGAGCGGCGGGTGGACGCGGTGATCCTGCACCTGCAGCTCGGGTCGGCCATGGGAGAGGCGCTGGGGCTCGCGCTCATGCGCCAGTGGCCGCACCTGGTGGGGCGCCTCGTGCTCACGTCGAGCGAGCCTGCCCCGGCCGCCGGGAGCTGGCCGGCCGAGCTCGAGCGCTGTCCCCTCCTCCAGCGGCCCGTGGCGCCGGCCGCTCTGGCGCGAACGCTGGGGGAGGTGCTCACCGCGTCCGACGTCCGCAAACAGGATTCGGCATGACCGCGGCGCTCTCGACTCCCGCTCCCGCCCCGCCCGTCCCCACGCCTGCCGCCGTGGCGCCCGATCCCCTCACGACGCTCCGGGAGTATCGCGCGCTCGCCCCGTGGGGGCTGCGCGATCTCGCGGCGCTCGCGGCCGGCATTCTGGACGCGTCCAGCATCATCCCGGTGAGCCCCGTGGCCCGCTCCCGCCCGAGCGAGCGGACCATCCGGTTCTACGTCGCGCGCGGGCTGGTGAGCCCGCCGGAAGGTCGAGGGACGGCGGCCACCTACGGCTACCGCCACCTCCTCCAGGTGCTGGCCATCAAGCTCCGCCAGATGGAGGGCGCGACGCTCGACGCCATCGTCCAGGAAGCCGCCGGCGTCACGGGCGACGCGATCGAGCGCCGGGTTGCCGCCGCGCTCGGCCCGCGGCTGCCCCGCCCGGCACAGCTCCCGCTGGGCCGGGGGCCCGGCACGGCACGGGGGCGGGTCGGCCGGGCGATGCAGAGCTGGCTCGCCGCGCCGCCCGCCGCGGGCCAGGAGACGCGGGCGACGACCTGCCGGCGCGTGCCGATCGCGCCCGGCGTCGAGCTGCTCGTGGACGACCGACACCCCGTGCTCCGGCTCCCCGACGGCGAGGCCGCGCTCGCGGCCGCGGTGCGCGCCGCGCTCGCGGACCTGCCGCCCGTCGAGTAGGCGGCGACCGGGCGGACCGCCGATCGGGCGGCCCCGCCGAACCTGACTCCATCCCCGACGGAGGCACGGCGCCATGGGCGCGATCATCCTGCTCGTCCTTCTCGCTCTCGTCGCGCTCTGGCTAGTGAGCGCGTACAACTCGCTCATCTCCCTCAAGAACCAGGTGGTGAACGCCTGGAAGCAGATCGACGTGCAGCTCAAGCGGCGGCACGACCTGATCCCTAACCTGGTGAACACGGTGAAGGGCGCGATGGACTTCGAGCGCTCGACCCTGGAGGCGGTGATCGCGGCGCGGAACCGGGCCGTGGCGGCGACCGGCGTGCAGCAGACCGCGCGCGCGGACGGCGAGCTCACCCAGGCGCTGGGCCGGCTGTTCGCGCTGGCGGAGAACTACCCCGAGCTCAAGTCGAACCAGAACGTGCTGCAACTGCAGGAGGAGCTCACCAGCACGGAGAACCGGATCGGCTTCGCGCGGCAGGCGTACAACGACGTCGCGACGGACTACAACACGAAGCAGATGCAGTTTCCGACCAACCTGGTCGCCGGGCTGGCCAAGGCATCGCCGGCCGAGCTGTGGGAGATCGAGGACGCGGGCGACCGCGCGGTGCCCACGGTGGATCTGTCGCTGAATCGGCCGCCGAGCGCGTGAGCGACGCCAATCTCTTCGCGCAACAGGAATCCAACCGCCGACGCTCCACCTGGCTCATCATCGGGTTCGTGGTGTTCTTCGCCTGGGTGGGCTTCGGCGGAGACATCGCCGTCGGCCTGCTCACCGCGGACGCGCCGCCCGGGAGCTACCACCACGCCGTCCCCATCTTCGGCATCGTCACCACGCTCCTCGCCGGCGGGCTCTGCTGGTACGCCTGGCGGTTCGGCTCGCGGCAGGTGCTCTGGGCCACCGGCGCCTGGGAGCTGATCGAGCCGGCCACGGCGGAGCAGAAGCAGCTGGTGAACGTGGTGGAGGAGATGGCGATCGCCTCGGGGCTGCCGCGCCCGCGGATCTGGATCGTGCCCGACGCCGACCCGAACGCGTTCGCCACGGGCCGCGATCCCGCGACGGCGAGCATCGCGGTCACCGAAGGCCTGCTCGCCACCCTGTCGCGGGACGAGCTTCAGGGCGTGGTGGCGCACGAGATGGCGCACGTCCGCAACCTCGACATCCGTCTCATGACGCTGCTCGCGGCCATGGTCGGCGCGATCGCCCTCATGTCCGACGGGATGGGCCGGCTGATGCGGGGCGGGTTCCGCGTGGGCGGGGGCGGCGGGGGTGGGCGGGGCGGCAGAAGCGGGAAGGGCGGGGGCAACCCGCTCGCGCTGGTGCTCCTCGTGCTCTGGCTCCTCACGCTCGTGGTCGCGCCGATTCTCTCCCGGCTGCTCGCGATGGCGGTCAACCGGAAGCGCGAGTACCTGGCCGACGCGACCGGCGCGCAGTTCACCCGGAATCCCGCCGCGCTCGCGTCGGCGCTGGAGAAGCTCTCCGCGGCCGCGGCGCCCACCCGCGCCATCACCCAGGGCGCGGCGCATCTCTGCATCGTGGATCCGTCGGGCAACCGGTTCACGTCCGCCGAGGGAGCGGTGGCGGACGTGTTCGCGTCCCACCCGCCCATCGCCCAGCGGATCATCCGGCTCCGCGGGATGGCGTTCCAGCAGGCGAAGCGGGAGGGCGAGTACCTGCCCGCCGACGCGCCCGGCGCCGGCTGATCAGGCGGTGCGGTCGTCCAGGACGGCGAGCGCCGCCCGCCGGCCCACGACGGCCGCCAGCGCGCCGTGGACCTCGGGATCGAGCACGCCGCCCACCAGGTCGCGCATCCGCTCGACGGCCGTGACGGGCTCCATCGTCTCCTGGTACGGCCGCGCGGTGGTGAGCGCGTCGAAGATCTCCACCGCGCCGATGATGCGGGCGCCGTACGGAATGGCGTCGCCCGCGAGCCCGTCGGGATAGCCCGAGCCGTCCCACCGCTCGTGATGACTTCGGACGAAGCCGATCACGTGCGCGAGGTGCGTCAGCGGCGCGAGGATCTGCGAGCCCACCACGACGTGCCGCTTGATATGCTCGTACTCCTCGTCCGTCAGCGGCCCCTGCTTGGCCAGCACATCCTCGCGGATGCCGATCTTGCCGATGTCGTGCAGCCGCCCCCCGATGCGCACCGCGTCCACCGCCTCGTCGTCGTACCCGAGCTCGGCGGCGACGAGCGCCGCGACCTCGGCCACGCGCGCGGAGTGGCCGCGGAGGTAGGGGTCCTTGGCCTCGAGCGCGTTCACCAGGGCCTCGAGCGTGGCGAGCGAGATCCGCTCGAGCTTGGCGCGCTCGGCGCGGAGCTCGACGGAGCGCGCCGCCACCTCCTCCCGCAGGAGCTGATTGGCGCGGCGGGTCTCCACCAGCGCGCGGCGCCGGTGGAGGGCGCGCTCGATCGCGCGGCCCAGCGATACGAGATCAATCGGCTTGGTGAGGTAGTCCATCGCGCCCCGCTGCATACAGAGCGCCGCGCTCGCGGCATCGTTGAAGGCGGTGAGCATGAGGAGCGCGATGTCCGGCTCGAGCTCGACGATGCGGGGCACCAGATCGATGCCGCTCTCGCCGGGCAGGTGGACGTCGAGGAGCATGCCGGCGACCTTGTGGCGCCGGAGCAATCCGAGCGCTTCGTCGCCCCCTGCGGCGGAGACCACCTCGTAGCCCTGCTGGCGGAGGAACTTGGCGACGGCCGAGCGGATGGCCGGCTCGTCGTCCACCACCATGATCGTCACCGGCCCGTCGGAGAGGGGCACGCGGCGGCTCCTTGACGCGGGATCGGCGGGGGCGGGGTTGTGCAGGGGGGTTCCCAAAGGTACTCGCCAACCCGACGCGGTCAATCGTCCGCGAAATCCACCTCCACCCGCTCGGGGACGAGGCCGGCCGCGTGCGCCCGGTCCAGCAGCGCCCGCACCGCCTGCCGGCCGCGGGGGCCGTAGTCCACGGTCCACTCGTTCACGTACATGCCGACGAAGGCGTCGGTGCGCTCGTCGCTCAGCCCGCGGTTGTATTGCCTGGCGTGGGCGAGCGCACCGGCCCGATGCTCGAGCGCGTAGCGGATGCTGGCGCGGAGGTCCCGCGCGATGGCGCGTATGAGGTCCGGCCCCAGGTCGCGGCGGACGACGTTGCCGCCCAGCGGAAGCGGCAGCCCCGTCTCCTCCAGCCACCAGGCGCCCAGGTCGGTCCAGAGGTGCAACCCCTCGTCGGCATAGGTGAGCTGGCCCTCGTGGATCAGCAGACCGAGCTCCACCTCGCCCGCGTGCACCGCCTGCTCGATCCGGTCGAACGGCATCACCACGTGGGCGACGTCCGGCTGGAGGAGCTTGAGCGCGAGATACGCCGTGGTGAGCGTGCCGGGCACGGCGACCGGCCGCCCCGCGATCGCCGTCCGCGGATCGGCCGGCCGGGGAGCGGTGGACACCAGCCGCGGGCCGTAGCCGTCGCCCATCGAGGAACCGCTCGCCAGGAGCGCGTACGTCCGCCAGAGGTAGGCGTACGCGTGGATGGACACCGCGGAGACCTCGAGCTCGCCGGCCAGCGCGCGCCGGTTGAGCGACTCGATGTCGCTCAGCTCGTGCATGTAGCGCCGGTCGCCGGTGTCGATCCTGCCCTCCGCGAGCGCATAGAACATGAACGCGTCGTCGGAGTCGGGGCTGTGGGCGACGCGTATGGTGGGCATCCGCTCAGCCCCCCGCGGCCCGCTTCGCCTCGGCGCGGAACTGCTCGAGCGCGGGGCGATGCTCGTTGTACTCGGGCCGGCCCGCGGCCATCTCCGCGTCGTAGTGGGCCAGGAAATCCCGATAGGCCTGCCGGCGAACGCGGTCGTCGTTCTGCAACTGGGCGACCGCGCCGCGCACGAGATAGCCGAAGAGATGGCCGGGCTGGCTCGCCAGGATGCTGTCGGCGAGGGCGCGGGCGGCGTTGAACTCGCCGACCTGGGTGTGCAGCACCGCGGCGTGATAGCGGGCGTCGGCATCCACGCTGTCGAGCTGGCTGTAGGCGCCCAAGGCCATGGGCGTGAAGCCCAGGACGGTGGCGCTGTCGCCCCGCTCGGCCGCGCTCATCACCCGATTGAAGAGCCGGTCGAACCGCTCGCGCGGCGACATCTGGCTGATGTCGGGCGCGGGGCCGGCCGGCGCGCCGCCGGAGGCGAACGGGGCCGCGGACTGCGCGCCGGCGTTGGCCATGTCGGGCGCGGCGGGCGGACGGGCGCCGTTCCACACCTCGAGCAAGATGGCGCCGATGGCGAGCACGACGAGCGCGGCGGCGACGAGCCAGGGTCCGCGCTCCGAGCGGCGCGCGGCGGCCGCCACGGCGGGCCGCCCGCACCGATGGCAGAAGCGCGCCGCCGCCGAGAGCTCGGCGCCGCAATGCGCGCAGGCGCGCGGCCCGAGCGGCGCGCCGCAGTTGCTGCAGTACTTGCCCGATGCGGCCGCGCCGCACGCGGGGCAGGAGGCCGGATGGGGACCGCTCATGCGACTCCGGGTGGGGTCAACGAGGGGCCAAATGTACACCGGCCGCGGCTGGCGTGGGAGCCGACGCCATCCTTACCTTCCTCGCAACCATAGCAGACGAGGACGCATTGGCCACGGTCACGGGCGCGCGACCGGCCCGGGAGAGCTTTCCCACGGACCTGGGCGGCGCCGCCAAGCAGGACGTCAAGAAGCTGGCCGACGAGTTCGGCGTGGATTTCCTCCGGCTTCAGTTCACCGACATCCTGGGGATCAACAAGAACGTCGAGGTGCCGCGGAGCCAATTCGACAAGGCGCTCGACGGCGAGATCATGTTCGACGGCTCCTCGATCGAGGGCTTCGTGAGGATCGAGGAGAGCGACATGCTCCTCCGGCCGGACCTCACGACCTTTCGGATCCTGCCGTACGACGACGACGGCGGCCGGGTGGCGCGGCTCATCTGCGACATCCACACCCCCGACGGCGCGCCGTTCGACGGCTGCCCGCGCCTCACGCTGAAGCGCCAGATCGAGCACGCGCGCACGCTGGGGTTCACCATGATGGCGGGCTGCGAGGCCGAGTTCTTCATGTTCGAGAAGGGCGCGGACGGCGGACTCAGCACCACCACGCACGACGAGGGGGCGTACTTCGACCTCACCCCGGTGGACAAGGGTGAGGAGATCCGGCGGGTGATCGTCGAGCAGCTCGAGCTGATGGGGTTCGAGGTCGAGGCCGCGCACCACGAGGTGGCGCCCGGACAGCACGAGATCGACTTCCGCTACGCCGACGCGCTGGTGACCGCCGACAACATCGCCACGTTCCGGTTCGTGGTCCGAGAGGTGGCCAACCGCCACGGCTTCCTCGCCTCGTTCATGCCCAAGCCGATCCAGGGACAGAACGGGAGCGGGATGCACACCCATCAATCGCTGTTCCGCGGACGGGAGAACGCGTTCTACGATCCGGACGCCGAGCAGCAGCTCTCGGACGTGGCGCTGCAGTACATCGAGGGGCTGCTCCAGCACGCGCGGGGGTTCTGCGCCATCACCAACCCGCTGATCAACAGCTACAAGCGGCTGGTGCCCGGGTACGAGGCCCCCGTCAACGTCGCGTGGTCGGTGCGGAACCGATCGCCGCTGGTGCGGATCCCCGCCCGCCGGGGACTCGGCACCCGCTGCGAGCTCCGGATGCCCGATCCGTCCGCCAATCCGTATCTCGCGCTGACGGTGCAGCTCGCGGCGGGGCTGCACGGCATCGAGGCCAAGCTCCCGTGCCGCGAGCCGGTGAACCGGAACATCTTCCGGATGAGCTACCGCGACCGCCGGAAGTACCGCATCGACGAGCTTCCGCGGGACCTGCACGAGGCGCTCGAGCTGTTCGAGAAGGACGACGTGATCAAGGCCGCCCTGGGCGAGCACCTGACCGAGCGGTTCCTCGAGGCCAAGCGCGAAGAGGTGGAGCGCTACAACCTGCAGGTGAGCCGCTGGGAGATCGAGAGCTACCTGGGCCGCTACTAGCTGCGGGCGCCCCCGCCGGAGGCGACCTCGGTGAGGCGGAGCGTGACCTCGCCCCAATCGAACGGCACGCGAGCCTGCGCCGGGAGCCGGCGCGCATCGTCGGTGAGCCAGAGCTCCGACGGTCCGGCCTTCGTGGTCACGTGGAGCACGAGGCAGGGCGCCGACTCGCCGTTGGGCAGCCGGAGCGTCTCGCGGCCGGTCACGCGGACCGCAACGGGATTGAAGCCGGTCCGGAAGTAGCGCGCCCAAACGTACGACCGGCCCACCTCGAGCGGCGTGGTGCGCAGGAAGTAGAGGAAGGCCAGCTCGTCCAGCGCGTTGCGCGGCGTGGCCCAGTCCTGCCGTCCACCCTCCTCCCGGTAGCGTGCCGAATCCGCGACGATCTCGAAGCGCTGTTCCGTTACCTGTCCGGCCTGGGTGACGCGGCGGTGGAACCGGCGTGAGGTGAACGGCTGGGTTCGCACCCAGGAGGTCGCGGCGTAGCTCATCCCCAGGCCGGGCGGGCCGCCCTGGCCGTTCATGGAGAGGACGAAGACCTCGGCGCCACGCTCGCGGGTGAGGCCGGTGACCGCCAAGGTGGCCCGGCCGATGGGGACGTATCCCAGCGAGGCGGAGTAGCGAAGCGTCTCACCCACGCGGAACGGGTACGTGGCGGGGACCGTGTCGGCCCGCGACGGCGAAGCGAACGAGGGCGGTCCGGGCGGCAGGAGAGCGGCGCGGGCAAGCAGAAACAGCGTTACGAGCATGGCATCCTGGCGACTTCGGGGAGCAGGAAATTTAGCACGACGCATGCCAATACCAGCCGCCTACCTGCTCGACCTCGACGGCACGCTCTACGTGCACGGCACCGCGGTGCCGGGCGCGCCGGAGGCCCTGGCACGACTCCGGCGTGAGGGCGTGCCGTTCCGGTTCGTCACCAACACGACCAGCCGCCCGAGGGCCGCGCTCGGCGCGCGCCTCCGCAGCCTCGGCTTCGAGGCGCACGACCACGAGATCTCCACGCCGGTCACCGCCGCGGCGGAGCTCCTGCGGGAGCGCGGCATCACGCTCGCCGCCCCGTTCCTTCCGGAGCCGTCGCTGGAGGATCTGGGCGGCCTCGCGCTGGCGGGCGGCGTTTCGGGGCGGCCTCCCGGCGCAACCCCGGGCGCCGTGCTCGTGGGCGACCTCGGCGAGCGCTGGACCTACGCACTGATGCAGGAAGCCTTCGAGTACCTCCTCGAGGGCGCGCTGCTGGTGGCGCTTTCCCGAGACCGGTACTGGCGCCGGGGCGAGCGGCTCGCGCTCGATGCGGGGCCGTTCGTGGCGGGGCTGGAGTACGCCGCCTCGCGGGAGGCGCTCGTGGCAGGGAAGCCGAGCGCCGCGTTCTTCCAGGCCGCGGTGGAGAGCCTCGGGCTCGAGCCGGCGGTGCGGAACGAGGTGGTGATGGTGGGAGACGACATCTGGTCCGACGTGCGGGGGGCGCAGGAGGCGGGGTGCGGCGGATGGCTGGTGCGCACGGGCAAGTTTCGGGAGGACGTGCTCCGCCGGAGCGGGGTGGTGCCGGACCGGGTGATCGACTCGGCGGCCGAACTGGCCGCGCTCGCGACGGGCGCGCGCGAGGGGCGGGACGGCGGCCGATGAGCGGGGCGTCGCTGCCATGGATCGTGCGCTGGACCGGGGTCGGGGCGGCGACCGCTGCGCTCGCGCTGGGGCCCGCGATGTTGAGGGCGCAGGCCCGGGCGGGCGCGGATTCGGTGGTCGGGGACTCGGCGTCCTCGGCGCTCACCGGGCCAGCCGCCGGCGAGCGTCCGCCGGGCGCCCCCGCCGACACGAGCCGCGTCATCCGCGGGATCGTGCTGGACCGGGTGGGCGTGTTCGATCCGGGCGAGGACGTGGGATGGCTCGCGCGGGTCGGCAACTCGCTCCATACGACGACCAGACGGCAGGTGGTGCGGCGCGAGCTGCTGGTCCACGAGGGCGAGCCGTTCGATTCGGCCCGGGTGGCGGAGACCGCCCGAAACCTACGCGCGCTAGGCATCTTCCGGCGGGTGTTCATCGACAGCGTGCGCACCGACTCGGGGCTCGTGCTGCGGGTGACCACCAAGGACGGCTGGAGCACGCGCCCGCAGTTCGACTTCTCCAGCGCGGGCGGGCAGACCGCGTGGTCGGTGGGGCTCGAGGAAGTGAACCTCTTCGGCAACGCGGCCTACGGCGCGCTGAGCTACGCGGACCAGCCCGACCGGTCCACCGTCACGGCGCTGTTCCGCCAGCCGCGGCTCTTCGCGAGCCGCGTCTACCTGCAGGCCGGGTACCAACACCGCTCCGACGGACGCTCCATCAGCTTGGGCATAGGACAGCCGTTCCTGAACTACTCGGCGCGCTGGGGCGCGTCGCTTGGCGCGGTGGACTTCGACGGGGACGTGCTGCGGTTCTTCGAGGGGAGCCAGACCGCCTCAATCGTGCTCCGGCGGCGCTACGCGCTGCTCCGGTTCGACGGCGCACGGGCGCTCGCCGCCTCGCCTCGCGGCTTCGTTCGCGTGGGCATGCTGGCCCAACTGCGCCGCGACGACTTCGTGGACCTCGTCGCGCCGGCAGCGCCGAGCTTTCCCCGCACGGTGACGGCCGCCGCAGGGCCCTACATCTGGCTCAACCGGGCCGACTACCTGGTGGTCCACAACTACCGGAGCTTCCTGCGCGAGGAGGACGTGGACCTGAGCCCCGGCCTGATCGTGGGCGCGTACGCGGCGCCCAAGGCGTTCGGCTACGAGCGCGGAGGCGTGGGCCTGCAGGGCGGAGCGCAGGCCGGGCTCCGGACGCCGGGCGGCTTCGTGGCGGCGCGAGCCGCGGCGACCGCGCTCTACACCTCCGCGGGGCTCGATTCGGGCAGCGTGCGGCTCAGCGGCAACTGGCTGCTGCAGCCGTCGAGCACGCACGCGCTCTCGGTGGCCGCGCAGGCCGGTTGGCTCGAGGCTCAGGTGCCCGGCGAGGAGTTCGACCTGGGCCTGAGCCGCGGGCCCCGCGCCTTCTATCAGCACGCGTTCACGGGCGACCGCATGGTCAATCTCACGGCGGAGTACCGCTGGACCGCGGCGGAGAACCTGTGGGAGGCCATCGGGATAGGCCTCGCGGCGTTCGTGGACCACGGCGGCGCCTGGTACAGCGGAGCGGCCCGCCGTACGGGAACCGATTTCGGGTTCGGACTGCGGCTGGGGCCGAGCCGCACGACGAGCGGGGACGCGGTACGGATCGACCTCGCGCGCCGCCTCGCCACCGACCGGCAGCGGGGCGGGTGGGTGCTCGTCATTGGGAGTGGGGCGAGGTATTAGGCGGACGGGCGGACAGAAGGCGCCAGGCGGAAGGCGGATGGCGGAAGGCGGATGGCGGACAGTAGGCGACGGCCCGGAAGGCGAATGCGGCGCGGCGGCGGGTGAGGCCGGCGCGGGCGGGTTTAGCGGGAGCGGGTGGCGGTAGAGAGGACGAAGGCGGCGAGGCCGAGCGGGACGAGCGAGGCGGCGATGGCGACTGGGGCACGGAGCCGGCGAAGGACGCGGGCGGGGCGGTCGCGGAACTCCACGCAGCTCTCGAGCACGTTGATGCGCCGGCCCCCCAGCTTCAGCTGAACGGTGCCGGGGCGATTGTCGTCATGGCGGCGGCCCTGCGAGACGTCGTACCAGCGGCCGGGCTCCACTCCCTTCGGCAGGATGACGACCTCCGCGAGAAAGCGGGCTTGGCGCCGTGGACCCAGCGGCATGGGGCGAGACTCCTGAGTGGCGGGACGGTGATCGCAACGAGTGCGGACAGCGCGGGTTAGGTTAACCGCGTCCGGCGGGTGAGGCCAGCCCCGGGGACGCGTTACAGGGCGACGAGGGCCGCCGGGCCCGGCGTCAAGGCTATCCCTCGAGCGTCGCGCCGTAGTACATTCCTGCCCACTTTCCAATTTCCCGCCATTCACGGGTTCGCCCCTCTCCGGGACCGCTCGTGGGTCGCCCCCACCGGTCATCGGAGCCCGCATGCGCCGCTTGCGCGTCGGTATTCTGGATCTCGTCACGAAGTCGCCCAACCCATCGTTGTACGGCCGCGTGATGAACGCGAACCTGGCGAGCATCATGCCCCAGGTGATCGGGGTATGGTGCGAACAGGCCGGCCACGAGGTGCATTTCGTCTGCTACACGGGGATCGAGGATCTGCTCGAGGAGCTTCCGCGGGACCTCGATTTGCTGTTCATCGGCGCGTTCACCCAGTCGGCGCAGCTCGCGTACGCCCTCAGCAATCTCTTCCGCCGCCGCGGCGTCGTGACGGCGATCGGGGGCCCGCATGCCCGGTGCTACCCCGAGGATTCGGCGCGCTACTTCGACTACGTGCTGGGGTTCACCGACCGGGGCGTGGTGGAGGAGCTGCTCCTCGATTGCGCGCCGTCCCGGCCGCTGGGCCGGCGGATCGGCGCGGAGCGCCAGCCGATCGAATTGCCGGGCGTACGCGAGCG
>DASSOD010000015.1:0-21622 GCA_035700905.1 Gemmatimonadales bacterium | reverse complement strand
GGCGATCGCCGCGCTCGCGGCGAGCCCCTCGAACAGCTCCCGGTCGGCCTCCGTGAACAGGGCGTCGCCACCGCGCTTGTTCGAGACCTGGATCGAGCCGACGGTCGTGCCCTGGACCACCATCGCGGTGGCCATGACCGTGGTGTCGGCGCTCTCCCCGCGCTCGTCGAAGGACGGATCGAATCGCGGGTCCTGGATGGCGTGGGTGACGATGGTGGTGCGGGGTCGCTGCGCCACGTCGCCGATAAATCCGGTGCCGATGGGCATTTCCGCGCCTACGAGGCGCTGCGCGGCCCCGCCGACCGCCAGCCGGCAGCGGAGCACGTCCCCCTCGGCGATCCAGATCGACCCCGCCTCGGATTCCAGCGCCTCGAGCACGGTCCGGAACACCCGCGGGAGCAGCTCGTCGAAGTCGAGCGACGCCGCGAACTCCAGCGTGATCCGCTGGAGCAGTCGCAGCCGCTCGACCTCGCGAAGCGCGGATCCGGGGACGGGCGTTACGGTCGCCTGGGGGTCCGGCGGCGGCATGATCGGTCCGTGCGTAAAGTGTGGTGCGGCGGGCACGCGCGACCGGCTGGCCCGGCGTGTCGAGCGAACCTACTGGCTGGTCCCGCCGCCCGCCAGATGGAGTGCGGCGGCCGCCGGACCCGGCGGATGACGCCCCGCGCCCGGCCGGAGTCGGTCGCCCGCCCCACGGGGGCCCGCTCGCCGGCTGGCCAAAACGAGCGAGCCCCGGCCCGCGAAACGCGGGGCCGGGGCCCGTGTCCCGAACGACCAGCTACGGCAGGGGATCAGAAGCCGTGGAAGCCGCCACCCGGGGCGATCCGCTCTTCGAGCTCCTGGGCGGTCAGCTCCACCGCCTCGGCGTCCTTGCCGGTCATCTCCCGAACCTGGGCCCGCTGCTCCGGGGTGAGCGTGATGCGGATGTTCTTCTTGTCGCTCGACATGTGTTCCTCCTGGTGGCTCGGATGGCGCGGTCTGCAAACGGACTGGACTGAAGACCGGGAACAAGATGCGCGTTCATCGTGAAACGAGCGTGAATCCCCGTTGCGACCGGCGTGAACTGGCGGCGCGCCGTGAGCCGGGCGAGGGGCGTGGCCGGGCGGCGCACGGCCTCGCCGCGGCGGCCAGCGACACGAACCGCGAGCCGCGCCCCTCCGACCCCGGGGCAAGTCCGGAAATCCAGAGCCCCGGACCGCCATCCGCGATCCGGGGCTCCACGCCAGCCAGGCGCGCCGCGCGAACTACCAGTAGATACGGGGAGCGATCCGTTCCTCCAGCTCCTCGGGCGTGAGCTCCACGGCATCGGCGTTCCGCCCGGTGGCATCGCGGACCTGGGCCTTCTGCTTCTCGGTCAGCTCGATGCGCACGTGCTTCTTTTCGTTGTCGTTCGCCATGACCGGCGGCTCTCAGTAGACCTTGAGAGGGGAGATCCGCTCTTCCAGCTCCTGCGGATTCAGCTCCAGCGACTCCGCCTTCTCGGCGTCCTTCCGAAGCTGCTCCTTCTGCTCGGGGGTGAGAGCGGCGCGATCGGGCTTCTGCTGGTCCGACATGTCGTGCTCCGGGCTGAGGTGAACGGTTAGGCGTTGGGTCGAAACTGGCCGCCGATCGTGAATCGATCGTGAATCGGTCTTGCCGATTCGTGAATCCGTCGTAGCTTCGGGGCGTCCCCCCCAGCTGGAGCGGCTGCTGCGAGCGATCGCCGTCCGGCTCTTCGGACCACCCACGCTAGACCTCCCCGAGCCGGCGTCCACCTCCCAGGCGCTGGTGGGGAAGCCATTGGCGCTCCTCGCCTTCCTCGCGCTCGAGCGGCAGGCCCACTCCCGGGAACGGCTGGCCGCGCTGCTCTGGGGCGACCATCCGGAGCCCGCCGCGCGCGCCTCCCTCCGCCAGGCGCTCACCCACCTTCGCGAGCACCTGGGTGATGCGCTCCGGGTGAGCCGGCAGGAGGTGGAGCTAGACCCGTCGGTGGCGTGCGACGCCGTGGCGTTTCTCCAGGCCGCCGCGACCGATCCGGTCTTGGCGGCACGGTACGACGTGCCCCGCTTCCTCGCGGGGCTCTCCCCCCGGAACGCGCCGCTCTTCGACGAGTGGGTGACCGAAACCCGCGTCGGCCTCCTCCGCCGCTACCACCAGGCGCTCGCGGCCGCCGCCCGCGCGGCCATGAGCCACTGGCAGTGGCGGGATGCGGTCGCCCTGGCCGAGCGGTGGCAGGCATCGGACCCGCTCTCCGAGGAAGCGGCTCGGGTGCTCATCGAGGCCACCTATCTGGCCGGAGACCGCGCCGCCGCGCTCGACCGCTACCGCGAGTACCGCGCCCGCCTGGCGGCGGATGCCGGCGAACAGCCCAGCCGGGCCGTGCTCCAGTTGGTGCGCCGGATCGAAACGGAGCCGTCGGGTCCGCCGTCCCGCCCAGTGACCGGTGAGCGGCACGGCCGGCCGCCAAGACTCGAGCCATCCCTGGTCGGACGCGCGCGCGAGCTGGAGGACCTGCAGCGGGCCTGGCGCGCCGCCGGCCGGGGGAGCGGACGCATCGTCCTGCTGGAGGGGGAGGCGGGCGTAGGGAAGACCCGTCTCGCCGACGAATTCCTGCGCCGCATCGTGACCGAGGGCGGCACCCTGCTCCGGGCCCGCGGGTACGACCCGCGCTCGGGCATCCCGTTCGGGCCCTTGGTGGAGGCGCTCCGGGCCGCGGCGCAGGCGCCGGGCATCGCGGGCGCCGATCCGCAATGGCTGGCGGAGGCGGCCCGCCTGCTTCCCGAGCTGCGCGAGCGGTTCCCGGGATTGCCGGAGCTCACGCCGCCGCCCGCGCCCGCGGAGGGCTGGCGGCTGTTCGAGGCGCTCGCCCAGTTGCTGCTCGCGCTCGCGGGGGAGCGGCCGGTCGCCGTCTTCCTCGACGACGCCCAGTGGTGCGACGCGGATAGCTGCAACCTGCTCCACTTCCTCACCAAGCGACTGGAAGAGGCGCCGGTCCTCTGGTGCATCGCCGTCACGCTGGGCGAGCTCCAGCGCGAAGCACCCTCGGCTCGCCTCTGCCGCGTCCTCCGCTGCAAGGCCCGCACGTTGGCGCTCACGGTACGGCCGCTGGGCGAGGACGAGGTCTGGGAGCTGGTGCGCGAGCTGGGTCACGTGAGCACGCCGACCGGCGGCCGGCGCTTCGCCGCCCGGCTCCATGCGGTGACGGCCGGCAATCCGTTCTACATCATCGAGCAGCTCAAGACCCTCTTCGCGGAGGGATGGCTGGTCGCCGACCCCGAGTCGGGCGAGTGGCGCGCCATGCCGGCCGCGGAGGACGGGAGTGGAGCGATGGCGATGGCGCTCACCGTGCACGACGCGATCGCCGCGCGGATCGAGGCGCTCCCGCCGGATCTCCGCGATGTGCTCATCACGCTGGCCGTGGGTGGCGCCTGCGGCACCCACGTGCTCTCCCACGTGCATGGGATCTCGCGCCTGCGTGCGGCGACCTTGGGCGACGAGCTGGTGGAGCGACACCTCGCGGTCGAAGAGGACGAGCTCTACCGCTGCGCCCATCCGGCCATCGCGCGGGTCGTGCGCGACGGGCTCACGGCCTCGCGCCGCCGGGAGGTGCACCGCATGATCGCGCTGAGCCTCGACCTCGTGGCGAACACCGAAGGCGTGCCCGCCCCGCCGGGCGAGATCGCGCGTCACGCCGATCTGGGCGGGGAGCGCCGCCTGGCGTACCGCTCCGCGGTGGAGGCGAGCCGCGCCGCGATGCAGCGCTACGCCCACGAGGAGGCGCTCCGCTGGCTGGATCTCGCGGCGGCGCACGCCTCGCCCGGGGAGGAAGCGATGCTGGTCGCCCGCCTCACCGACGAGGTGCTGGGGCTCGCCGGGTGGCACGAGATGCCGGCGTCGGTGCGGCGGAGCGGGGCGGTCGCGCAGGAGCTCGAGCCGGAGGACCTCGACCTGCCCGTGCACGGCTAGCGCGAGGACGCGCTCGCGGCCGCGCGCCCGCCCGTCCAGCCCGGTCCTCTCACCACCCGGCCCGGCTTTGCGCCGGTGTGCGAGCCGTTCCGGAGCACCTGCACTCCATTCACGAAGACGTGCACCATCCCGGTCGCGTACTGGTGCGGGCGCTCGAAGGTGGCGTGGTCCCGAATCCTGCCGGGGTCGAACGCGACCACGTCGGCGAAGTAGCCGGGCGCGAGCCGTCCCCGCCGGCTAATGCGGAGGTTCTCGGCCGGAAGCGCTGCGAGTCGCCGCACCGCCTCCTCCAACGGAAGGAGCCGCTCGTCGCGCACGTACCTGCCGAGCACCCGTGCGAAGTTGCCGTACGCGCGCGGGTGCGGATTGAACCTGAGGAACACGCCTTCGGGCGCGTACGACCCCTCGTCCGACCCGAAACTCACCCACGGCACGCGCATCTGCCTGCGGAGGTTCTCTTCCGCGATGATGAAGTAGATCGCCCCGACGCGGCTCCCATCCTTCACTACCAGGTCCATCGCCGCATCCTCCGCGGACGTGCCCCGGAGCCGCGCCACCTCCGCCAGCGTCTTGCCCGTGAGCGGCTTGAGCGAATCGGCCTTGAACGCGTTGAGCACGATGTGCTCCGGCGATCCGGCGCCGAGGTAAAGGTTCTCCCACGCGTCGCCGGGCGTGGTCATCTCCCGCCGCACCCGCGCCCGGATGGCCGGGTCCTGGAGCCGTTTGGCCCAGGCGAGGTAGCCTCCCTCCTGCACCCACGGCGGCATGGAGGCGTCGAGGCCGGTCGCGCCCGCGGTGTACGCGTACATGTCGGCCGTCACCTGGAGGCCGGCCGAGCGCGCGGAATCGATCTTCGCGAGGATGCCGTCGAGCTTGCCCCAGTTCGGCTCACCCGCGGCCTTGAGGTGGTAGATCTCGGCCCGCACGCCGGCCTCGCGCGCGATCGTGAGCAGCTCGTCCACGCCCTGCTCCAGCCGGTTCCCCTCGCTCCGGATGTGGGAGATGTACATCCCGCCGTGCTCGCCCGCGGCGCGCGCGAGCGCCACGAGCTCCGGCGTCCGCGCGTAGGACGCCGGCGCGTAGATGAGCGAGGAGCCCACGCCCAGAGCGCCCTCCTCCATCGCCTGGCGCACCAGCGCCTGCATCCGCCCGAGCTCTGCCGCCGTCGGCGGCCGATCGTCGTAGCCGAGCTCGTGGATCCGGACCGTCGTGGCGCCGACGAACGAGGCGACGTTGGGGCTCACCCCGCGCGCCACCAGGGTGTCGAGGTAGCCGCCGAGGGTGGTCCAGGTGATCGGGTACCTGATGTCGGCCTGCTGCGACCGCATCACGGTCTTCATCGAATCCGTGAGTGGACCCATGGATTCGCCCTCGCCGAACACCTCGAGCGTCACGCCCTGGCGGATGTCGCTCTCGGAGCGGCCGTCGGCGAGCAGCGCCTCGTTGGCCCAACTCAGCATGTTGACGAATCCCGGGGCCACGGCCAGGCCGCGCGCGCTCACTTCGGCTCGCCCCCTCCCGGGGAGCCCCGGGCCCACTGCCGCGATGGAATCCCCGCTGATGGCGAGGTCGCCGGTGTATCCCGGTCCGCCGCCGCCGTCGTAAATGGTGCCCCCGCGGAGCACGACGTCGTATGTGGCGGACGGCCGACAGCCGCCCGCGAGCAGTAGCGTTACCGCCACGAAGGTGCGGCACGCGTGCCTAGTCTGGCGCATGGCGATCCCGTGGTGTAGGATGGAATTCCCGACTCACATGACGGCCGTACCCGGAAGGCGGGGCATGACCCGAGCGGCGTTACTTCCCGGAGCTCCACCCGACGCGCCCCGGCTCGGCGCGCCGGTGGCGTGCCTCGGGTCGCGTGACCTGCGTGGGCCGAGCTGATGCGCGCGCCGCGTAGCCTCGGCGGGTGCGTCGCGGCGGCGGCCGTAACGGCCGCGGCGCTCGCATGCGGCCCCGACCCGAAGTCGCTGGACGCGGGGTGGCTCGGCGGCCCGCCCCGGGCCGCCGCGCGCGCGGACTCGACTCCGGCGAGCTCGGCCGCGGCTGCATCGAAGCGCGAAGGCCGCGACTCCGCCGCCGACGTGGCGCCCCGGGTCTCCCTCGGCGCCAGCACCCGCGGCGGCGAGCGCGCGGCGCCCGCACCGAAGCCGGCGACCGCGCCGCGTCGCGCGGCGTACTTCCGATCGGCGCGCCGGATCCCGGTACCCCCGCCCGCCGACCTGCAGGCCTCGCTGCTGCGGCTACGTTTGCTGCAGTCGAACCTGTACGCGCTGGGCCGCACCTACACCAGCAACCCCGACCAGCTCGGCTACGCGCCCGAAGCCGGCGTCGAGGTCAACATCGTGTGGGCGTCGAACTGGGGCTGGGCCGCCGTGGCGCGCGACACCGACCGCCCGGATTACGTGTGCACGATGTACGTGGGTGCCGTGCCCCACTCGGGCGCCTCCGCCGGGCGGATAGACGATGCTAAGGCGGGAACGCCCAACTGCACCGCCTCGTCCGAGAGCCCCGGCCGGTGGGTGGCGTATCCCCAGCTGCTCACGGCCGATTCCGCACGCGGAAGCCTGGCGCAGGGGGCCAAGACGCTCATGCGGCACGATCTGGTAAAGCTCATCCTGTCGCAGCGGACCCACCGCTCCATGCAGGGCGTCTACGCGCGCCGCATCGACCCGATGTCGCTCCACTACGCGTGGCACCCCGGCGTGGACCTCAAGATCGTCTCCGCCGACGCGAACGGCTGGGCCGCGGAAGCGACCTACGATCAGTGGCCGGGCCACAGCTGCGTGATCTGGGCCGGCACCCCGCCGAAGCATCCCACCACCGCCGGCGGCCGAACCGCCGAAACCGAAGGCGAGCCCACCTGCGACGACTAGTCGACTACCAGTCAGGCCGACCACCAGTTCGTTCCGCACTCCTTCCGCCGCAACCACCATCGCCTTCCGCCTAGCGCCTTCCGCCTTCCGCCTGCGCAAGCGCCGCCCCCGTTCCGCCGTACCGTACCGCCGTCATCTCCGCCATGATCGCGAGCGCCGTCTCGGCCGGCTCGCGCCCGCCCAGATCGAGTCCGATGGGACCGCGGAGACGCGCCAGCTGCTCGTCCGTGATGCCGGCCGCGCGCAGTCGCTCGCGCCGCGACCGCTGGGTCTTCCGCGACCCGATCGCTCCCACGTAGCGCGCGGGTGAGCGAAGCGCGACCTCGAGCGCCGGCTCGTCGAACTTGGGATCGTGCGAGAGCACGCAGACGTAGGTGGCGCGGTCGAGGCCCACCTGCTCGAACGCCTCGCCCGGCCACGCGAGGAGGAGCCGGTCGGCCTCCGGAAACCGGTCGCGCCCGAGGAACGCTTCGCGCCCGTCGGCGACGGTCACGTGATAGCCGAGCGCCTTCGCCAGCGGCACCAGCGCGGCCGCGATGTGCACGCCGCCGAAGATCACGAGCTTCGGCTGGCGTGGAAACACCTCCAGAAAGACCCGCGCGGAGCCGCCCACCGCTGGGAGCTCGACCGTTCCGCTCCCCTCGCGCGCCAGCGCCTGATCGGCGGCGGCGCGCACATCCTCGCGGCTTACGGTGGCGGCGAGGTTGCCGGTGCTGCCGCCGTCATCCCGCCTCACGAGCGCCGTGCCGAGTCCGGGGCCCTCGACGACGGTGGCGACCACGACGCCCCCGGGCCCGCGCGCCGCATTCACGATCTCGCGGCGCACGGCGGGCTCCACGAACACCTCGATCGTTCCGCCGCAGGCGAGGCCAACCTCCCATGCGCGCTCATCGCTCACGCCGTACGAAATGAGCTTGGGGGTGCCGCGCTCGATCGCCGCGGAGATCTCCATCGCCGTCGCGCTCTCGACGCAGCCGCCCGAGACCGACCCCGCGATCCGGCCGTCCGCGGACGCAAGGAGGTTGGCTCCGGGCGGCCGCGGCGCCGAGCCCCACACGCTGGTCACGACGGCCCGGCCGAACGGAACGCCGGCCGCGACGAATCGCTCGTAGTCGGAAAGCAGGTCGCGCATCGCTGGTCCCTCGCTGGTAACGAGCGAAACCTACACGGCGGTTCACATGTCACCCAGCCGCCCTGCCAGCAGCTCGAGTGAGCGGACCGATGCGCAGGGGACCAGCTCGTCCACGTGGGGCAGGGCGGCACGCAACCCCACCGTCGCCGGCGCGAACCCGGGCCGGCTCGCGAGCGGATCGAGCCAGAGCAGCTTTCGGCACGAGCGGCGCAGCGTCTCCATCTCGCGCGCCAGGAGCTCCGGGTCGCCGCGCTCCCACCCGTCGGACACGATGAGCACGATGGCGCCGCTTCGGATGCTGCGGCGGACCCACTTTCGGTTGAGCGTGTGCAGGCTCTCGCCGATCCGCGTGCCGCCGCTCCAGTCCACCACCTTGGCCGCCACGCGCCGGAGCGCGACGTCAGGGCTCCGCACCCGGAGCTGGCGCGTGATCCGGGTGAGTCGGGTGCCGAACACGAACACCTCCACGGGCGCGCCGCTCCGCTGCAGCGCGTGCGCGAACCGCAGTATGAACCGGCTGTAGCTCTCCATCGAGCCGCTGATGTCGCAGACGAGCGCGAGGGGGCGGGCGCGCTCCGTTCGCCGGAGCCATCTCCACTCGAGCGTCTCGCCGCCCGACCGGACGGCGCGCCGCAGCATCGCGCGCGCCGCAGGCCGGTGGCCCCGCCAGGAAAGCGCGGTTCGGCGGCGCCGGCGCCGGGGGAGTCGGGGGCGGAGTGCCGCGATCATGGCCTGCGCATCACGGGCCTCCTCCGGCGTGAGGCTGGCGAAGTCCGCCGTCCTGAGCACTTCGCGCTCGCTCGGCGCCCGCATCACCGCCGGCATCTCCAGCTCGATCATTTCCTCCTGTCCTGCGCTGCCGCCCAGGTCCACCTCGCGCTCGCGCGGCGCCTCCTGCCGGATCCTAGGCACGCGCGCCGCGCCTGGCGCTTCGACCCGCCGTCGCCAGAACAGCTCGAACGCGGTGTCGTACGTGGCACGCTCCTCGCGACGCTGCACGAAAACGGCACGCCCTGCCGCCTTGATGTCTCCTTTTCGGTCCAAGCCGAGCAGTATCATTGCCGAGAGGAAGTGGCGCGTCTTTCCGGGATCCACGGAGAGGCCCGCGCGGCGAAGTAGCCGCCCGAACAGCGCGGCATTGGCCGCCAGTTGCCCGCCCGGGGCGGGTGAGTGCAATGGATCGCTCGAGGTGCTCATCCGATGGTGATCGACTGTTCCGCGGTGCTCTTCGATCTCGACGGCGTGCTGGTGGACTCGACCGAGTTCGTCGAGCGCCAGTGGCACGAGTGGGCCGCCTGGCGCGGGTTGGATCCGGCGCCCTTCCTTCGCGTCTGCCACGGGCGGCGCGCCACCGAGACGATCCAGCTCGCCGCGCCGGAGCTCGATGCGGAGGCCGAGGTGGCGCGGTTCCGCGCCATGCCGGTCCCCGAGGATCCGGTCCTGCATCCCCTCCCGGGCGCGGCCGAGCTCCTGGCCGAGTTGCCCGCGGGGACCTGGGCGGTCGTGACCTCCGGCTCCCGTGCCTCGGCGGAGCGCCGGCTGGCCGCCGCGGGCCTCCCCCGCCCGCCGGTCCTGGTGGCCGCCGAAGACGTGCGCCACGGCAAGCCGAGCCCCGAGGGATATCTCCGCGCCGCGAGCCGGCTGGGCGTGCCCGCGACCGAGTGCGTGGTCATCGAGGATGCGCCCCCGGGAATCGAGGCGGCCCGCGCCGCGGGTGCAATCGTTATCGCTCTCATCGGCACCTACTCAGCCGATCAACTACCCCCCTCCGACTACCGCATCGGCGCCCTCTCGGAGCTGCGCGACCTCCTCCGCATCCACGCCCACGGCACCAGCGCCCCGCTACGGTAGCCAGCACCGCCGGCGCTTCCACCGCGTCGCGCCCTCCCCTCCATCCCGCCCCGCCTCTCCTTCTGTCCGCCCGTCCGCCTACCCCGCCAGTGCCTCCGCAAGCATCGTCCTCGCCCCGCCGTTCCTGAGGCTTGCGACGTCCTCCTGATACTTGAGCAGCACCCCCAGCGTCTGCTCCACCTGTGCCGGCTCGAGCCGCTTGGCGTCGAGCGCCGTGAGCGCGGCGGCCCAGTCGAGCGTCTCGGCCACGCCGGGGAGCTTGGCGAGATCCGCCGTCCGCAGCCGCTGGACGAACGCCACCACCTCCCGCGCCAGTTGCTCCGGGAGCTTCGGCATCCGTGCATGGAGGATGGCGAGCTCCCGCTCCGGCGACGGGTAGTCGATCCAGTGATAGAGGCATCGGCGCTTGAGCGCGTCGTGTACCTCGCGGGTGCGGTTGCTCGTGATGAGCACGCGCGGCGGGCGCGCGGCGCGGAACGTTCCGATCTCCGGGATCGTCACCGCGAAGTCGCTCAGCAGCTCGAGAAGGAACGCCTCGAATTCCTCGTCCGCACGGTCCACCTCGTCGATCAGCAGCACCGGCGGGGTGGCGTGTGGCTCGAGCGCTCGGAGCAGCGGCCGGCGAATCAGGAACTCCTCGCTGAAGATGTTGCGGGCCGACGCGGTTCGCGCCTCGCCCCGCGCCTCGAGCAGCCGGATCTCCAGCATCTGGCGCGGGTAGTCCCACTCGTACAGGGCCGTGCCCACGTCGATCCCCTCGTAGCACTGCAGCCGGATGAGATCGGCGCCGAACGCCAGCGCGAGGGTCCGGGCCACCTCGGTCTTGCCCACGCCGGCCTCGCCCTCGAGCAGCAGCGGGCGCTCGAGCGCGAGCGCGAGCCAGACCGCGGTCGCGAGATCGCGGTCGGCGACGTAGCCTTGGCGCGCGAACGCCGCTTGGAGGTCGTCGATGGTGCCGGGCGTCATCGCGGGCTCGCTACCCTTCGGGTGCCTCGAGGTTCTGCGCGTATCGGGGAAAGCGGAACCGCATCTCGCGAGTGAGGAGCCCGCCGTGTCCGAGCTCGGCCAGGCTCTCCGCGCCGAGCGTCTCGCCGGTGAGCAGTCGCGGCAGCACGAGATCGGCGGCGGTGGCCATGCTGAACATGCCGCACTGCGGCAGGCCGAGGAGCTGCGTCCGGTCCAGGCGCGCGAGCCAGATCATCGAGCCCGGATGCGCGGGTACGCCGCGCCGCACCACCACGCCGCCCAGCTCCTCGAGTGCGGCGAAGAACGGCGCGATTGGGTCGCCCGCGGAGACGCCGCCCACCAAAAGCACGGGAAACCTGCGCTCCCGGACCAGCTTCGCCAGCGCCTGCGCGAGCCCGGCGCGCGCGGCCTCGGGATCCGCGTCGCCCACCACCGACGTCCCCTCGAAGGCGGCGCCGAGCGCCCTGATCTTGGCGCGCGCCCCGCCCTCGAAGCGCGCCAGGGCGTCGGGGGAGATCGCTTCGGCCGCTATGGCCGCGACGGCCATGGGCCGGTAGGGCCGGACCTCGATCAAGGGCCCTTCGCGCCGCGCGAGCTGCACGCCCGCCGTCACAGGACCGGCCGGCAGCAGGTGCGGCGCCACCTTCACCGCCGCCACCACCTGACCGCGCTCCACCGCCTGCCCGTGGTAGAGGGTGAAGACCTCGAGCGGATCGATCGCGTTGACGCGGCGGAGCGGCTCCGCGCGCACGTGCAGCACACCATCCCAGGTCGCGGCAAGGTCTATGCGGCCCTGCCGCGCCGGCCGAAGCTCCACGCCCGCGCCGCCCGCGGCGCGGGCGAGCCGCTCGGCGGCCTCGTCCTCGAGCAGCTCGTCCGGGTCGGGCCACGCGACGCGAACGGGAATGGTGAGCGCGGCGTCCGCCGCGGCGGCGATCACCGCGCGCGCGCTCACGCCGTCCAGCCGCGCCCCTTTCGGCAGCGGCCCCGAGGCCAGCCGGACGGCGGCGAGAAGCACGGCGCCCGCGAGATCCTCCGGCCGCGCCGCGGCCAGCTCGCGCGGATCGAGACGGCGGGTGCGCACCTACGCCGCGGCGGCTTCCGCCTGGACCCGCCGCGCGAAGTCGGTCCAGAACTGCTCGGTGAGTCGTCGGGCCGTGCCCTCGAGCAGGCGCGCGCCCACCGATGCGACCGTGCCGCTCAGGTCGCTCTCCGCCGTCCAATTGAGGCGGATACGGTTCGGCGCGAGCTCGTCCAGCGCCACCGTCGCCGTCACGTCCACGTTCGAGCCCGGCGCCTTACCCCGGGCGCGCATCGTCGCCCGGTCCGGCTCGACCACGTCGAGCAGCTCGACGTTCATGATGAACTTGAGCTTCACCGCGCCGACACCGAACGCGGAGATCACCCTGAAATGGGTGGGATCGATCGTCTCCACCGACTCGATGCCCGGGGCCGACGCGGCGACGAACCGCGGATCCAGCAGCCGGCGCCAGACGTGCGCTCGGGTGGACGCGATCTCCGGCGCCCCGGCGAAGTGCAGCCTCATGGCGTCCTCCAGGCCCGCGGCAGGTCGAACCGCGGGCTATTCCAGTTGGCCGAGATCCGCTTCGGTGTCCACGTCCGGGTTCCGCCCCGGCACGTTCACCGTCACGACCCCGATCCCGAGCGCTGCCAGCACCGGGCCGAACCCGACGTCGGCCGACAGCCGGGCGGCGTGGGACCAGAGCCGCCGGTCCACCAGCATGGGATGGCCGGGCTCATCGGGCGCGGCGGCGTACCGCGGCCGCACCGCGGCCACGCGCCCGCGGTCCCACACTCCGACGAGCTCGGCCAGGACCTCCGCCCGCACCCCGGGCTGGTCGCCCAACAGGATGACGGCGGCGGCGGGCTCCGCCGCCGGTGCGCTGGCGGCGAGCGCGGCGATCCCGCGGCGGAGCGATTCGCCCAACCCTGCCGCGGGATCGCGATTCACGACCGGGTCCAGCTCCGCCGCGCGAACCAGGTCCAGTAACGCCGGCCGGTCTGCCGGCACCACGACGCAGCCGCCCGCGAGAGTCCGCGCCACGCGCGCGGCGCGGACCACGTCCAGCACATGGGCCAACAGCGGGCGGCCGCCGAGAGGCACGAGCAGCTTGTCCCGGCCGAACCGCGCTCCCCGCCCGGCCGCGAGCACTACGGCGTATGCGCCTACCGCGCCCGCTCCAGCGCCAGCGTGAGCGCCTCGCGCGAAGCGACCCCGAGCAGGTGGCGGCGGTAGTCGGCGGGCGCGTGGATGTCGCCGCTCACCTCCTGCCCCTCGGCGGCCGAGCCGGCGACTCGCGCGATCGCGTCGGGCTCGCCGCGCGTGCCGACGAGCTGCTCTGCCCCCTCGACCAGCCGGGCGCCGTTGGCGAGGCCCGTGAGCGCGAGCACCGCGTGGTTGATGGTCTTCCGGGAGCGCCCCACGACGGCGGCCGCCGCGGCCAGCGCGTAGCCCGAGGCCGCCTGCTCGTGCGTGACGTAGGCGGAGCCGGCGCCGGTCGGCAGCGGCGGGAGGACGATCTCGATCAGCAGCTCGTCGGGCCGGAGCTCGGTCTCGAACGGGCCCTTGAAGAACTCGCGCGCCTTCACCGCGCGCTTGCCCCCCTTGGAGCGCAGGGTAAAGCTGGCGTCGAGCGCGAGCATCACCGCCGGCATGTCGGACGCGGGATCGGCGTGCGCCAGGCCGCCGCCGATCGTGCCGCGGTTCCGCACCTGCGTATCGCCGATCGTCGCGGTGCATTCGGCCAGGATGCGATACCGCTCGCGCAGGAGCTCGGAGTCGAGGATGTCGCGGTAGGTCGTGAGCGCGCCGATCCTGGCCCCGCGCCGCTGCTCCGCGACGCCGCGCAGCTCGTCGAGCGCGCCGATGTCCACCAGCCGCTCCGGCTGGGCGAGCCGGAACCGCATCATCGGAATCAGACTGTGCCCGCCCGCCAGCACCTTGGTGCCGCCGTCGCCTGCCGCGATCGCGTTGAGCGCCTCGCGCAGCGAGCCCGCGCGCACGTAATCGAATGCGGCCGGAATCATCGCGCCGCCTCCTTCCCGTTGCCGCTCGCGCCGTTCGGCGTCCCGCCCGCGGCCTGGATCGCCGCCCAGACCCGCGCCGGCGTGAGCGGCTTGTCGATGTGCCGGATCCCGAACGGCGCGAGCGCGTCGCACACCGCGCTCACCAGCGTCGCCGCCGCGGGAATCGTCCCGGCCTCCCCGGTGCCCTTCACGCCCAGCGGGTTCACCGGCGACGGCGTGACCGTGTGCGCGGTCTCGATGCTCGGCACCTGGCTGGCCTTTGGCACCGCGTAATCCATCATCGTGCCGGAGAGGAGCTGACCGTCGTCGTCGTACACTACGATCTCCTGCAACGCCTCGCCGAGCCCCTGGATCACGCCGCCCTGCAGCTGCCCCTGGACGATCATCGGGTTGATGTGGGGCCCGCAGTCGTCCACGCACAGGTACCGGAGGACCTTGATCTCGCCCGTGTCGGGATTCACCTCCACGGTGCAGATGTGCGTCCCGAAGGGAAAGACGAAATTGCTGGGATCGAAGAACGCGCTCGCCTCGAGCCCGGGCTCGACCCCCGGCGGCAGGTTCCAGGCGACGTTGGCCATGAGCGCCACCTCGGCGAAGGATTTACCCTCGCCCGGGGAGCCCCGCACCGAGAACTTGCCGTCCTTGAACTCGAGATCCGCCTCGTTCGCCTCCAGGAGGTGCGCCGCGATCTTCTTGGCCTTCTCCTTGACGCGTTGCGCCGCGACCTTCACCGCCGAGCCGCAGACCGGGGTCGTCCGGCTGCCGTAGGTGCCCCAGCCCTGCGGGGTGGTCTCGGTGTCGCCCGCCACGATCTCGACGTTTTCCACGGGACAGCCGAACTCGTCGGCCACGATCTGGGCGAAGGTGGTCTCCTCGCCCTGGCCGTGCGGCTTGCCTCCGATGTACACCCGCACGACGCCCGTGGGATACACCCGGACCAGGGCCGAATCGTATTGACCCCCGCCCAGACCCACGGCGCCCGCCACCTGCGACGGCCCGGACCCGCAGATCTCGACGTACGAGGCCAGCCCCATGCCGAGGTAGCGTCCCTGCGTCCGCGCCTTCTCCTGCTCGGCGCGGAAGGCGCCGAGGTCGAGCATCGCAAGGGCCTTGTCCAGCGCCGGCTCGTAGTTGCCCGAGTCGTAGGTGATGCCGGTGGCGACGGTGTAGGGGAACTTGTCCGCCGGGATGAAGTTCCTGCGCCGGAGCTCGATCCGGTCCACGCCGGACTCGAGCGCGTACAGGTCCATCAGCCGCTCGAGGAGGTACGTCGCCTCGGGACGCCCCGCGCCGCGGTACGCGTCCACCGGAGTGCCGTTGGTGTACACGCCGTACACGGTGCCGTGGATGTTCGGGATCGCATACGGGCCGGAGTAGATGAGGCCGTGGAGGATCGTGGGGATCCCCGGCCCCACGGTCGAGGCGTACGCGCCGAGGCCGGCGTAGACCGTGGTGCGGAGCCCCGTGATCTTCCCCGCCCGGGTGCCGCACATCTCGACGTACTCGACGTGGTCCCGCCCGTGAATCGTCGCCTTGTAGTTCTCCGAGCGGTCCTCCGTCCACTTGACCGGGCGGCCGAGGTCCATCGCCGCCAACGCGACCAGCACCTCGTCGGCGTAGACCGGGATCTTGCTCCCGAATCCGCCGCCCACCTCAGGCGCGATCACCCGGACGCGGTGCTCCGGCAGTTGCAGCATCACCGAGCAGAGGAAACGGTGGATGTGCGGGTTCTGGCTGGTGGCCCAGAGCGTGAGCTGCCCCGTCCCCCGGTTGTAGCTCGCGACCGCGGCCCGCGGCTCCATCGCGGTGGGAGCGAGCCGCTGCTGCACGATGCGCTGCTTCACCCGGACCTCCGCCTCGGCGAACGCTCGCTCGGCGTCGCCCCCGGCGACGATCCAGGTGAACGCGATGTTGTTCGGCACGTCGGCGTGCAGGGTGGGCGCGCCCGGCTTCGCCATCTTCTCCGGATCCACGCCGGCCGGCAGCGGCTCGTATTCCACGTCGATGAGGTCCAGCGCGTCGCGCGCCGCCGCCCGGGTCTCCGCCACGACCAGCGCCACGCCGTCGCCCACGTACCGCACCCTCTCGTACGCCAGCTGCGGATGCGGTGGAACCTTGAGATCGCAGTTGGGCACGTTCCACGCGCACGGCACCGGCACCAGACGCTCCTTGAGGTCCGCGCCGGTGTACACCGCGAGCACGCCCGGCGCCCGCCTGGCGGCGGCGACGTCGAGCCTGGTGATGGTGGCGTGGGCGTACGGGCTCCGCAGGATCGCGGCGTAGGTCAGTCCGGGAAGCTTGACGTCGTCGGTGTAGGTCGCAGCGCCGGTGATGAGCCGCGGGTCCTCCCGACGCTTGATTCCGGACCCGAACAGGGTGGCCATGGCGCCCCCCTTACACCCCGGCGGCGGCCGGCTGGCCGACGCTCGGAGCGATGAGGGCGGGGCTCGGCCGGGCGGGCGCGCTCGCGCGCGTCTGGCGCAGCGCGTCCGCCGCGGCGCGGATCGCGGCGACGATGTTCTGGTAGCCGGTGCAGCGGCAGTAGTTCCCCTCCAGTGCGTGGCGGATCTGCTCGTCCGTCGGGTCGGGATTCGCCTCCAGGAGGTCCACCGCCGTCATGATGAACCCCGGCGTACAGAAGCCGCACTGCAGCCCGTGCTTCTCCCAGAACGCGGTCTGCAGCGGGTGCAGCTGATTCGCCGCGGCGAGCCCTTCGATCGTGGTGATGGCGTGGCCCTCCGCCTGGAGGGCCAGGACCGTGCAGCTCTTGGTCGCCCGTCCGTCCATCAGAACGGTGCACGCGCCGCACTGGCTCGTGTCGCATCCGATGTGCGTGCCGGTAAGGTTCAAGTCGTCGCGCAGCACGTGCACCAGGAGGGCGCGCGGCTCGACCTCGACGGTGCGGGCCGCGCCGTTGATCGTCAATGTTACGGAACGTTTCATGGAACCGGTCTCCTGCCGCTCGGGCGGGTGCCTTCGGGGGCGCGTGCGGCGTGGTGTGAGGACTGTTGCCGGTCGTGCGAGCATAGGCTAGTCCCCGCCGCCGAAACGGTCAAGATTGGCGCACCGAGACCGGCGGGGCACGGCGCGCCGCGGCGTTCCCGCGGTCTTGACCACCCCGGATGGTGCGGGTAACCTCCTAGCCCCGAGTTGCATAATTATTGGGGTGTAGCTCAATCGGCAGAGCGCCCGGCTGTTAACCGGGAGGTTGCTGGTTCGACCCCAGCCGCCCCAGTTCGATTTCCCGCACGGGCCCGAGCGCACCGCCCACTTCCCTGCCAGCACCGCATCCAGCAATCGGGCCCGGCGCCGGGGCCCGTTCGCGATCGTGCGTGCCGCTACCGCCGCTACCGCGGCCGCCGCGGCCGCATAGCTTGCGGGCATGAACATCGCCTTTCTCGGCCTGGGCGCGATGGGCGTGCCCATGGCCCGAAACCTCGCCGCCGCCGGACACGACCTCGTCGTCTGGAATCGCACCCCCAAGCCCGACGCCGTCCCCGGCGCGCGCTCCGCCACCTCGCCCGCCGAGGCCTGCCGCGCCGTGGAGCTCGCCATCACGATGCTCGCGGACGATGCGGCGGTCGAATCGGTCGTTTTCGATCGGGACGGCGTGCTCGGCGCGCTCGCGCGCGGCGCGTGTCACCTCGGCATGAGCACGGTGTCGGTGGGGCTCGCGCGCCGGCTCGCCGACGCCCACTCGTCGCAGGGACAGGGCTTCGTCGCCTCACCCGTGTTCGGCCGCCCCGATGCCGCCGCGGCCCGGAAACTCTGGATCGTGCCCGGCGGTACGGCGGCGGACGTCGCGCGCAGCCGACCCGTGCTCGAGGCGCTGGGCCAGGGCATCTTCCCCATGCCCGACGCGCCGGGCGCCGCGCTCGCCAAGCTGCTCGGCAACTTCCTCATTCTCGCGACGATCGAGTCGCTGGGCGAGGCGCTCGCGCTGGCGGAGAAGGCCGGGCTCGACCCCGAGCGGCTGCTCGAGATGCTCACCGGCACGGTGTTCGGCAGCCCGATCGCGAAGAACTATGGGAAGATCATCGCGACGACCGCCTTCGAGCCGGCGGGATTCCGCCTGCCGCTCGGCCTCAAGGACGCCAAGCTCGCGCTTGCCGCCGGGGAGGAGCTCAACGTGCCGCTGCCGCTCGCGGGTCTCACGCGCGACCGGCTGCTCATCGCGCTCGCCCGCGGCCGCGCCGACTGGGATTGGTCCGGCCTCGCGTCGGTGATCCGGGAGGATGCCGGGCTCTCACCGCGGCGGTGATCGCGCGCCCGGTCAGGGCGTCTTGCCGGGCGGCTCTCCCTCTACCAGCGCGATCAGGTCCTCCGGTCGTGCCAACCAGTAGTCCGGCTTCGCCGCCTCCAGCTGCGCGCGGCCGAACGGACCCCAGAGCACCGCGCCGGTGCGGACCCCGGCGGCACGGCCGGCCTGCATGTCGTGAATGCTGTCGCCGACGAAGAGCGCGCTCGCCGGATCCGCCCCGAGCAGCGCGAGCGCCCGCTCGACCGGCTCGGGATGCGGCTTCGGGTTCGAGACCTCGTCCGCGCAGACCAGCGCGTCGATCGCGTCCCCGAGTCCCGCGAGCCGGAGCCCTCGCTCCGCGCCGCCGCGCCCCTTGCTGGTCACGAGCCCGGTCTTGAGGCCCGCGGCCTTGATCCGGCGCACCACGTCGGTGATGCCAGGATAGACCTGCACCATCCGGTCGTGGTGCGCCAGGTTGTACTCCCGGTAGGTGGCGATCAGGGCCTTGAATCGCTCCTCGTCATGCCGCCACTCGGCGAACTGGGCCGTGAGCGGAGTGCCCACCCCGCGCAGCCACTCGTCGTCGGAGCGGGGCGGGAGCCCGTGCGCGGCGAGCGTGTGGTGATAGCTGTCCAGGATGAGCTGGATCGAGTTGATGAGCGTGCCGTCCAGATCGAACAGCACGGTGCGAAAGCTCGGCATGGCCGAATCGTAGTCGGCGGCGTGGCCCGGTGGACAGGGCGCGCCGGCGCGGCGCCGCGGTCCGTGGGGTTGGAAGGTCGGTCCCGCAGGCTCGGGGCGCGACCGCCGCGTCAGCCCAGGAACACCACGACTCCGACGAGCCGAGGCACTGCGGCAGGGGCCAGCGCCGTCGGCGCGGGCAACGTCGGGATCGCGCCGCGGAGCTCGCGCTCGCCGGCTCGCGCCAGCCGCTGAATCAGCATCGTCTCGCCGGCGGTGTGGCCGCCCGCGGCGAATCGGAGGGCACGGTCGGCGGCGGCCAGGAGGGCGGATTCGCGCCGGCGCGCGGCCGCGCGCGCGAGCGCCTGGATCCTCCGAACCAGCCGGCGCGACGGCGTGTCGAGCGGCGCGCCCGTCCATCGCGCTCGCTCGAGCGCGCGGAGCCGCTCTCGGACGCGCGGCGCGAGCGAGGTGAGCGCGGCGGATATGGCGTCCGACCCTGGCGGCGTGGACGGCGCGGCCCGGCCCGCGGTGCGGAGCCGCTCGGCGAGCACGGGCGGATCGTCGACCCAGATTCCGTCGGCCCCGCGCCAGAGCACCCATGCGCCGATTCGCGCGGCGCGGGCATCCGGCCAGGCCAGCAGCTCGAACCCGGCCAGCACGCCGGCCGGTTCCGCCGACACGGCGGCGACGCCGTCGGCGGGCTCCCCGCCACCCACCTCGTCGGCGATGTCCGTCATCCAGCGCCAGAGCTCGCGACCTTCGCCGCCCAGCCCCACGGACGGCGGGAGCCGACGCTTGCGAGCCAGCGCGGCGAGCTGGTGCAACCGCGCCTCCATGGCCGGCGGCGGCTCGAATCGCACTACCTCGATGGCCGCGTGCGGCGACGCCGCCCGCCGCGCCCTCCCTTCGCGCTGGTCGAGACGGGTGGGCGTCCACGGCAGGTCGTAGTGGACCACCCGGGCCGCGCGCCGGAGGTCCAGCCCTTCCGCCGCCACGTCGGTGGCCACGAGATGCGTGGGCGCGAGCCGCTCGACGGCGGGGTCCCGCCGCGCCGGCGAATCCGCCGGCGAGCGGAACCAGTCGAGCACCACGTCCCGCGGCAGCGCCGCCGCGCCGACCCCGGCACGCTCGCCGGTACACCATGCCACGGCCCGCCCGGGAAGCCGCTCGCGAAGGTAACGCACGGTCGCGCGCGCGCCGGTGAAGGTGACGGTCGGCCGCCCATCCGCGAGGACGGCGGCGAGGCGCTCGAGCTTGGGGTCCGCGCCCTCGCACGCGGCACGCGCCGCGGCGATCGCGCGATCGAGCGGCTCGAGGTCGTCCAACTCGAGAGGGGCGTCCTCGGCCGGATCGAGCAGCTCCCAGAACAGCAATTGGTCCGCCGCGCCGCCGGTGAGCGCGAGGAGGTCCGCCCGTCCGATGCTGCGGCCCGCCCGCGCCGCGTCCCGAGCGTGCAGCAGGAGACGGCGGTAGCGCCGGAGCGCCTCCGCGAGCGCGGCGGGGCTCGAGGCCGCCGCACGCCAGAGCACCCCGCGCACCAACCCCGCCACGGGCGTGGACGGGGAGAGCCGCAGCCGCTCGACGCCCTCGAGTGCGCGGTCGAGCGGATCCATGCCGCCGGCGCCCGCGATGCGGCGCTCCATCCGGCCGGGGCGCGCCGCGTCCGCACCCCGCGCCAGAATCACGCGCCCGAGCGCGACATGGCCCCGTCCCTCCGACAGCAGCGCCGCGAGCGAGGGCACGCCGTGCGCGGCGAGCGCGTCGTCCCGGATGGTGAGCGCGAGCTGATTGACGAGATCGTCCAGCCGATTCACCACCGGCGTCGCGCTCAGGAGCAGGGCGGGGCGACCCACGAGCCACGGCGCGAGCCGCCGGTAGCGATTCGTGGACGCGGTGCGAAACCGGTGGCTCTCGTCCATGATGACGAGCCCCGCCGTGTCGCGCGGGAGCATGCCGCGGCTCACCCGCTCGTGCGACCAGATCACCGCCGGGACGCCCAGGCGCCGGGCCGCGTCCGCCCACTGCGAGACGAGCGCGGCCGGCACGAGACAGGCCGTGGTGCGGCGGCGGTTCATCGCGGCCGCGACCGCGAGCGCGACGTAGGTCTTGCCGGTCCCCATCGCATCCGCCAGCAGCGCGCCGCCGTACCGCTCGATCGCGGCGACGGCGCGCCGCAGCGTCGGTGCGTGCGCGGGCCAGAGCCACGCGGGGAGATCCACCGGCCGCTCGTCCGGCGCGAGACTCCGTGCCAGCGCCGCCGCGACCCGGCCCGCGGGCGCGGGTGGCCCGGGGACCAGCACCGTCGCGAGCGGCTCCGGCAGCGGCGCGAGCTGTTCAGCGACGATCGCCGGCGCGGACGCCGTCCACCGTCGCGAGATCCTCGCGCACGGGGCCGGAGAGCGCCAGATGGCGCGCGACGAGGTCATCGAGATCCTCCTGCACGTCCGCGCCCTCGGCACCGGCACGCGCCAGCGCGTCGAGGGCGGGGTCGTCCAGCGCGGCCACCGGCAGCGGCAGCGCGGCCACGGTGCCGGCCGCGAATCGCGCGAAGCCGCCCGATGCCGGCACGGCGCGGAGCCGGGCCGCGGCGCGGATCCAGGTCGAGTTGAGCCACGCGGCGATCCGGAGCGCGGCCCCGGCGCTCGGGGCGGCTGCGACGTAGCAGGTGTTGAGCGGGATCTGCTCCAGCCCGCGCTGTCCCACGAGCGCGAGGGCGGTGAGGCGGCGCGCGAGGTCGGCCCACACGACACGATTGGGCGCGCACGCCGCGCCGGTCCGGAACACGGCCCAGGGCGGGCCGCCGGCGTAGTCGGCGCGATCCCGGAGCCGCGCCTCCCGCGCGGAGAAATAGCGAGCGGCGAGCGGCGGGAGCCGTCCGAGCGG
>DASSOD010000014.1:0-7301 GCA_035700905.1 Gemmatimonadales bacterium | reverse complement strand
AGGCGAGCGCCACCTCGGGCGCGGCCGGAGGCTCGACGAAGAGCCCGCCCCGCTGGAGCGCGGAGCGCCAGAACGACTCGGCCTCCGCCTCGCCGCGCTCCTTCGCCAACTCGGCCCAGCGCGCCTTCAGGTGCTGCTCGTAGCTCGGCGCCGAGAACTTGGCCATGGCGCCGCCCATCTTCTGCGCCACCTTGAGCAGCACGTCGCCGGTGTGCATGGACTTGAACACCGGTTCCATGACGGGCTGCATCAGCGAGTACACGCCGGCCCGCGGCCGCAGATCGTCCCACCGCTCCAGCCCGTGATGGTGGGGGAGCAGCAGATCGCACTGCGCCGCGGTCTCGTCGAAGTAGGGCGAGGTGGCGACGCGGAAGCCCACCTTCCTGATGCGGGCGGCGAACCCGCTCGCCGCCGGAAGCGCGTAGAGCGGGTTGGCATCGTGCACCAGGAGCACGGACACCTGCCCTCCGTCGAGCGCCGCCTCGAGCTCGCGGAGGGCCGCGTAGCTGTCGCCGGATTGGAGATCGGCCCCGAACAGCACGGTGCGCCCGACGTTTCCGGCGAGGTGGTTGAGCAGGCTCGCGGCGGCGCAGAGCTCGACGGCGCCGCGGTGCCGGGCCGACACGCCGCCGGCCACCGCGAGGCTCGGGCTCGCCGCCGCGAACTCCTCCGCCACCCGCCGGATCACCTCGGCCGGAACCCCGCTCTCCTTTGCCGCCGCCTCCGGCGTGAACGACGCGAGCGCGCCCGCGAGGTTGCCCCCGCCCTGCCCCCGCGCCGCGAGCACGCCCGCGACGGCGAGCGCCACGGCCGCCTCGCTGCCCGGCGCCACCACGTACCACTCGTCGGCGTTGAGGCCGGTGAGCGGCACGCGGGATCCGAAGAAGACGTGCTTCGACTTCCGCCCGTCGTGGAACCCGTGCGAGGCCGCGTAGCCCCGCGCGTGCTCGGTCGGGGAGATCCAGGTATCGAGGAAGTCGGCGCCGAAGGTGAGCACGTACTCGGCCTTCGCGAAGTCGAGCGCGGGGAGCTCGTCCCGCCCGAAGACGGCGCGGTTGGCGGCGCGCTCGGGCTCGTAATCGAGCGGGTCGTAGCGCACCACCTTGCCGCCCAGCGTGCCGGTGAAGTCCGCCAGCAGGTCGGAAAACGTGCCGCGCCCGGCGCCGGAGATCACCGCCACCTTGCCGCCCGCCGCGCCGAGCCTGGCGGCGAGCCGGCCGATCGCATCATCCCAGGTGATCTCGTCGAATCCGCCCGCGGCGTTCCGCGCCATCGGCGCCTTGACGCGGTCGGGATTGTAAAGCCCCTGGAGCGCCGCCTGACCGCGGGAGCACAGCTTGCCGCGGTTCACCGGATGCTCCGGATTGCCCTCCAGCTTGACCGCGCGCCCCTCGCGGGTGCGAACGTGCAGCCCGCAGCCGGCGGAGCACTCGGCGCAGGTGCTGGCGTAGAAGGTGGCGACGCCCGGCACCTGGTCCTCCGACTGCACCAGGTACGGAATGAGTTTCTCTACCCGGCCGGTGGAGCACCCCGACAGCGCCGCCGCGCCCGCGCCCGAGACGCCGAGCACGGTGAGGAAGCGGCGGCGATCGATCGGCGCCCGCGTCTTCTCGTCGTCCATCACCGCTCCGTCAGTAGTGACACACCGCGCAGTCGCGGGTCACGTTGCGCTGCATGTGGCACGTGATGCAAAAGCCCATGTTGTTGATGTTGTTCACCCGGAAGATCTGGGGCATCTGCGCGACCTGCCCGTGGCAGGTGGCGCAGGCGGTCGGGCCGAGGGCCTTGATGTGCCGCTGATGGGGAAAGTGCGCGTGCCGCGCCAGGAAGTGGACGCGCACCCACTCGATCGGCTGCTTTTGCGTCCAGGCGTCGCGCAGCTTCTTGATCTCGACCTTGTGGCTGCTGTCGGTGCCCGCGATGACCAGGTGGCAGCCCATGCAGGTCTGCATGCTGGGGATGCCGGGCTCGGGCGAGACCGCGACGGTGTAGTGGCAGTACTGGCACTGAATCTTGTACTGCCCGGCGTGGATGTCGTGGCGGAAGAAGATCGGCTGGCGGGGCCCGAGGAGACGGGCCGTATCGCCGGCGGCGAGCACGGGCGCCTTGACCGAATCGGCGACGGCGCTGGGCGCCTGCGCGCCCGACCGTCCGGTCGTCAGCGCGATGGCGGAAAGCCCTACCGCCGCAGCACCCACCCCGAACAGTGCCAGCTTACGCATCATCCTCACTCAGGGAATGAAACCGCGGAGCCGCGCACGGGCGGACGTGGATCGCGAGCGGGGTGCCGGGGCGCGGCGTGCAGACGAGCCCGCGCGACACGCGACGGCGGAGCGCCGGGCGCAAAACGGCCTAAGTATAGTGGCCCCCTGCCGAATCTCACAACCCGATACGGCGCGAGATCCTAGTACACCTTCGCACGCCGTTTGATGGCGGGGTCGGCCAGCAGCCATTCCGCCTTGCGCCGCAGCAGACCGAGGAAGGCATCCACCTGCCGGCGGTCGGCGAAGCCGACCCAGCACCACTTCACCGGGCCGGTCCGCTGCCCGTCGCGCACCGCCTGGCGGAGCGCCTCCGCGAGCCGCGGCAGGGCGAGGACCCGGGCCTCCTCGTCGTCCGAAAGCGTGAAGGTCGCGCTCACCCCGCTGGTCACCGGATGGAGCCAGCAGAGCTTGCGCGGGCCGATCGCATACTCCCAGGTCCACGCCCAGGGGAGACCCATGAACCGCACCTGCTCCGCCACTCCGCGGATCGCGAGCACGCCGCTGCGGGCGCGACGGAACCGCTCGCCCGCCGTGCCGGGGAGGTCGCGGTAGGGCGCGGTCGGGGGCGGCTCGACCTGCGGCATGCGGTAGGGGTTGGCGGCCCAGTAGGCGGCTGATCGGCCCATGCGTGTCAACGCTCCTCGTCCGGCGGTGCGCCATCGGTCGCGCGCTCCGGGACCGCGATGCCGCAGCGGGCCAGGTAGCGCACGACCTCGATCCCCATCGCCCGCAGCAGCGAAGCCTCACGCGCGTCGAGTTCCGCGCGGAAGACGACCTCGCGGAACGAGCGTAGGACGCTCTGCGGCCGGCGCGTCTTGAAGAAGTCGATCGCCCGGAGCGCGCGATCCCAGTCGGCGAAGAGCGTCTCGAGCCGCTCCAGGGTCGCGGGCGGCGCATCCTTGCGGGGCGGCTTGAGCGGGAGCGCGTCGCCCCCGCGCGCCACCCACGACTCGTACGCCATGATCGCCACCGCCTGCGCCAGGTTAAGCGAGGGATGCGCGGGATCGGTCGAGATCGTCACCAGGGCCTGGCAGTGGTCCAGCTCCTCGTTGGTGAGGCCCTTGTCCTCCCGCCCCGCCACGATCGCGACGCGCCCCTCCCCCGATCGCCGCACCAGCTCGACGGCGGCCTCGCGCGGGCGGAGCACCGTCCGCTTGGCGGTGCGCTCGCGGCCGGTGAGGACGGCGGCGTAGACGCAGTCGGCCAGCGCGGCCGGGAGCGAGTCGGCGACGGTCATGCGGGCCACCAGGTCGGCCGTGTGGTGCGCGATGCCCTCGATCCGCCAGCGATCCAGCTCGATCTCGGGGGCGACGATTCGCAGATCCGCGATCCCGAAGTTCTTCGCGATCCGCACGGCGCTCGCGACGTTGACGATGTCCTGGGGCGCCACCAGCACGAGCACCGGCCCACCGGTCATGCCGCGCCCTCAGACGCCCGGCGGCGCCGCGCGGCGGCGTACGACCTTCGGCATCGGGAGAGTCGAAAACGTCGTGGCCTCGCGGATCCCGCCCGCTGCGGGTTGGGAAGCAACGCCGGGCGCACGGCCGGACCGCCGCCCCGGGGGCCGCCGGCGCGGCGGGGAAGCGGCGCACGCGAACGGGGGAAACTCACCAATCGCAGGGCGCGGCGGCAAGGGCCGTCAGCCGCGGATCTCCGCCCCCGCTTCGCGCTCCACCAACTTCATCGCCTCGAGGTAGTCGGCGTCCTCGCCCAGCGCCCCTCGGGCGTCCCGGAAGAGCGCGCCGACCAGGCGAAGCAGCGGGCCGGGGACGCCGGTCTCGTCCAGCAGCCGGAGCGCGATGGCCACGTCCTTCTCCAGGAGCGCGAGTCGGAAGGTGCGGGGCCAGGCGCCCGTGAGCACCCGGTCCGGCGCGAGCGACTCGCTCACAAACGAGCGGCCGCTCGAGGTGTTGAGCACATCGAGCGCGGCGCGGGCCGGCACGCCGGCCTTGACCAGCGCGGCGAACCCCTCGGCGAACGCCTGGATGTTCGCCGCGAGCAGCGCGTTGTTCACCGCCTTGGTGGCATGTCCCGCCCCGACCGGCCCCAGATGGGCGATCCGTCGGGCGAACGGCTCGAGGTAGGGCCGCGCGCGCTCGAAGGTGGCAGGGTCGGCGCCCACCATCACCGTGAGGGTGCCCGCCTCCGCCCCGTTGGTCCCCCCGCTCACCGGACAGTCGGCGAAGGCCACGCCGCGCTCGGCGATTCGCGCGGCGATGCGGCGGGAGGCCGCAGGATCGCCCGAGGTGCAATCGAGGAACAGCGCGCCGTGCGCCAGGCCGGCCTCGAGTCCGTCGGTGCCGGGGAGCAGCGCCTCCACCTCGGCCGAGGTGGGGAGGCAGGTGAGCACCGCGCCCGCGCCGGTGGCGGCCTCGCGCGGCGTCGCGGCGACGCGCCCGCCGTGCGCCGCCACGAAGGCGTCGGCTCGCGCACGGGTCCGGTTCCACACCACCAGCTCGTGCCGGCGCGCCAGGTGGGCCGCCATGGGCGCACCGATCGCCCCAAGACCGAGAAACGCGGCGCGGCTCACGTGCCGGCGACCTCGCCCGCCTCGGCGCCGCCGCCCCGCCGCTGGCCCAGCTCGCGGTCCAGCACCAGCAGCCCGGGGCGGTCGTCCCCCACCATCTTGAGCTGCTCGACGATCAACGCCGCGGTCTTCTCCTCCTCGACCTGCTCGCGCACGAACCAGTCGAGGAACACCGAGCTGGCGAAGTCCTTCTCCTGGATGGCGCTGGCGTAGATGTTGTGGATCGCGGCCGTGACCGCCTGCTCGTGGCGGTACGCCTGCTCGAAGGCGTCGAGCGGCGAGCTGAACTCCACCGGGGGCTGAGGAATGGACCGGAGCTTCACCCGGGCCCCGCGGTCCAGGAGGTGGTCGAAGATCTTGAGCGCGTGGGCGGTCTCCTCCCGCCCCTGGACCCGCATCCAGGCGCCCATCCCCGGGAGGTTGGCGTGCTCGAAGTACGCCGCCATGGAGAGATAGACGTAGGCCGAGTACAGCTCGTTCTTGATCTGCTCGTTGAGGGCCTCCTGCATCGTGGCGCTGACCATCGCCGCGTCTCCTCTGCGTGTGCGGACCGGAACGGTAACGGCGGAGCGCGGAAGATAGGAGCCGCCGCTGGTGCCGTCCATGCCGCGCGCGGCGCATTGACGCTCCCCGGAGCGTGGGGATAGCCTATCGCGGGCCCCGCCCCGCCCAGAGACTCCACGAGGTGCTCATGACCGCTCGCCCGCTCTGGCCCCGGCTGGTCATCGCCGGGCTCGGCGCCTGCCTGGTGCTGTTCATCGTCGGCCCGCTGCTCCGGCTGCTGTTCATGGCCACGCCGGCGAGCCTGGGCGACGCGCTCCGCGACCCGGAGCTCCGCGCATCCATCACGCTCACCGTGCTGACCGCGACGGCCGCCACCGCGATCGGCGCGATATTGGGGATTCCCGTGGCCTACCTGCTGGCCCGCCGCGACTTTCCGGGGCGCCGGCTGGTGCAAGGCGTGGTGGACCTTCCGGTCGTCGTGCCGCACCCGGTCGCCGGCATCGCGCTGCTGCTCTTCCTCGGGCGCCGCTCCGCAGTCGGGCAGGCGCTCGCGCCGCTCGGGCTCGAGTTCGTCAGCCGCGTCCCCGGGATCGTGGCCGCGATGCTCTTCGTCTCGGTCCCCATCCTGGTGAGCGGCGCGCGCGAGGCGTTCCGCGGCGTGGACCCGCGGCTGGAGCGCGTGGCGCGCACCCTGGGCGATACGCCGTGGCGGGCGTTCCGGCGGGTGACGCTGCCGCTCGCGGGACGCGGCATCCTGGCCGGCGCCATCCTGGCGTGGGCGCGGAGCGTGAGCGAGTTCGGTTCGATCGTGATTCTCACCTACAATCCGAAGGTGGCGAGCATCTTCATCTTCGACCGGTTCACCGCGTTCGGGCTGCCGGCCGCCGTTCCCGGCGCCGTGGTACTGCTGCTGCTGGCGCTCGCCGTCTTCCTGCTGGTGCGCATGCTGCAGCCGGTGGAGCGGGCGTGATCGAGCTGGACCGCGTCACGGTGCGGGTCGGCGGGTTCGAGCTGGCCGACATCTCCTTCACGGTGCCGAGCGGCGGGTACGCGCTCATCATCGGACCGACGGGGTCGGGCAAGACGACGCTGCTCGAAGCGGTCGCCGGCAACGCGCCGCTGCGGGCCGGCCGGGTGTTGATGCACGGCGAGGACGTCACCGCGCTGCCCCCGGAGCGGCGCGGACTCGGCTTCGTGTACCAGGAGTACCACCTCTTCCCCCACATGACCGTGCGCGAGAACATCCGCTACGGCCTGCCGCCGGAGCGGTTCGAGCGCGGCGACCGCCTCGCGGACCGGCTCGGCATCGCGCACCTGCTCGGGCGCTCGGTACACGGGTTGAGCGGAGGCGAGCAGCAGCGGATCGCGCTGGCGCGGGCGCTCGCGCCGGCGCCGAAGATCCTGCTGCTGGACGAGCCCTTCGCGGCGGTGGATCCCGCCACGCGGCACCTGCTCCGGCGCGAGCTGCGCGCGCTGCACGAGCGGGAGCGAATCACCACGCTGCAGGTGACGCACGACTTCGACGAGGCGCTGCGGCTGGGCGACAGCGTCGCCGTGCTGGCCGAGGGGCGGATCGCGCAGCACGGGCCGCCGGAGACGGTGTTCCGCTATCCCAACTCGGCGTTCGTGGCCCGATTCATCGGATCGGGCAATGTGCTGGCCGGCACCGTGGAGCGCCTCGCGGACGCGGGCGGGGCGCCGTTCGCCGCCCGATTCAGCAGCGGCCCGCTGCAGCTCGAGGTCGTCGCGGAGCGGGAGGGGCCGATCCACGCGGTGATCCGGCCGGAGGACATCACGCTGAGCCGGGATGAGCCGTCCACCTCGGCGCGGAACCGCCTGCGCGCCACGGTCAGCGCGGTGGAACGGCTGGGTCCCGTCGTGCACGTCCACCTCGATGCGGGGCGCCCGCTCGTCGCCGCGGTGACGGCCGCCTCCGCCGAGGCGATGGACATCCGGCCGGGCACGCGCGTGATGGCCGCCTTCAAGGCGACCGCCATTCGGCTGGT
>DASSOD010000013.1:0-28422 GCA_035700905.1 Gemmatimonadales bacterium | reverse complement strand
GGCGCTCAAGCGGTACCGCTGGCTCATCCTGCTCGTGATGGTGGCGGGCACCGGCATCGGTGTGTTCGCGACCCGCTTCCTCAAGCAGGAGTACATGGTCCAGGCCACCATCTTCATCGAGAGCCCTCCGTCGAAGGAGGGACCGATGCGGTCGGAGGGCTTCGTCGAGGGCGGCAACTGGGTGGAGCTGGTCACCACCTTCACCGTGCTCGACTCCGTGGTCGCCAAGGAGCGGCTCTACCTCACCTACCCGCCCAAGGACTCGACCCTGTTCGCCTCGTTCGGGCTGCTGGACCGGTTCCGTCCCGGCCAGTACGTGCTGCACGTGGACGACGCGGGCAAGCGGTTCACGCTCAAGTCCGCCGAGGGCCTGCTGATCCAGTCGGGTCGCGCGGGGGACAGCGTCGGCACGCGCGTCGGGTTTCGCTGGACGCCCACGCCGGCCCAGGTGGCCTCCGCCAAGTCGCGGGACGTGACGTTCGGCGTGACCAGCCCCCGCGACGCATCCATGGCGCTCAGGGACCAGCTGACCACCCGGATGGAGGAGCGGGGCAACTTCCTCCGGCTGATCCTCACCGGAAACGACCCCGCTCGGCTGACCAGCACGATGAACACGCTGATCAACCAGTACGTCGAGGTGGCCGCGGAGCTCAAGAAGCGGAAGCTCGCCGAGCTCTCGAAGGTGCTGGCGCAGCAGGTGGACACGGTCGGCAAGCAGCTGAAGGACGCCGAGACCCGGCTCGAGGGGTTCAAGGTCAGGACGATCACGCAGCCGACCGAGAATGCGCCGATCGCGGCCGGGCTGCAGACGACCACGCCTACGGCGATGACCCGGTACTTCGAGCAGAAGGTGCAGATCGACCAGCTCGAGCACGACCGGCAGGCGCTGGAGCAGGTGCTGCGGCAAACCCAGTCGGGGCAGCTCTCGGTGGATGCGTTCAACACGATCCCCGCCGCCCACAACGCGCCCGACCTCAACAAGACGCTGGCCGAGCTGTCGCAGGCCGAGGCGGACTTGCGGGCGCTCCAGACGCGCTACACCGACGAGTACAAGCCGGTGCGCGACCTGAAGCAACGGATCCAGACGATCCGTAGCCAAACCATTCCGGCGTATACCGAGGCCCTGATCCGGGGCATGCGCCGCCAGGAGAACGATCTCCGCGCGCAGGTCAGCTCCGGCTCTCGCGAGCTGCAGCAGATCCCGAATCGAACGATCACCGAGCAGCGGCTCACCCGCGAGGTGCAGAGCATCGCCGCGATCTATACCGACCTGCAGCAGCGGTTCGAGGCCGCCCGCCTCGCGGAGGCGAGCGCGATCCCCGACGTGCGCATCCTCGATCCGGCAATCATGCCGGAGCGCCCGGTGAGCGACCAAGCGCCGCGCGTGATCCTCATGGCGTTCCTGCTCAGCACGGCGCTGGCCTTCGGCCTGGCGATCCTGCTGGACCAGCTGGACAAGCGCTTCCGGTACCCGGAGCAGGTCACTCACGAGCTCGGGCTCAGCATCTTCGGCGCGATCCCGGCCATCCGGCACATGCGCTCGGGGAAGGCGGATCTCGAGGAGGCATCACAGGTGGTGGAGGCGTTCCGTACGATCCGCCTCAACCTGGTGCACTCGTATGGCACCGGGCCGGTGCTCGTCACGATCTCGAGCCCCGGCCCGGGTGACGGCAAGTCGCTCGTTTCCTCCAACCTGGCGCTCTCGTTCGCGGAGGCCGGGTACAAGACGCTGCTGGTGGACGGCGATATCCGTCGCGGCGAGCTGCACCGCATGTTCGGCACGGAGCGCATCCCGGGGCTCATCGACTACCTGGCCCGCAAGGCCGGGATCGACGACGTGCTGCGGGCGACCAGCCACCAGAACCTCGCGCTCCTGCCCTGCGGCACGCGCCGCCATCACGGGCCGGAGCTGCTCGGGTCGGGGATGATGAGCGAGCTGATCGGCGAGATGAAGTCCCGATTCAACGTGATCATCGTGGACAGTCCGCCGCTCGGCGCCGGCATCGACCCTTTCGTGCTCGGCACGGCGACGGGCAACATCATGCTGGTGCTGCGCTCGGGCGAGACCAACCGGCGCATGGCGGAGGCGAAGGTGCGCCTCCTGGACCGGCTGCCCATCCGCGTGCTCGGCGCCGTGCTGAACGACATCCGCACCAGCGAGTCGGTGTACCAGCACTACTCCTATGTGTATGGGTACGTCGCGGACGAGGAGAAGATGCCGAAGCTGGGCGACGGCGGGGGCGCTTGAGCGACGCCAGCGGTACGCAAGGCGCGGGGCGGCCGATCGCCGCCCCGCGTCGTTTCGTGCCCGGGTGCGGTGGCCGTCTCGAGCGGGTCAACCGGGGGACGGGAACGCCTGGGCCTCGAACGAGCGGACCCGCTCGTCGGAGCCTTCCCGTTGCAGATCGTGCAGGGCGGTCGCGGCGCGCAGCAGCAGCTCCAACGAGTCCACCGGCGACTCCCCGAAATCTCCCACGGCGCAGCAGCCCGCGCGGGCCCGGGGCCATCGATCGGCGCCGCCGACCGGCACCGGCGTGGCTTCGAGCGCGCCGGCGATCCGATCCGCCATCCGCAACGCGGCCTCGGGCCCCGCGCCGGGCGCCACCACGGCGAACTCCGCGGCCGACAGCCGCCCGACCGCATCCGAGGTTCGCGTGGCCGACTGCATCACGCGGGCGAGGCGCTCCGCCGCCTCGCCGAACTCCGGAGCGGCGGGGTCGCCCGGCGCCGCGCCCTGCAGCGGATCCACGCCGAAGACGACACAGCCCAGCGGATCGTGCCGCCGGGCCGCATCCGAGCCGATCTCTCTGGCGCGCCGCCGCAGGCCGCGCATGCTATAGAGGCCGGTTCCGACGTCCACCAGACTCTCCTCGCGCAGGCGGTCGATCTGCAGCTTGGCCGTCACCAGCGTGCGGAGCTTGAGCAGCAGGGCGTCGCCGTCGAGCGGCTGGCCCAGGAACTCCCATGCGCCGGCTTCGTAGGCCTCGAGCCGCTGCGTGCGGCCCGACGGCCCGGCCGTGGTGATGATGATCGGCGTGGCGGGGCCGATGTGCGGATCGGACCGAAGGAGGCGGCAGACCTCGAAGCCGTGTATGTCGGGCAGTTGTGCGTCGAGGATGATCAGGTCCGGCGCCGTTGCTCTTGCCTGTTCCAGCGCCTGCCCCCCGGTGTACGCGCGAACCACGCTGAAGCCGTTCGGGGCCAGGATGCTCTCGAGCGAGCGGGCCCACCACTCCTGATCGTTGGCGATGAGCACCGTGGGCCGTGAGGTCATGTCGGGATGCCCTGTCGAGCCCCTGAGGGAAGCGCCGCGCCGGCGGCTAAGCTGCGCCCGGCAACTGCGCCCGGCGCTGACGCACAACTTGTGCAGCCGGGGAGCATTCGGTCAAGCGGTTGCCACTCAATCAGTTGCCAAGGGGCTTCCGGCTTTGCGGGCAAGCACATCGGCCTCCGGCTTGGCGCGGCCCCCCCGGGGGTGGCTGGGCGTCCCGGGGTCCGGCTCTGTGGCACACCACCGACCGAACTGTTGCCGTCCCGCAACGGAACGAGCCGGACGGCCGGCCGCAACCCGGCGCGAGTCACTGCGCGAAGGCATGCGCCTGCAACAGGTTAGGTCGCCTCGCCCTGGCTCGGTGCCGGCCCGAACCGATGCCCGCGAGCGGGGGAACCATCCTTGAAGTTCGTTCGCGCCGAGGATTGCGCGGCCGCTTCGAACCTTCACCAAACAGGCGACGCATGGATTCGGGGTCTGCACCGGGCGAACTCTCCGAAAACGCCCCGAGCAACGAGGCTGGGCAGCCGGACGACGCAGCGCCCGAGGATCCGGGCAGCGCCGATCCGAGCGCCAAGCACAGCCTCGCGGCAGATTGGCGTCGGTTCAGCGAGCGCCTGGCGACATTCGGCCTGGGCGAGGCCCAGACGCCGCTGCTCACGGACGCGGTGTGGTCCTTCGATGCGGAAGGGAACCCGCGTTGATCGAACGCGGCGGGAGGTGGCACGAGGTTCGCGGCGCGAACCGGGTTCGCGTGAGGCGTATCACGGGAGGTACAGCCGATCCGCGCTAGCGTCTGTAAGTTGGCTACCTCTCTTACTCGAAGGGACTCGATCAGCGTGAACGTCAGCGACTCAGCGAGGACACCGACCTTTTTGCGCGACGCCGATCGCCGCCGCATGCATCGGATGGTGGCCCTGCTCGGGACCGTTGCCGCGCTGAGCTTCGCTTCCAGCACTTTGCCAGCCCAGCAGCAGCCGGCCCGTCCCGACTCAGCTCCGCCGGTTGCGGCGCCCAAGCCGCCCAAGCCGGGAAGCAAGGAGGCCATCCGCGATTCGCTCGCGTCGGTGCCGCGCCCGCAGGCCACGCGCGCCGAGCTCGAGGCGCTCCTCGCCGGCAAGAGCCGCGAGGTGAGCGAGGCCGAGCGGCAGGTGATCCAGGAGCGGCTCAAGCAGGGCGACCTCCAGCCGGGAGATCGGGTCCTGCTCGAGGTGGCGGGCGAGAAGGAGTTGAGCGACACGTTCACCGTGCGGCCCAACCGGACGCTGCTGTTCCCGAACATCCCGGAGATCTCGGTCGCCGGCGTGCTGCGGTCGGAGCTCCAGGGGTACCTGGAACAGCAGCTCAGCCGCTACCTGCGCGATCCGGTGGTCCAGGCCACCGCGCTGGTGCGGGTCGGGATCTTTGGGCCGGTCGCCAAGCCGGGGTTCTACAACCTCCCCGCCGACGCGCTCGCGCCCGACGCGATCATGGCCGCCGGCGGTCCCGGCGGCAACGCGGATCCGTCTCGCAGCGTCATCCGTCGCAACAACGTGGAGCTGGCCAGCAAGGAGGAAGTGGCCCGGGCGATCGACGCGGGCCAGTCGCTGGACCAAATGAACGTGCAGAGCGGCGACCAGATCATCGTCGGGGAGCGCAGCGGCGGCTTCAAGGGCGCGCTGCAGACCATGGGCCTCGTGTCCGGCGCGCTCTTTGGGATCGTATTCGCGTTGAGCAAGCTTTGATGACGACCACGGCGCACTCGGATGCTTTGATGCCCAGACTGAGGAACAGCGGCCCGACTCCCCGCGTCGTGACCGATGCCGGCGATCCGTTCCGTGCCGTGTCCCGGCCGCTGGTCGAGGCCGCGCCGAGCGTCCGCGACGAACGGGACACGTTTCGCTACGCGATCAACTTCGTCCTGGCGGCGCTCGCGATCGTGGTGCTGGCGCCGCTGCTCCTCGTGCTTGCCCTGGTCGTCAAGCTCACGTCGCGCGGCCCCGTCCTCTACACCCAGGTGCGGGTCGGCCTGGATCGCCGCCGCTCCGTGCCCGGCTCGTCGAATCACCGGCGCGCCCTGGACCTCGGCGGCAAGCCGTTCAAGATCTACAAGTTCCGGACGATGTACGACAACGCCGAGGGCCAGACCGGGGCGGTGTGGGCGAGCCAGGACGATCCGCGGGTGACGCCGGTGGGGCGCTTCCTCCGGCAGTATCGCCTGGACGAGCTGCCCCAGCTCATCAACGTGCTGCGCGGCGAGATGAACATCGTGGGCCCCCGGCCCGAGCGCCCCACCATTTTCGCTGAGCTTCGCCGGAACATCTCGGAGTACCCGCTCCGGCAGCGGGCCAAGCCCGGCATCACCGGCCTGGCGCAGATCAACCATCACTACGACGTGAACCTCGACGACGTCCGCACGAAGGTTCGCTACGATCTCGAGTACATTCGGCGCCAGGGGCTGATCGAGGACTTCAAGATCATGCTGAAGACCATCCCGGTGGTGCTCCTGCGCCGCGGGGGCTGGTAAACGCCGGTGTCCGTCGCCGCGCTCCGGCGTTCGAGCGACACCGGCACCCTTCCCCTCAGCCGGAATCACGTTCCCATCGCCCTCGCCGCGATCGCCGCGGCGGGGCTTTTTGCGCAGCCCTTCTATCTGCTGGTGCGCGACTGGTGGACCGACAGCGAGGCGGGCCACGGCCTGCTGCTCGCGCCGGTGGCGCTGTGGCTTGCCTGGCGGTCCGGCCTCCGCGCCGATCGCGCCCCGAGCCCCTGGCTTGGCACACTGGTGCTCGCGGCCGCCGTCCTGCTGCGCTACCTCGGCGGGCTCGCGGCCGAGTTGTACACCCTTCGATTCTCGATGGTGCTGGCGCTCGCCGGGCTCACGATTTTCGCCTGGGGGCTGGGCCAGGTGCGGCGCTGGTGGCTGCCGTTCATGCTCGTCGCCCTCTCGATTCCCCTGCCCAACCTGGTCACCAGCGCGCTCGCACTTCCCCTGCAGTTCAAGGCCTCGAGCATGGGCGCCGCGCTCCTCCGTTGGCGGGAGGTGCCGGCAGCGCTTGCGGGCAACGTCATTCAGCTCCCCGGTCGGCAGCTCTTCGTCACCGAGGCCTGCAGCGGGCTCCGGTCGCTGACGGCGCTCCTGAGCCTCGGCGTGCTCATTGCGGGCCTGTGGCTGCACTCGTTGCCGGCACGCGCGCTGGTCGTGGGGCTCGCGATCCCCGTGGCCATCGTGGTGAACGCGGTCCGCGTGTTCCTCACGGGGTTCCTGGTGTACTTCGTGGACCCCCGCCTCGGCGAGGGCTTCATGCACCTCACCGAAGGCTGGCTCCTCTTCGTGGTCGCCTTCGCGGGGCTGGGCGCGCTCGCGTGGGGCGCCGCCGCGCTCGAGCGCCGCTGGCTGGGAGAGCGCTCCCGTGCGTGAGTGGCAGCGGTTCATTCCGGCCGGCGTGCTGGGCGCTGGGTGGCTTCTCGTGTTCGCCGGCACCACGCAGCAGCGCGCCGTCCCGCTGGCCGCACCGCTGGAATCGCTGCCGGCGGCCATCGACGGCTACCGCGGCGCAGACCTCGAGATCGACGCCGAGTCGCGGCGAGTCGCGGGGATGTCGGCCTACCTGCTGCGCGAGTTCCGCCGGGATTCGGCGCCGGCCTTCTCCATTTACGTCGGGTACTATGAGAAGCAGGCGCAGGGGAAGACCATCCACTCCCCCAAGAACTGTCTGCCCGGCGCGGGCTGGGAGGTCGTGTCGGTGGCGGAGGATCGCCTCCAGACGGACGCCGGTCCGGTCCGCGTCAATCGCTACATGCTCGCGAACGGGAGCCGGCGCGCGCTGGTGTACTACTGGTACCAGGGGCGGGGCCGCATCGAGTCGAACGAGTACAAGGTGAAGCTCGAGCTGCTGCGCGACTCGGCGCTGCGCGGGCGCACCGAGGAAGCGCTGGTCCGCGTGGTCGTCCCCGTAGACGGAGACGAGGCCGCGGCCAGAGGGCTGGCGCGGCGGGTGAGCGCGCTGCTGGTGCCGGAGGTCTATCGCGTGCTCCCGGCCTGAGGCGGCGCCGCGCTTACGCGCCCGCCGGGCCCTAGCTACGTTTCATTCGTCCCCCGACACCTCCGACAGTCTCAGGAGAGTTCCGATGGCCTCCGTGGATTCCCGCAGGGTCGTCGCGGCGCTCTATCCTGTCGCCGCCCTCCTCATCCTGGCGCCCGCGGTCGATCTGGCGGGGGCCGTGCTGCCCCCGCGCATCTCCGAGGTGACCTGGCGGTTCGGGACGTTCGGGCTCTTCGCCAATGCGCTGCTTACGCCCGTGCTGGGGCTCACGCTCCTGCTCATCGCGACCATGCTGCACGGCAAGCGGGGCGCAACGCGCACCATCGCGGTCGTCTTCGCCGGCCTCGCGATCCTGCTCCTGATCGGCGCCGCGCTGTTCGCGCTCGACTTCGTGCAGCTGCGCGGCACCGTCGCCGCCCAGGCCAAGCGTCCGTACGACGTGGCGGCCCTCAAGGCGCTGATCGACGCCCTGCTGATGTGCGCCGCGACCGCATGGCTGGCCCGGATCGCCTTCGCCGCATCGCCCAAGCGGGTGGTGCGGGACGGGCACGACCGCGTGGGGCTGGTGGTTCAGCTCGAAGGCGAGTGAGGGTATCAGTCGCGGCGGGCTTCCGCCGCGACCGGTGCGGCCACCTCCAGCGGCCGGCGGGTCGGCTCCCAGATCGGATTGCGCTCGCCCCGGAGCGCCTTGATCCACGCGTGCAGCCCGGCGAGGTTGGCCGCCACCGCGAACGCGCAGAGCGCGAGGGCGCGCGGCGGCTGGCCGGGCCAGGCGAAGCCGAACACACCCAGCGCGCTCACCACCGCGAACGCGAGGAGCGCCGCCGCCGCGGGCGCGGAGGCGGGGCTCAGCAGCGCGAGCCCCACGACGGCGCCGGGAAGGGTGAGCGGCACGAGCCACCGGCAAAGCTTGTGGCTCGCGAGCATCCAGGCGAAGCCGCCGTACCGCCATGGGTTGAGCATCGCCCGGCTGTACCAGAGGGTTTCCAGGCCGCGCGCCATCGTGCGGACCTTGCGCCGGTACTCGGCGCGGAGCGACGTCGCGCGCGGCACGAGGCAGACCGCCTCGTCCACCGAGACCGATCGGAAGCCGAACTGCCGCGCCCTGAGCGGCGAGGCGAAGTCCCGGCTCAGGGCGGCGGGGTATTCGGCGTCGATCAGGTGTCGCCGGATCGCGTAGAAGCAGCCGCTCGCCCCGACGATAGAGCCGAGCCTCGTCTCGAGGGCGCGCACCTTCATCTCGTAGCCGACGTACCCGGCTTCCCCGGCGTTGGCCTCCTCGTCCAGGTTGCCCACGCTCACGTCACGCCCGCTCGCCACGCCTACGGTGGGATCCTGAAAGGCCCGGATCAGCGGCTTGAGCGAATGCGGGGGAATGCGGATCGTGGCGTCGGTGTTGACCACGATCTCGCCGTGAAGCAGCGGTACGGTCGCGTTCTCCGCGGCCGTCTTGCCGGAGCGCGCGGGCATGCGGAGCAGCTCCACGCCCCGCGCGGCGAAGCTCCGGACGATCTCATCGGTGCGGTCGGTCGAGGCGTCCGACACCACGACGATCCGGCGGCGGTCGGCCGGATAGTCGAGGCGGAGCAGGCTCTCGATGGTGGCCGCGATGGAGCGCTCCTCGTTGTACGCCGGCAAGGCGATGCTGATCGCCGGCCACTCCGCGGGCTCCGGTGGGGTCGCCGCCGCCGGGCGGCGCGCCGCGAGGATGCGCAGAAGGAGCGGATAGCCCACATAGGCGTACCCGAAGGCCGCCAGGGGAAGCGCGATCAACACGAGGGCGAGAGCGGTCATGCGCGAAGCCTTCGCTTGACGTTCGCGGACGCGGCCTGGTAAACGGCATCGTACCGGGCAACCCAGGGAGCGACCGCCCGCTCGGCCTGGAGCCGAGCCGACGCGCGCCGGGCGCGGTCGCGGGCCGCGCCCGGATCCGCGCGGACCGCACGGATGCCGGCGGCGAGCGCGGCTGGATCTTCCGAGGGCACGAGCAGCGCGTCCTCGCCGGAGACCACGTCGGGAACCCCGCCCACCGCGGTGGCGACGATCGGAACTTCGGCCGCCATGGCCTCGAACAGCACCATCGGCGTGCCCTCGGTGCGGGAGCTCAGCACGAAGCAATCGAACGCCCGGAAGAGCCGTCCCGCATCGCGCACGAGCCCGCAGCAGTGGAGCAAGTCGCCGACGCCGCGTTCCGCGGCGAGCGCCTCGAGCGCCGCGCGCTGGGAGCCGGCGCCGATCACGGCCGCATGCACCCTGTCCGAGGCGAGTCCCGCGATGGCTTCCAGCAGTACGTCGGGCCCTTTCTCGCGGCTGATTCTGCCCACCCATCCGACCACGAACGCGTCGGGGGCCAGGCCGAGCTCCCGCCGGGCGGCATCGCGGGAGAGCAGCGCCGAGGGTGGAGGCGCCGCATTAGGAACGACGTGCACCCGCTCCGGGACCACGCCTGCACGCACGAGCCGGGCCGCGAGCGGCCGTGAGACCGCCACCACGCCATCGGCTCGGCGGTACGCCCTGACCTGGAGCGCCTCGTACAGGCGGTTCTTCCAGCCGCCGCCGGTGAATCCGTGGGCGGTGGCCACCGCGGGCAGGCCAAGCCGGCGGGCGACGGCGCCCCCCTGGACATCGGCGCGGTATCCGTGGGTGTGGACGGCCGAGGGGGCCAACTCGTGCAGGAGGGCGGCCAGGCGGCGCCGCTCCTCGCCGTAGGCACGTGGCGCAAGTCGAAGCGGCGCTATCGCTACCTTGGCCTGCTCCAGCGGGTCGAAAAACAGATCGGCGGCATCGCCCAGGTCCAGCACCGCTGCGACGTGCACGTCGTGGCCCGCCGCGGCCTGTCCCGCTGCAAGGGATTGCACCACGCGCTCCAGCCCGCCGATCGGGCCGGGGGCGGTGACATGAACGATCCGGAGCGTGGCAGGGGTACCGGTTCCCGATGGGGCGGGTGGCATGCCGGGAAAATAACGCGGCACCCGTCGTGACTCGCGTCACGCTACGGATGGCGGCGCGGCCTTAGTCTTGGCTGCTCGGTTCGAGCGCGGAGAATCCCGAATGAGCCAAACCACTGCGTCGGCACGACGTGCACGAATCCGCTGGCTCCTCGGCGCCGCGGTATCGATCGGGATTCTGGTGTGGCTCATCCGCTCGATCGACACTACGGCCCTGAGCCGCCGCGCGGCATCGCTCGATCCGGGCTGGCTGCTGCTGGCGCTCCTCGTTGCATACGTCGACCGGGCGCTCGTGATCGTCAAGTGGCAGGCGCTGGTGCGCGCGCTCACCGGCGCGGTGAGCCTGCGCCGGGCGGCGCGCGTCTACATGGCGACGATGTTCGCGTCGCTGGTCCTCCCCCCCTACATCGGGAACGACGTGTTGCGGGCGGTCTCGCTCGGCCGGCGGCAGCAGCTCATCGCCGAGATCGGGACCTCCGTCGTGGTGGAGCGGGCGTTCGGGATCCTTACCCTTGGGGCGGTGTGCCTGCTCTCGCTGGCGCTGCTGCTGCAGCGATCCGCCGAGCTGGAGCACGTCGCCGGCTGGATGCTCGGCCTCGTGGTCGTGGCCACCATCGCCGTGTGGCTGGTGTTCAGCGCGTGGGGCCACCGCGTCGGGAGGCGATGGCGCGGCCGGCGAGGGGGCCGCTGGTTCGCGATCGCGGACCGGGTGAACGATGCGCTGGCCGCGTACCGCCGCCGGCCGCTGCTGCTCTGGGGTTTCGCCATCGCGTCGATCCTGGAGCAGGCCCTCGTCGTGATATTCTATTGGCTGGGTGCGAAGGCGTTGGACGTGCCGGCCGGCGCCGCCGCGATGTTCGCGGCCATACCGCTCGCCTGCTTCATGGCGCGGCTCCCCATCGGGATCTGGGGGATGGGCGTCATGGAGGCCACGGTGGTGTACCTGCTGCGATTCTTCGGGATTACGGCCGCGGACGCGCTCGCCATCGCGCTGCTCGGCCGGCTGGTGGAGCTCGGATCCATCATACCCGGCGCCTTCCTGCTCGGGGACCTCGCGACCGGTGGCGAGCCGCGTCTCAGAAAGAGCGCGCGGGGCAAAGCCGAGGCGGCCGTCGCGTCCGAGGTCGAGCAGACCGCGGGGCCGGCCGGGTTCTAGCGCTGCCAGGCGGCGAGGAGCGCCGAGGGGGCGGCGCCGCTCGGCAGGCTGGCATCGAAGAAGTTGGCGATCCGCTGCACGATCTGGGTCTGCGTGGGACTGATCGAGGTGCCCGGGACGGGGCTCAGCGAGTGGTCGGCGTTCTTCACCATGATGGAGTCCACGCTCGCGCCCGACATCCAGAGCCGGGCATAGAGGCGCTCCGACTGGGCCAGCAGCACCACGTCGTCGTGGTCGCCGTGGATGATGAGGAACGGGGGCGAGGCCGCGCCGGCATAGTGGACGGGGCTGGCGTTGATCATGACCGACGATGCCGGGTCGATCGTGGTGAAGACCTGGGCGTAGTCGAAGAGCAGCTCGTCCGGCTGGGTGAGGTCCACCGGGCCCGAGAGATCCGCCACCGCCTGCACCTCGCTGGACTCGTCGGAGAAGCCCAGCTCCGGCGCATCGAACCCCGCGCTCGACGTGGTGAGCCCGAGCATCGCCGCGAGGTGGGACCCGGCGCTCGTGCCCCACGCCGCGAACCGCCGCTGGTCCGCTCCCAATGAGTCCGCCTTTCCGCGGAGCCAGCGTACCGCGCACTTCACGTCGTTGATCTGCGCCGGCCACATGTTCGAGGCCGGCGTCGTGTCGTTCATCAGCCGGTAGTTGAGATTCGCGACGATGTAGCCGCGGTTGAGCAGCTCCGTCTTGGTCGAGGTGAAGCGCCAGCCGCCGTCGCTCTTGTCGCCGCTGGCCCACGCGCCGCCGTGGATGAACACGGCGACCGGAGCCGGGCGCGGCTTGGACGCGGACGGCACGTAGAGGTCGAGCCGGCGCCACGGATTCGCCGAGCAGTAGCCACGGTCGAGGTACGTCCCCGCGGCGTAGGTCACGGTGAGCGTCGCAGTGCCGGACTTCCCGTCGTCGCTCGTCGCCGTGATCGACGCCTGGCCCACGCCGGCGCCGGTCACCGTCGCGGTGCGCGCCCCGGTCGAGGCGACGGTGGCGATCGCCGTGTTGCTCGAGGTCCAGGTGACGGAGCGGTTGGTGAGCACGTTGCCCGAGCCGTCGCGCAAGGTGGCGGTGAGGCTCACGGTGCCGTTCCTGGCGAACATGGCGGCCGCGGGCGTCACCGACACCGTCGCGACCGGCACGACCGTCACGCTGAGCGCCGTGGTCCCGCTCTTCCCCTCGCTCGTCGCGCTGATCGTGGCCGTCCCCGCGGCGACACCGGTGGCCACGCCGGACGCGGAGACCGTCGCCACCGCGGCGTTGCTCGACGACCAGGACACGGTGCGTCCGACCAGCGTCTTTCCGCTCGCGTCGGTGACGGTCGCGGTGAGCTGGACCGTGGCGCCGATCTGGACGGCGGCGGGGTTGGGCGAGACCGCGACGGCCGCCACCGGCACGGTGCCAACCTGCACTTGCGTGGAACCGCTCCTGCCGCCGGATGTCGCCGTGATCGTGGCAAGGCCGGTGGCGAGGCCGGAGACGAGTCCGGCGGACGAGACGGTGGCGACCGATGGGGCGTCGGTCGTCCAGGTGACGGGCTGGCCGGTGATGACGCGGCCCGCGTCGTCCTTCACCGTGGCCGTGAGCTGCACGGTGCCGCCGACCGTCACGACCGCGGGCGACGGCGTCACCGTGACGCCGGCCAATCCCGCGCTCACCCGCACCATGGCCGAATCGGCCTTGCCTCCGGCGGAGGCGATGACGAACGCGTCCCCGGGCGCGATGCCCCGCACGGTGCCGTCGGAGACGACCGACGCGATCCCCGAATTGCTGCTGGTCCAGGTGAGCGGCGGGTCGGTGACCCGATCGCCCGCCGCGTCGGTCGCGGTGACCCCGATGCGCGCGGTCTGGCCCACCGGCAAGGTCAGCTGCGACACGGACAGGCTGATCTTCGCGAGCGGCATGGGGGCCGTGAGCGAATCCCCGCACGCCATGAGCGCGCCAATGCACACCATCACCACCAACCGCAACAGCCGGTGCCGATGCATGCCGTCTCTGGAGTCGAGGCTCCGGGCGCCAGGGCGCCCGAACGGGTAACACTACCGCATCACCCGCGGGTGAACGGCCGCCGCGCGGATTCGGACGGCGCGGGAGCGGAACGCGGTGCGATGCAATCAGGTGCTGATGGACGCTCGCCGGCGGATTGCGGCCGACCGGACGGGGCCCGGAACGGCGCCTTCAGGCGGCAGGGTACATGCCTTCGGCACGCCGTGGGGTAAGCCGTTTCGGGTGAACTGGTTAGCGAGCGGCGAGCGGCGCGTGTGGCCCCGGTTTATGGCGCGGGTGCTACGCCACCGCGAGCGGGTGTGGCAGGCGAACCACGCTCGCGGCCCCGGCCCTCTTCCGGGGAGGCGGCTGCGTTGGGGGCCGGCGCGACCGGTATCTCGCGGACGATGCGGGCGGGGTTGCCCACGGCTACGACGCGCGGCGGGAGGCTCCGGTTCACGATCGTGCCGGCGCCCACCACGGTCTCGTCGCCGATCTCGACCCCTGGCAGGACGGTCACGTTGGCTCCGATCCACACCCGCTCGCCGATGACCACCGGCGTGAAGCTCGCGGCGAGCTCCCCCCGGTAGTCGTGGCCGGTCGTGGTGATCAGCGTGCCGGGCCCGATCTGGGTGTCAGCGCCGATGGTGATGCCGCCGTGGCCAAAGAGCCGCACGTAGCTGTTGATCGCCACCCGGTCGCCGATGGTCACCCGGCCTTCGGTCCCCGCGCGAATGTACACGTAATCCTGCAGCAGCACCCGCCGGCCCATCCGCACGTTGGCCGCGTTCACCACGGTGGCGCCGATGCCGACGACCGATCCCGGGCCGATGCAGCGCTTGACGAAACGGAGCCGCGCGGTCGCGAGCCCGATCCTGCCGAGCCGGATCAGCTCGGCGGGATCATGGCGGACGATGCGGCCCAGGTAGGCGAGCCTGTCGAGCGAGTACACGGCCGCTAGCCGGGCGACGCAAGGCGGGTGGAGGCACGGAGCGCGGATTCCCGCCAGGCGACGAGCAGCGCCCCGGACAGCAGCACCACCAGCGCGCCACCGGCGCCGGCCCACCACACGCCGGCGAGGTGCTGCACGGTCGCGCCGGTGAGACCGGCCGCGATCAGGATGGCGGTCCACGGCGCGGCGATGCCGAGCAGGCTCGACTCCGGCAGCAGGTCGCGCGCGGCCCAGACGTAACGGCCGCACATGAGCGCGAGCGAGATGATCGACGCGAGCACCGCGCCCTGGACTCCCATGAGGGGAATGAGCGCGGCATTCAGCACGACGTTGACCACGACGCCGAAGAACTGGATCCGGAGGCAGGCAACCTGGCGGTGCGCGGCCAGCAGGATCCGTCCGAACGCCGGCTCGAGCGAGGCCATGATCGCGAGCGCGGCCATGATCCGCACGATGGCCGGTGTGGCCGCGAAGCGGGCGCCCAGCAGCGGCACCACCAACTCGGGCACGACGAACAGGAGCCCCCAGGCGAGCAGCCCGCCGAGCAGCAGCGCGTGCCGGAGGAGATCGCCCGAGGCGCGGCGGTATGCGGCCCTGTCGCCCTCGAAGCGGCTGCTCAGCACCGGGTACGTGGCGGTAGCGAGGAAGACCGCCGGCATCACGCCCACCTCGACGAACTTGAAGCCGGAGAAGTATATGCCCGCGGCCGCTTCACCGGCGAGGAGGCCGAGGAGGATAAGGTCGGCCCGGGCGTAGAGCAGCACGACCACGTCCGCCGCCGCGAACGGCCATGCCTCGGCAAAGGTCCGGCGCAGCGCCGGCAGCGAGACCCGAACGCTCGGCGCCGCGCCGTGCCGCCTGGCGGAGACGATCCCGACGAGCACCATGAGCAGGCCCGCGACCGGAAAGGGCACGAGCGCGAGGGGGAGCGGATACCCGCCGATCGCGATCGCCGCGAGCGCGACGACGATCGCCCCCGCGCGGCAGCCCGCCTCCGTGACCGCCGGCAGGCGCATCGCCTCGCGGGCGCAGGCGGGCACGAAGAGCGTCTGCCCGAAGCCGAACGCCACCTGGTAGATCGAGAGGAGGAGCGCGATGATCGCCGTGTCGCGGCTCGTGCCGGTGAGCAGCACGTAGGCGACGGCCAGCAGCGAGACGGCGGTAGTGGCCGCGAGCTGCAGCGCGAGCAGCCGGGCGAGCAGGTTGCGCCGCCGCTCCTCCGGCAGGCGGGCGAACTCGCGTACGCCGAACGTTGCGCCGACGCCGCTGAAGATGAGGGTGAAGCTCGCGATCGCGAACCCGTACGAGTACTGACCCAGCCCGTGCGGCCCGAACCGGCGGGAGATCACCACGAAGAGCACGGCACTCAGCACGTCGGCGATCAGACGGCCCACCGTCAGCCAGGCCGCGTTGCGGATCGCCTTCACCGCCGCCGGCCTCGCTTGCTGACGTCCCGCAGCAGGATCCGGTATTCCTCCGCCACGGCGGCAAGGCTGAAGCGCGCGCAGACCACCTCGCGGCCCGCGCGCCCCATCGCCTCCCAGCGCTGCGGATGGTCAAGCAGCCATTCGACCGCCGATCGCATCTGATCCGGGTGCCGCGGATCGGCCAGGGTCCCGTGCTCGCGATCCACCAGGAACTCCCGCGCGGCCCCGACCCTGGTGGACGCGACCGGCAGGCCGCACGCCATCGCCTCGAGCAGCGCGAGCGGGAGCCCCTCGTACTCGCTGGGGAACACGAACAGATCGGATGCTTGCAGGTAGTCCGAGACGTTGGCGACCGTGCCGGTGAACGTCACGGTGCCCGACAGGCCGTGTTTCGCGACGAAGGCCCGCAGCTCGGCCTCGCAGGTGTCGAACGACTGCTCACCGCCGCCCACCAGCACCAGGTGCACGGGACGCCCCTGGGCCACGAGCTCCTTCCAGAGATTGGCCAGCAGCATGAGGCCCTTCGCCGACGAGAAGCGGCCGGTGAAGTTGAGGAGAACCGCGTCCAGCGGCAGGCCCAGCCTGCGGCGGAGCTCCCGCCGCTCGTCGGCGCTGACGGGCCGGAAGCGGTCCACGTCGATGCCGTTGGGGATGAAGCGGATGCGCTGGGGGGTAACGCCCTCGCCGACCAGGGCGTCACGGATCTCATCGGAGATCGCGACGTACTGGCCGACCCGGCGCAGCAAGGCCGCGCGCACGCCCCGGAGCACCCGCAGCGCCGAGGCGCCGCGGCGCACGCGCATGCGCCGCAGGCTTTCGCCGGAGACCTCCTCCCACAGCTCGATCGGGGAATCCACCTTCACGATGCACGGCTTGCCGCCCAACCGCTGCACGATCAGCACGGGCAACGTCAGCACCTTGACACCATGCGCAAGCACGACATCGTAGCGGCGCCGGTGGACCAAGAGCCAGAGCGTCACGCCCGCCACGTAGCGTAGCAGCGGCACGACGGCCCGCCAGCCGAGCCCCTTGAGATGCCCGGGCGGATCCAGCCGGACCACCGGTACCCGGCCCAGCCATCCCGCGCCGGCGGCCCCCCGAGTCGCCCGCCGGGTGAGGACCGTGACCGGGACCCCCGAGGATGTCAGTCGCTGGGCGACGTCGTGGGCCTGGATCTCGAGGCCCCCGACAACATCCGGATAGATCGACTCGCTCACCAGCACGAGACGCGGCGCCGCGGCCGCCACGGGGCCATTTCCGCGCGCGAACGTCACGGGCCGCCTCGGGGCGTGGGAGACTCGGCCGGCGTCAGGATCGTGAAGGTCCGGGGCCACGGTCACCTGTCGGTGCGTATCGGTATATTGTGCACGGGCTTCGCGTTCTGCGCGCGCACATGGGCCTGAGTCTTGCTCAGCTTGGGGCTGGTGGCAAGCTCCATACCTCACGCAGCCAGATCAGCAGGCGGCCCGCACCGCACCGGCCGAATCGGGGCCGGGGCGTGGGGGCTCCGATCAACCCTGCGCCGCACCCGAGCCGAGGGCACCTCACGGGAGCGTAAGTGAAGATCGGCATCATGTTGCGGCACCTGGACCAACACGCCGGCGGCGTGTTGGTCTACACCCACAACCTGCTCCGCCAGCTGCTCGCGCTCGACACCGGGCATGAGTTCGTGCTCATGTACCGGAACGCGGCGCATCTCGGGAGCTATCCCGCTGGAGAGCGGGTGCGCGAGCGGGTGATGCCGGGGTGGTCGGTCTTGAGCTGGGATCAGGTGGCGGTGCCCCGGATGGTGGAAGAGGAACAGCTCGACCTGGTGTTCAACCCGAAGTACTCGGTCCCGCTCCACGCCGACTGCAAGACCGTTTTCGTCTGCCACGGGCTCGACTGGTACGTCGCGCCGCAGTGGTCGCGATGGTTCGATCGCCTGAGCCACCGCTACATCGTGCCGCGCTACGCCGGGCGCGCCGACCACATCATCGCGGTGTCGAACACCACCCGCGAGCACCTGCAGCGCTTCCTCGGCGTCCCGGCCGCCCGCGTGAGCACCGTCTATCACGGCGTGGAGGCGAGCTTCCGCGAGCCGGTGCCGGCGGCCCAGCTTGCCGAGACCCGGCAGCGCCTCGGGCTGCCGGACCGCTTCTTCCTCTACTGCGGCCAAATCTATCCCCCGAAGAACTTCGGCCGCCTGCTCCGCGCGTATGCGGACGTGGGCCCTGCGCTGGGCATCGCGCTCGCGGTAGCCGGGGAGCATACCTGGCGCTGCCGAGAGGATCTCGAGCTCGTCGAGCGGCTCGGCATCAAGCGGTGGGTCGTTTCGCTCGGCTGGGTGGACCGGGCCATGCTGCCCGCCGTGTACGCTCAGGCGGTGGCGCTGGTGCAGCCGTCGCTCTACGAGTCCTTCGGGCTGCCGGTGGTCGAGGCGCTGGCGAGCGGGTGCCCGGTCGTCACGGCCAACCGGTACGGCCCGGCGGAGCTCGCCGACGGCGCGGGCCTCCTGGTCGAACCGGAGAGCGTCGGTAGCATCGCGGACGGCCTGCGGCGGGTCGCGCTGGACGCCGACCTCCGCGTCCGGTTGAGCGCCGCCGGCCGCGAGCGCGCGCGCGACTTCACCTGGGATCGCTGCGCCCGAGAGACCCTCGCCGTCCTGGAGTCGGTCGGGCGCGGCACGAGCGCGGTGGCCGCCGCCGGCTGAGCCCGCCGGCTACGCGCGCTGGTCGGGGCGCGCGCCGCCCACGAAGCTGTTGCGCCATCCCCCCTCGGGTACCATCGTCCTTCCAACGCGCCGACGCAGCACGGCGGCAAAGCTGGCTCGACCACGACCGGGCAGCCGGCGGACCAGGTCCTGGGAGAGCCGCCGCACCGCCGCGGGCGCGGCCGTCGTGACGGGCCGGGGGCGCATCCAGGAATTGCCGTAGAGCGCCACCGCCCCCGCCTCCGCGGCGAGCCGGTCGATCTCCGCACCGCCCGCCGACCATGGATAGCACAGGTGGCGCGCGGCCGGGTTCGGGCACTCGCGGCCGACGATTTCGAGCGACGCCCGCATGTCCTCCAGGATCGCCGACCGGCCCTGGTCCTTCGACTCCCGCGTTCCCTGCACCCGAGCGAGCTGCTCGAGGGCCCGCCGCCAGCCGGGGGCCGCGAACAGCGCCGGCCCCGCGGCGGCCGCGAGCGCATGACAGCGGTCGAACGCATCCGGCTCGGGGCGATACGCGCGCCAGGTGGCGTACCGCGGGCGCCCGTACAGGATCGGCTCGCCGAGCCGCGGCCGCCGCCCGCCGTGCAAGCGCGGCACGGGCAGTCGTGCATACGGCTCGACCGCCGTATCCGGCGTGACCCAGCCCACGATGCGGGGCGAAGTGGGCACGTAGTGATGGTGGAGGCTGTGGGAGCCGACCTCGATCACCCCCGCGCGCGCAGCCCGCCGCAGCTCCGACCAGCCCATGAGGCCCTCGGCCGACGTGGGCGGCACCAGACCGGCGATGACGAACACGATTGCGCGGAAGCCGTGTCGAGCGAGCGCCGGCACCGCCACCCGCTCCACCGACGCGAGCCCGTCGTCGATGGTGATGGCGACGGTGTGGTCGTCGGGGCGCCAGTCGCCGCGGGCGGCTGCCTCGATTTCCGCCGCGCCGACCGTCCGATACCCGGACTCGCGGAGATACTCCAGGTCGGCGACGAAATCCGGGCCGGTGTCGTGATAGGTGAAGACGGGGAGGGTGCGGACGGCCCCGCCATACGCGAAGCGGGGCGCGGCGCCCGTGAGCAGCGCCGACCAGTCGGGCACCGTTTTCTCGATCGACCGCCGCAGGCGATACCCCGGGTTCACCATCCGTCGCGAGCTCCACCCGTCGCAAGCGGTTCGGTGACGCCGTTCGACGCTCCCGACGGCGACGGCCGCGCCGCGAGCCCGAGCAGCTCGGAGGTCTGCTCGGTCAGATCCTCCAGCGGCTGGCCCTCGACCCGCAGCCGATACCAGACTTCCGCGTTCAACAGCAGCCAGAGCCGGTTGCCGTGGTCGGTGCGGCCCGCGAGGTGCGCATCCAGCATCTCGCGGATCGCCTCCGGGCGGCACACGCCGGCCTCGACCAGGCGCGCGTCCCGGAAGAAGCCGCGGAAGAGCGCGCGGAACTGGTCTCCCATGAGGTACGGAAGCGCGGAGGAAAACCCCTGCTTGGGGCGCCGCAGCACCTCGGCGGGGATGTAGCGCTCGGCCAGCCGCATCTGCAGGTAGCGGCGCCGCCGGCCGCGGATCTTGAGGCGGGTGGGAAGCGTGGCCGCGAAATGAGCCAGCTCGTGGTCGAGGAACGGCGAGCGGGCCTCGAGCCCGTGAGCCATGCTCATCCGGTCCAGGATCATCACCGAATGGTTGGGGAGCCGGATCATGCTGTCCGCGAGCAGCATCCGATCCACCGCATCCTTCACGAACGCGTCGTCGTGCCAGCGGATGACCGCCGCCTCCGAGTCAAACCCGCCCACGCGCGACCGGAACGCATCGGTGTACAGCCGCTCCCGGCGGGCCGGCGTGAAGTACGCGTACCCCAGGCTGCGCGCGTAGCGCCGCCCGCCCTCCACCTGGGACAGCTCGTCCATCCACCGGACCTGGTGCGTCAGGCTCTTGTACCAGAACCCGTCGGGGGCGAGCGCCAGGATCCGGCGCACGACCTGCCGCTTGATCGCCTCGGGCAGCGCCGCGTAGTGCCGGACGTACAGGGTGCCGTAGTAGCGGTCGTACCCGCCGAAGAGCTCGTCGCCCCCATCGCCGCCGAGCGCCACCTTCACGTGCTGCCGTGCGAGCTGCGACAGGTGGTAGAGGCACGCGCTGAGCGGGTCGGACGGCTCGTCCAGGTGGTGGACCAGAGTGGGTAGCAGCCCGAGGAGGTCGCCGCCGATGGTGCTCGCATGATGGACCGTGCCGTAGCGCGCCGACACCATCCGGGCAGCCGGGCCCTCGTCGAAGTTGCCGTAGGGGACGCTCACGGAGAAGGTGTGGAACGGCTCCGGCGTGGCGGCGCGCATCGCGGCCACGACGAGCCCGGAGTCCACGCCGCCGCTCAGGAACGCGCCCACCGGCACGTCGCTCACCATGTGGAGCCGCACCGCCTCGCGCAGCTCGTGATCGAGCCGCGCGAGCGCCTCGGCCTCGTCGAGCGGCGCCTTGGGCTCGTATCGCAGGTCCCAATAGCGGCGGGTGACCGGCTCCGCGCCTTCACCCGCCTCGAGCAGGTGCGCTGGCGGCAGCTTCCGGATGCCGGAGAACATGGTGCGGTCCTCCGCGATCACCCGGAGGCTCAGGTACTCGTCGAGCGCAAGCGGATCGAGCGCCCGGAGGTCGGGCGCGACGGCGAGGATGGACTTGATCTCCGAACCGAAATAGAGCCGCGGGCCCTGCCGGGCCCAGAAGAGGGGCTTCTGGCCGAGGTGGTCGCGGGCGAGCAGCAGCCGGCGGCGGGGGCGATCCCAAATCGCGAAGGCGAACATGCCGCGGAGCTCCCGGACCAGCTCCGGCCCGTGCTCCTCGTAGAGGTGCACCAGCACCTCGGTGTCGCTGCGTGTCCGAAAGCGGTGTCCCCGCCCGAGCAGCCGCTCGCGGAGCGCCTGGTAGTTGTAGATCTCCCCGTTGAGAACCACCCAGACCGACTCGTCCTCATTCGGAATCGGCTGCCGGCCGCCGGCGAGGTCGATGATCGAGAGGCGCCGGAATCCGAGACCGATTCCCGGCTCGAGGTGCACCGTCGCATCGTCGGGCCCGCGGTGGGCGATGGCGTTCGCCATGGCTTCGACGGCGGTGGCGCTCACGCCGCGAGGATCGAGGATGCCTGTGAAGCCGCACATGGAGGAGCTCGCTTGAGGGACGATGCGAACCGCTTCCCGCGAGCAAGAACGAGGCCTTGCGCGGCTCCGGTCCGACGTGACCGGCATCACCTTGCGCGGAGCGTCGGCGGTGCGTTCGCGTGGCGCTCGCGATGTCGCTACCGAACCTGTCGGGTGAACGCTACACTTGTTTCGTCCGCACTGCGAGGGCGCTTCGCGGCCGAGGCCCTGAGCCGGTCTGCCTCTTGCCGGACCCGCGCCGGGATGCGCCGTCCGTAACACCGCTCGGAGCGCCATGGACCTCCTCATCACCGGCGGAACGGGTTTCATCGGGTCCCGCCTGGCCGCTATCCGCGCCGGGCGGGGCGATCGGGTAACGGTCCTGGGCCAGGCGAACACGCCGGCCGAGGACGCGAACGTCGCCCGGCTCCGGGAGGTCGGGGTGCGGGTAGTGAACGCGTCGGTGACGGATCCCGGGGCGCTCGGCGCCGCGATGGCGGGGGTCGAGATCGTCGTGCACCTCGCCGCGGCGCAGCACGAGATGAACGTGCCCGACGCGCACTTTCGCGCGGTGAACGTGGACGGCACGCGTAACGTGCTCGAGGCGGCGCGGGCGGCGGGGGTCCGGCGGGTGGTCCATGGGAGCACGATCGGCGTCTACGGATCGGCCGACGGCGTGATCGACGAGGAGACGCCGTGCCGGCCCGACAACATCTATGGTCGCACCAAGCTCGAGGGCGAGCGCCTCGCCGTCTCGTACACCGGCCGCGTTCCCGTCGTCGCGGTGCGCATTCCCGAGGTCTACGGCCCGGGTGATCGCCGGCTGCTCAAGCTGTTCCGGGCGGTGCAGCGCGGCCGGTTCGTGCGCATCGGGCCGGGCCGCAACTTGCACCATCCCATGTTCGTGGACGACCTGGTGGCGGGCATCATGAGCGTCGCCACCCATCCGGATGCGCCGGGCCAGGTGCTGCTCTTCGCGGGATGCGAGGCGGTCACGACCGACCAGATGGTGGACGCGGTCGCGGAGGCGGTAGGGGCGCCGCCGCCCAGGCTCCGGTTACCGCTCGCGCCGCTCGTGGCCGCCGCAACGGTCCTCGAGCTTTCGCTGCGGCCCCTCGGGATCCAGCCCCCCCTGCACCGCCGGCGCATGGACTTCTTCCGGAAGAGCTTCACCCTCCGCGGCGAGCGCGCCGCGCGCCTGGGCGTACTGCCCCAGACGGGGTTCCGCGAGGGTGCGCGGCGCACGGCGGAATGGTACCGTTCCAGCGGATTGCTCTAGACCCATGGAGGCGCCCCGAATGACGGTGACCCCTGCCGCCCCGGGCACGCCGGCGCACCCATCCGGCGCGACCCTCGATGACGCGCTCACCGCGCGAATCGAGCCGTTCGACTCGTTCTGGGAGGCCCCGGCCGACATCGAGAAGGGCTACCGGACGTTCGGGACCTTCTACCGCCACAACTATCTCAGGCATCTCCCGACCGACCGGCGCGCGCGCATCCTCGTGATCAGCTGCGGCCCGGGGTATCTGGTCAACCTCCTGCTGCAGGAGGGGTACACCAACGTGGTCGGGATCGACTCCTTCGCCGACAAGGTGGAGCACGCGACCCGAAGGAATCTGCCCTGCCGGGTGGCGCGCGCGTTCGGCTGGCTCGCCGCCAACGAGACGCCGCTCGACGCGATCGTCGCGGAGCAGGAGCTCAACCACCTGACCAAGGACGAGATCCTGCGGTTCCTCGCGCTCTGCCGCGACAACCTGGCGCCGGGCGGCTCCCTCGTGGTGCACGCGATCAACGGCGCGCATCCGATCGTGGGATCGGAGTCACGCTGGGGCAACTTCGACCACTACAACGCGTGGACGCACTACAGCCTTCAGCAGGCGCTGGAGCACGGCGGCTTCACGGACGTGCGGGTGTTCCCGCTCAACCTGTACGTCTTCTACACCAACCCGCTCAACTACGTGGCCTGGGCCTGGGATGCGTTGCTCCGGCTGTTCTTCCTGGTGAGCTTCAAGATGGTCGGCAAGAGCAACACCCTCTTCAGCAAGAAGATCGGGGCGGTCGGGCGCAAGCCGGCTGGGCCGTGAGGCGAGCCTTGCCCCCTCTCCTGCGGCGGGCCGGCCGGCGGCGCGCAGCCGCGGTCCGCTCCCGCGCTCGCTCCGACGCGCTTATTCTCCGGCTCACCACGCCGTCGTTCCGGTTTCCGGACCATCTCTTGCCCGCGAGGAGCCCCCTCGTGCCGCACCCCGCGTGATGCGCCGCGACCCGTCGGCGCTCGAGGCGCAGGAATTCGACGTCGCCGTCGTAGGCGGGGGCATTTTCGGCATCTGCGCCGCGCTGGAGGCGGCGCAGCGCGGGCTCACCGTGGCGCTGGTGGAGCGAGGCGACTTCTGCGCGCTCGCCTCCGCCCACTCATTTCGCATGGTTCACGGCGGCATTCGTTACATCCAGCACGGCGACCTGCCCCGGATCCGCGAATCGGTGCGCGAGCGCCGTGCGCTCTTCCGGATGGCGCCCCACCTGGTCCAGCCGCTGCCGATCGGAATCCCGACGTTCGGCCACGGGATCAAGGGGCCGGAGGCGCTCCGCGCGGGGATGCTCCTCTACGACCTCTGCGCGGCGGACCGGAACCGTGGGATCGGCGATGCGGCGCGGCGCATACCGGGGGGCCGCATCATCTCGCGGGCCGAGTGCCTCCGGCTCTTCCCCGAGCTCGAGGGGAGCGGCTGCAACGGCGCCGGCGTCTTCTACGACGGGCAGATGTACAATCCGCCGCGCCTGGCGCTCGCCATCCTTCGCTCAGCCGTGGATGCGGGCGCCGTGGCCGTCAACTACGTCGCCGCGCGGGGGTTCCGGCGCGACGGCAACCGCGTGACCGGCATCGAGGCCGCCGACGTGCCGTCCGGGGCGCCGATCCGGGTCCGGGCACGGCTGGTGGTCAACACGGCCGGGGCGTGGGCGCCGGGACTCCTGGAGGCGAGCGGCGGCCCGCGGCTCGCTCCGGGGGTGACCTTCTCGCGGGACACCTGCTTCGTGTTGCGCCGCCGGCCCACGCGGGCGCACGCCCTCGCGCTGCTCGGCCAGACGCGCGATCCCGACGCCCTGCTGAGCCGCGCGGCGCGGCACCTCTTCCTCGTGCCCTGGCAGGACCACGTGCTGCTGGGCGTGTGGCACAAGGTATGGCGCGACGATCCCGACGCGGTCACCGTCACCGACGAGGAGCTCGCCACGTATCTGGCCGAGGTCAACGCGTCCTGCCCCGCGCTCCGGCTCACCCCCGACGACGTGAGCTGCTACAACGCCGGGCTGGTGCTCTTCGGCGACAACGCGGCGGACGCGGCGCACCTGCGCTACGGGCACCGCTCCCGCATCGTGGACCACGGCGAGGCCGACGGCGTCCAGGGATTGATCACGTCCATCGGCGTCCGGTGGACCACGTCACGCGGCGTGGCCGACCGGGTGATCTCGCTGGCGGCCCGCCAGCTCGGGAAGCGGATCGCTCCCTCCCGCAGCGAGACCACGCCGGTGCACGGCGGCGCCATCCACGACGTGGAGCGGTTCGTGGCCGGCGTCGTGGCCGAGCGGCCGGCGCGAATGCCGGAGGCGTCCGCGCGGGCGCTGGCGCGGAATCACGGGACCGGCGTCGCCGAGGTGCTGGCGCATGTCCGGAGGAACGCCGCCTTGGCGGAGCCGCTTCCCGATTCATTCGTGACCGGGGCGGAGGTGGTGCACGCCGCGCAGGCCGAGATGGCGCAACATCTGTCCGACGTGGTGTTCCGCCGGACCGATCTGGGCACGGGCTCGCGGCCCTCGCGTGCGGCGCTGGAGCGCTGCGCCGGGCTGCTGGCCGGAGAGCTGGCCTGGAGCCCCGAGCGGGTCCGCCAGGAGATCGCGCGCGCCGAGCGGGAGTTTCCGGCGGTCGAGCAGGCGCCACCCGCGGCCTCGCCCGCTCACGCGGCGGAAGCGCACCGGTGAACATCCTCATCGTCAACTACGAGTACCCGCCGCTCGGCGGCGGCGGGGGCGTGGTGAGCGCGCTCATCGCCGAGGAGCTCGCGCGCCGGCACCGGGTAGTGGTGGTCACGTCGGCGTGGGACGGCCTCCCCCGTCGGGAAACGGCCGGCGGGGTGGAGGTCCACCGCGTCCGGGTGATGGCCCGCGACGACCAATCGGTGGCCTCGATTCCGTCACTCCTCACCTTCCCGCCCGCCGCCTGGCTCGCGCTCGGCCGGCTCCTGCGGCGCGAGCGCTTCGACCTCATCAATGGTCACTTTGCCGTGCCGACCGGGCCCGGCTCGCTGCCGCCCGCTCGCCTCCGGCACATCCCGCACGTGCTCTCACTGCACGGCGGAGACATCTACGACCCGTCCAAGCGGCTCTCGCCCCACCGCTCCCCCGTCCTCAGGGCCGTGGTCACCTGGGCCATGCGCCGCTCCGACCGCGTGGTGGCGCAGTCCACCAACACGCGGGACAACGCGTACAAGTACTACGGCTATCGCGGGCCCATCGAGATCGTGCCGCTTGGCATCCGCCAGCCGCCCTGCGAGCCGGCATCGCGAGCCGAGCTCGGGCTTCCCGAGAGCGCCTTCCTTGCCGTCACCGTGGGACGGCTGGTGCGCCGCAAGGCGATCGACGTGCTGCTCCGCGCCCTCACGCTGCCGGGCTGCGAGGAGGTGCACCTCGCCGTGGTGGGCGCGGGCCCGGAGCAGGAGATGCTGGCGCGGCTCGCCGGGGAGTGGGGCGTCGCGCAGCGGGTGCGCTTCCTCGGCTTCGTGCCGGAGAGCCGCAAGTGGCAGATCCTCCGCGCAAGCGACGCGTACGTCTCCTCGACCATGCACGAGGGCTTCGGCCTGGTGTACCTCGAGGCGATGACGGCGGGACTCCCCGTGGTGACGCCGAACCACGGCGGCCAGGTGGATTTTCTGCGCGACGGCGAGACCGGCCACCTGGTGCCGCCCGGCGACGCCGAGGCGCTGGCCGGCGCCATCGGGCGGCTCCGCGCCGATCCGGCGGGTGCGGCGCGCATGCGGGAGCACAACCTCCGCCTCGCGCCCCAACACAACATCGTCCACTGCGCCGCGGCCTACGAGCGGCTGTTCGCGGCAGTCGCGGCGCGGAAGCCGCCTGATGGACGCTGATCCGGGGTCGGCACCGGACGGATCCGCGCCGCGCGGCGGCGGCGCGGCGTACGCCGCCGCCGCCGCCGCGGGCCTGCTCGCCGTTCTGCTGGTGTTGGCGCTCGGCCCGCGGCTCGACCGTTTGCGGGTACCACCGCCGTTGGCCGCGGCCGTGCTCTGCGCTGCGCTGGCGGCCGTATTCGCGTGGCGGCACGACGGTCGTCCCTGGCGCTGGGCAGTGTGCGTCGGTCTCGGCTTCGCGGCGTTCCTCCTTGTCGCGTTCACCGGCCTCGCGCGTGCGGGCCCGGTGGACTGGACCCCGCTGCTCGAGCTGGGGCTCATCGGGCTCTCGTCGTGGCTCGGCGCCGCCGGTGGCGCGCGCCTCGGCCGGCGGCGGACGCCCCGCCACGCGCGCGAGGCGCCCGGTGCTGGCTGACGCCAGGCGGATCCCGAACGGCGCCGAGCTCCGGGCCGACCTGTGTATCATCGGCGCCGGACCCGCGGGGATCACGGTGGCGCGGGAGCTCGCGAGCAGCGGGCTTGAGATCTGCATGCTCGAGAGCGGCGGGCTCGAGCCCGACCCAGCCACCCAGGCCCTCACCGAGGGCACCAGCATCGGCCTCCCCTACTACCGCCTGGAGGCGACTCGGCTTCGGTACTTCGGTGGAACCAGCAACCACTGGGAAGGCGTATGCGCTCCGCTGGAGCCGATCGACTTCGAGCGGCGGGCCTGGATCGCGAACAGCGGATGGCCCTTCGGCGCGGAAGAGCTCGCTCCATTCTACGTGCGCGCGCAGGAGCTTTGCGAGCTCGGCCCGTTCGCCTACACCGCCGACCACTGGGATCCGGGAGCCCAACGCCGCCTGCCCTTCGACACGGACGTGTTCCGATCCCGCATCCTCCAGATAAGCCCGACGCGCTTCGGTCAAGCGTACCGCCCCGACCTCGAGTCGGCTTCGGGGATGAGGGTTTACCTCCACGCCAACGCGGTCGAGCTCGAGTGCGAGGGCGCCGAGATCGCCCGGGTGAAGGTGGCCTGCCTCGCCGGCAACCGGTTCGCCGTGCGGGCCCGGTGCTATGTGGTGGCCGCGGGCGCCATCGCGAATGCGCGCCTCCTGCTCGCCTCCAACCGCGCGCGGCGTGCCGGCATTGGCAACGAGCACGACCTGGTCGGGCGGTACTTCATGGAGCATCTGGCCGTCGCCTGCGCCGTGTTTCTGCGTGCAGGGCACGAGCTGGATCTCGCGTTTTACACGGATGCCAAGGTCGGCGGCGTCACCCGTTTGGGCACCCTGAATCCGAGCGAGTCGGTGCAGCGCCGGGAGCAGCTGGCGAATATGCGGCTGGTGTTCGACAGGGCGCCGACGCACGAGCTGGTACGGGCCTCGTCCCCCGGCCTTGCGGCGGCGGATCGGGTGATCGGCGACCTGCGCGAGGGCCGCATGCCGGAGGACCTGGGAGAGGACGCCCTCGAGATCCTGCTGGACTTGGACGAGGTCGCGCTGTACGGCTACCGCACCCGGTTCAACCCGGCGCCCAGACGCCGGGGCCGGTTTCTCATCGCCTGTGTGGAGCAGGAGCCGAACCCCGCGAGCCGGGTGACGCTCTCCGACCGGCGGGACGCGCTCGGATTGCCAACCGTGGTGCTCGATTGGCGCCTCGGCGAGATCGAGCGCTCCACCCTGCGACGGACGCTGCGGATCCTCGCCGCGGAATGCGGGCGCACCGGCATCGGCCG
>DASSOD010000012.1:0-7687 GCA_035700905.1 Gemmatimonadales bacterium | reverse complement strand
GTGCAGCGCCGCCGCGCTCCCGAGCGCGATGCCGGCAAGCGTGGCCCGCCGCGCCACCGTTCCACCCAGCCCGAACACGGACCCGAGCAGCGGCGCGACCAGCACGAATTGCAGCTCGGCCTCGACCAGCCACGCGGAGGTGTTGATCGGGTTCTCGTAGCCGAACGCCGCGCCGTGGATCGCGAGCAGTCCCGCGACGAAGTGCGGCGCGAGCTCCGCGAAGCGGACCCGCACGACCCACAGGAGGCACACGAGAAAGACGGTGAGCACCAGTGCGTAGAGCGGATACCGAAGCGCCGTCTCCCGACGTACGAACGCCCACCACGATTCCCCCGGCAGCCCCGCCAGCCGGCGCTCCGCGAGCGGGCGGCCGAGCGCGAAACCTCCGGCGAGGGCCAGCAGCATCACGCCCGCGTCACAGCGCAGCAACATCCCGCCGAGCGGATCGCCGTGCGCCGCCTCGAACGCCGCGGGGCCGCCCAGCTTCACGTAGTAGTGCGCCACGTGGTAGAGCGCGACCATGAGCGCGCCGCCGAGGCACAGGCCGTCGAGCGACGGGATGCCGCTCGTGTCCGCGCGGGTGGTAAGAGGAAGTCGGTCCATCGGCTCGGCTCGGTGCCGGTCGGCGCGTCGGCTCACGCGCCGGCGGCGCAGAGCGGCTTCGCCGAAAGGTGCCTGGCTTGGAGCTACGTAGATGTGCCCTACGCGGGAGACGCCCGGTGACCGCGCTCACGCGGGGGCACAGTCCGGGTCATCCGTCACAGCCGCGCCGTGGCGCCCGACCGATCATCCCATCGGCGCGCCGCTCGCGTCGGAGCGGGCGGACGCGCCATTTCAGGAACGGGAGGACATGAGGACATGATCAAGGCGATCTTCTGGTCGGCGGCCGCGGCGGTCGCGCTCATGCTGCCAGGCGCGCTCGAGGCGCAGACGCCGGTGACGCTGGTGTGCAAGGACGGCACGCAGGTGCCCGGCCCCACAGGGTCGGCCTGCTCGGCCCACGGCGGCGTCGATCGGGCGGCGACCGACGCGGCCACGCAGGCGAGGGGCGGGGTCGTGACCCAGAAGCCCGACACCGTGGTGTGCATGGACGGATCCGCCGCGGCGGCGGGGCCGTCGGCCTGCGCGAGCCAGGGCGGCGTGGACAGCGTGGCCACCCGCGCGGCGATGCGGCGCCGGGCGCGGGGGGAGGCGGCGACCGGCCGCCCCTCCATGACTGAAAGCACAACCACCGACACGTCCCGGATGAACATGCCTGGCATGCGGGATACGTCGATGCAGCGTCACGATTCGACGTGAGGCGGGCGCGGGACCTCAGGCGTGGCCGAATGCCAGTCGTCCAGCAGCGCGCGCGCGCTGCGGGCGAACGCCGCGGCCGCGCCGGGTCCCGGCCTCGCGCGAGCGAATTTCACCAGATCGGCGTCGTCCAGGAGCGATAAGCAGCGCGCGCCGAGGCCGTCCGGCGCCGCGGGCTCTATGATCGCGACCAGCTCGCCCGTGGTGCGGCCGAGAGCGGGGAGCCCGTGCGCTTCCTCGAAGTAGCGGCGGAGTGCGTCCGCTATCGCCGCGTAGTGCAGGTCGACCGAGCCCCGCTCGGGCCAGCGCTCCCGCTCGATCGCCGCCAGTCGTGCGCGCGCCCGCTCGTACGCGCTCGGCCCCGGCAACGCCGGGGCGGGCGCCTCGGCGCCCGGCGCCGTCGGAACTCGGCGCCTGCGCGCCGCCGCCCACGCCGCGCCGAGGAGGATGGCCGCACCCGCCGCCGCGGCCGCCACGATCCGGGGATCACGTCCGTGCGGGCGGACGATGTCGCGGATGTCCTTGAGCGCCGGAGTCCCTGGCGGCGCCACGGAGTCAATCTCGACGAACGCGGAGTCGCTGGTGAGCGTCCCCCGCGTCATGCCCTTCACGCCCCGCATGAACGGCAAGGCAAAGACCGGCACCGCCTGCCGGCCGGGGCGATAGAACGCCACTCTCGCTCGCCCGGTGAAATTGCGGCTTGGCCCGCGCTGCAGCTTCTCCACCGAGAGGATCCGGACGCCCTCGCGCAGCTCGCTTGCGGGGCTCGGTACCGAATCGTAGAGCAGGTCCAGCGGGTCGAGCCGCACCCGGAACCGGAGCACGATCGGGTCGCCCACCGTGGCGCGGTCGGGCTCGGGCACGACCTCGAAGGATTGGTTGGGGAGCTGCGCGGTTGCGTAGGTGGGCGCCATCAAGGCCGCGAGACCATGAGCGCCGGCAGCGATGCGCACCGCCCCGACCAGCCGAAGCCGGCCGCTCGGGGGCGCTCGCCGTCGCGGCCGCGGCGAGCATCGAATTCGCGCGCGGTAGCCCGCGGCGGACGTTGCATCCACCCGTCCAGTGCTCCGAATCGCTGCCCACACGTGGCTGTCAACCCACACGGCCTAAGAAATAAACCGCGACGCCCGAAAGTGGCGGGCGTCGCCGGCGCGCGTTCGGCCGTCCGGTTCGCCGGCTGGCCAGCGCCGAGCGTTGACGCACCACGCCAGGCCGGCAACTCTACATCTCCGCGACCGCCCGATCGGCCCGCCGCCACGCCGCGGGAGGGAGTGGCGCCAATGCCGGGCGGGACAGTCATCGCCGCGTACTTCCTTACGCTCACCATGGAAGAGCGGCATGCGGCCCGACGCATGTCTCATCTGACGGACTGATCGCGTTAGGAGAATTCGCGTATGCCGCCTGCAACTCGAATCTGGATTATCGCATCGGCTTTGGGCGCCGTGGCACTGCGGCCCGCTGCAGGGCAGGCGCAGGCCGCAGGCGGTGGAGCGGAGTGGGCCGGGGTTGACAAGGCGCTCGGCCGGCCGGGCAAGGCACAGCCTGGTGGGGTCCAGAAGTACAGCTTCCCACGGACCGATCTCCAGATCAGGGTCGACGGCGTGGCCCTCAAGCCGGCGCTGGCGCTTGGCTCCTGGGTCGCGTTCAGGCGCATGGGGACCTCCGATGGTGCGGCAATGGCCATGGGCGATCTGGTCCTCACGGAGGCGGAGCTGCCGGCGGTCGTCGAGAGCCTCCAGGCGGGCGGCGTCCAGCAGACGGCGCTCCATAACCACCTGCAACGCGAGTTGCCGCGGGTGGTGTACCTGCACATCGAGGGGCGCGGTGACCCGGTCAAGCTGGCCACTGCGATTCATGCGGCCCTGATCGCCACCAAGACGCCGGCGGAGGCCCCAGGGATGGTGCAAGGCGGTCCGCCCTTCTCACTCGATACGGCGGCCCTGGCGCGTGCCCTCGGCCGGAGCGGCACCGTGTCGGGCGGTGTCTATCAAGTGAGCGTGCCGCGGGCCGATCCCATTCGAGCGGAGGGTATGGAGGTCCCGCCGGCGATGGGGGTAGCGACCGCGATCAACTTTCAGCCAACCGGGGACGGGAAGGCTGCGGTCACCGGCGACTTCGTCCTCACCGCGAACGAAGTAAGTCCGGTGTTCCGCACCCTCGAGCGGGAAGGCATTGCCGTTACGGCCCTGCACAGCCATATGCTCACGGAAGAGCCGCGGCTCTTCTTCATGCACTTTTGGGCCAACGACGACGCGCTTCGTCTTGCACGCGGTCTGCGTGCGGCTCTGGCCAAGATGCGGGTCCAGAGCGCCGGAGCGTAAGGCCTCGATGGATCGGACGAGGAGGCACGACACGGCCCCCCGGCCGTGCCGCTCGCCGCTGAGAGAGGGGCCGCTCGGCCGGCCCGCTCGATGATCCACTTCGTGCGCTGCCTGGGCGCCGCGACGGCGGTGCTGGGTTCCCTGACGACTGCCCGAGCGTTGGCCGCTCAGGGCGGTCCGCCGCTCGAGACGGACGACCCCGGCACGCCTGGCAACGGTCGGTTCGAGCTGAACCTCGCGCTCGAAGCCGAGCGCGAGCCGGACGGCACGACCTACGACGCACCGCGCGTGGACCTCAACTACGGCGTCGGTCCCCGCATCCAACTCAAGCTCGAGGTCCCCTGGCGCGTCGCGCCCGCGCCCGCGCAACCGAGCCGAACGGGGTTCGGCAATGTGATTCTCGGCGTAAAGTGGCGCTTCGCCGAGGGGGCGTCCGGCCGCGCGGCGATTTCGGTGTACCCGCAAGTCACGCTGGCCGCGTCCAGGACCGCGGTCGCGAAAGGTCTGGCGGATTCCGGATCGACCCTCCTGCTGCCGGTCGAGATCGCGTGGCGCATGGGCCCGTTGGACCTTGATGCGGAATTGGGTTACCGCAGGGCGGGAGGCGCCTCCGGACTGGCATACGGGCTCGTGTTCGCGCACCAGCCGCTGCGCTTGCTCGAGCTCCTGGCCGAGTGCAACGGTACCGGTCGAGGCGCATTGACCGATGCGGGGTTGCTCTGCGGGGTCGGTGCGCGATCTGAGCTCGGACCGCCCATCAGTGTTCTGGGCGCGCTGGAAGCGGGCGTGGCAGGCTCCCCTGACACTCGGCCCGACCGACGCATCTACACCGGACTGCAGCTTCGATGGTGACTCGCGGTTGTTGCGCTGCAGCGCTCGTGGTATCACTCGGCTTGTCTGCACCTCGGCTGCAGGCACCCGTCCGGACGCCCGAGTGGAGGGTCGTGGCCGACCTGCCGCTGCCCGGCCGAGCGGCGCGGTTCGACTATCAAAGCTTCGATGCGACGACCGGGCGCCTGTGGATCGCGCACATGGGCGCCGGCGAGGTGCTGGCCTTCGACGTGCGCGCGCGGCAGGTCGTACGCCGGGTGCCCAACATGCCGGGTGCAACGGGGGTGCTCGTCGTACCGTCGCTCGGGCGCGTGTTCGTCTCGCTCAGCGCGAGCCATGAGGTCGCGGTGCTCGATGCTCGGAGCGGCCGCGTGCTCATGCGGGTGGCCGGCGGCCGCTTCCCGGACGGGCTGGCCTATGCGCCGGCGGCGCGGAAGGTGTTCGCCTCGGACGAGTACGGCCGGCAGGAGATCGTCATCGGCCTCGCCTCGTCCTCCGCGCTGCCGCCGATCCCGCTGGGGGGTGAGGTGGGGAACACCCAGTACGATTCGGTTTCCGGTCGCATCTGGGTGGCGGTACAGACCCGGAACGAGCTCGCCGCCATCGACCCGGTGAGGGACTCGGTGATCGCCCGCGTGTCGCTGCCCGGCATCGAGCGGCCGCACGGGTTCATCGTGGACGCGGCACGCCGCCTCATCTACGTGACGGGAGAAAAGAATGGTCGGCTTGGCGTATTGGACTTGCGGACGATGCGGCTCGTGAACACGTATCCGGTGGGTGACGAGCCGGACGTGCTCGCGATGGAGCTCCCGCGGATGCGCCTCTACGTCGCGGCTGAGTCCGGCGTGATCACCCCTTTCGACATCCGGGGCAACGCGCTGGCGCCGCTCCCGCCGTATCGGGCGCCCCACGCCCATTCGGTCGCCGTCGATCCGAGCACGCACCTCGTGTACGTGCCGCTGGAGAACGTCGCCGGGCACCCTGTGCTGCGGATTCTCAGGCTCGAGTGAGTCGAGACGCCATTCGCTGATTCGGAAAGCATCGGGGCTCGCGTGCCGGATGAGCAGCGAGCCCCGAAGTGTATGCGGTCTAACGAGTGCCCGAGGCGAGAGTCGAACTCGCACGGGGTTGCCCCCGGCGGATTTTGAGTCCGCTGCGTCTGCCATTCCGCCACTCGGGCCGGCGGGTAACTTCGCCCCCCCGCGGGGTGCGTGCAAGCGGCCGCGAAGCGTCTCCGCAGGCGATGCGCCGCGCGCTCGAACCGTGCAACGATCACGCCCCACCCGGGCCCCGCCCCGCGATGATGTATATTGGGCGACCATGGCGGCCGTCCCGCCGCCGGCAGTGCCCTCCGCCCGTCACCAGGAGCCGCGTGCCCGTCGTGCAGCGTCACTTCCATCCGTGGCATGACATCCCCGCCGGCACCAGCCCGCCCGACCGGGTGACCGCGGTGGTCGAGATCCCCGCCAACGAGCGCAACAAGTACGAGCTCGACAAGGAGCTCGGCGTCTTCCGGCTGGACCGCGTGCTCTTCAGCGCCGTGCAGTATCCCGGTGACTACGGCTTCATTCCGCGGACGCTGGCGGACGACGGGGATCCGCTCGACGTCCTGGTGCTCATGACCATCCCGGTCTTCACCGGCTGCCTGGTCGAGGCGAGGCCGGTCGGGCTGTTTCACCTGATCGATCGCGGCACGCCGGACGAGAAGGTGCTCGCCGTCCCGCTCGGCGACCCCTACTCGGAGGGGATGGAAGACCTCGCGGACGTGCCGCCACACTACCTGCGCGAGGTCGAGCACTTCTTCCGCGTGTACAAGGACCTCGAGGGCACGCGCACGGAGTCGCGGGGGTTCGAGGGCGCCGCCGCCGCCCGCGCGGAAATCGAGCGCGCGATGGACGCCTACCGCCGGAAGTTCGGGACCGCCCGATCGTGACGAGGGCCCACCCGCTCCGCGCGCTGCTCGCCGCGCTGCTCGTCGCGGCGCTCCCGCTCACCGGGGCGGCGATGCCGCTGGTCGCGGTCCGCACGCTCGCGGGCGCCTCCGCGGGCCCCGGGGCCGGGCGCGCCACCCACGCGGAGCACGGCGGGCACCACTCCAGCCCGTCGCACCATGCGCATCACGCCCAGTGCTGCGATCTCTGCACTGCGGCTTGCGGCGCGTGCGCTCCGCGGTGCGCCTCGTCCCATCCCCGGGTCCGCGCTGGCGCGGCCACGCTCGCGCTCGGGGCGCCGTCGCCGGAGCTCCGCGCACCGCGCGCCCACGCCCAGCTCCTCCCCTTCCCCATCGGTCCCCCTCGGCTCCGCGGCTGATCCACCGTGCCGGGACGCATTCCGCGCCCCGGCCGCGCTGGCCCATTCACCGCGGAGTCGAAATGCGAGGATTACTCGTGGCGCTCGCGCTCGGCGCGGCGCCCGCCGCGCTTGCGGCGCAGCAGCCCGCCCGGCCGGACACCCTCCGGCACGCGCACGATTCGCTCACCCGCGCCCCCGAGCGCCTGCAGGAGGTCACCGTGACGGCCACGCGCACCCGGCGCGAGGAGCCGGTATCGGCCACGACCGTCCGGCTCGCCGAGCTGCGGCGCGCGCCTGCCGCGAGCCCGTGGGACCTGCTGCGGCAGACCGCCGGCGTGGAGGTGCACGAGCAGGGGCAGGGCCCCGGCTTCGCGCCCACCGCCTCGTTGCGCGGCTTCAGCTCCGACCACTCGACCGACCTCGCGCTCTGGATCGATGGCGTGCCGATCAACGAGCCGGTCAACGGGCACGCCGAGGGATACAATGACTGGAACGTGATCTTCCCCGGCGCCGTGCGCGACGTCGAGGTAATCCATGGCCCGACCAGCGCGCTCTTTGGCAACTTCGCGCTGGCCGGCGTGGTGAACGTGCGCACGCTGGAGCGGATGACCGGCACCCGCGGCTCGATCTCCGGCGGCGCGTACGGACGGCTCGACGGCACCGTGCTCACCGGGGTGGACCGCGAGCGCACCGGCGCCGTGCTCGGGCTCCGCGGCATGCGCGACGGCGGCTGGCGCCCCCACAGCGGCTACGAGCTGGGCCAGCTCCATGGCCGGCTGGTGCACCAGGTCTGCTCCAGCGCCACGCTCGACGCGGGCGTCGAGCTCTACGCCGCGGGGTGGGACTCCCCGGGCTTCCTCACCGCCGACCAGTTCGCCGCGCGAGACTACGACGTGGTGGCGGATCCGACCGACGGCGGCTGGCGCCCCCACAGCGGCTACGAGCTG
>DASSOD010000011.1:0-3231 GCA_035700905.1 Gemmatimonadales bacterium | reverse complement strand
CTAGGCGGCACGTATGGCCGGCGACGACGCGACGATCGGACGGGTGCTCACGCGGCGCCGGGCCCTCGCGCTCCTGGGCGCGGGGGGACTCGCCGGGCTTGCGGGAGGCCGTCGGCTCGCCTCGCCGGCGGCGTGGGCGGAGGGCGCGGGCGCCTCGGCGTCCGCCGCCGCGCCGGGCGTGTGCGTGGTCCGGCCCGCTCTCACCGAGGGGCCATACTTCGTGGACGTCAAGCTCGACCGCTCCGACATCCGCTCCGATCCGGCCGACGGGACGCGGCGGCCGGGGGCGCCCCTGCGGATCACGCTGCGGGTCTCCCGGCTCGCGGCCGGGGCCTGCACGCCGCTGCCGGGCGCGGTCGTCGACGTCTGGCACTGCGACGCGGCCGGCGTGTACTCGGACGTGGCGGACCGGGGCGGCAGCACGGTGGGCCACACGTTCCTGCGCGGCTTCCAGACGACCGACGCGGGCGGGCTGGTGGCGTTCACCACGATCTATCCGGGCGCGTACCCGGGGCGCGCGGTGCACGTGCACTTCAAGGTGCGCGCCGCGGCGGGACCTAGGCGCGCGCACGAGTTCACCTCGCAGCTCTTCTTCGACGACGCGCTGACCGACCAGGTGCACGCGCGCCCGCCGTACGCGGGCGCCTCCGCGCGGCGGACGCGCAACGCGCGCGACGGCATCTTCCGCCAGGCCGGCGGCCAGCTCACGCTGCCGGTGGCGGCGTCGGGCGAGGGCTACGCGGGGGCGTTCGACCTCGCCCTCGAGGTCGGCTGAGGTGCGGACGACCCGCTACCGGCTGCCGCGAGACGCCGGCCGTTCCACCGAGGCGCTCGTCGCGGCGGGCGGCTACGGCTACGCGCATTCGTGCGTGACCTCGGAGAACTTTCCGGTGCGGGGCGGCCGCGGCGGCGCCGACGCAACCGACGTGGTCCTGGTGGCCTTCGAGCGCGACGTCACCGCGGCGGAGGCGCTCGCGGAGGCGGCCGGCCTCGGGCTCGAGCGGCCGACCTACGAGGACGCGCTCCACTTCGGCATCGCGCACCCGGCCGTGCAGCGGGAGCACCCGGTGGTGTTCCTCCACGACCCGTGGTTCGGCTTCTTTGGCCGCCGCGACGTGCTGTGCCTCTGGTGCAACGCGGGCCGGCGGGAGCTGGGGCTCGAGGGCTTCGACGACACCTGGGGCCCGCGCTACCGCTTCGCCTTCGTGGCCGAGCCGGGCGCGCGCGCCGCCGGGCGGTAGCCGATGCCGGCGCTGACCGTCGGGGAGCGCGACGCGATCGCGTACGAGGACATCGGCCGCGGGCCGCTGGTGGTGCTGATCCACGGCTCGCCGGGCAGCGCGCGGGCGTGGCAGCCGGTGGCCCGGCAGCTCGAGTCGCGCTTCCGCGTGATCTCGCCGAACCTGCCCGGCTACGGAGCGACCACGCGGCCTCCCCCGGGCCTGCCCAGCGACAGCTCCCACGCGGCGCGGCTCATCGAGTCGCTGCTGGACGGCCTGGCCCGACCCGCGGTGCTGGCCGGGCATTCCTACGGCGGGGTGGTGGCGCTGCTGCTCGCGCTGCGGGGCGTGGTGAAGCCGGGCGCGCTGGTGCTGTTCGAGCCGGTGGCGGTGCCGCTGCTGGCCGCGGTGGGGGACAAGCAGGGCTTCGCCTCGGCGCAGGCGCTCTTCGACGACTACCGCACCTCGTTCGAGGCGGGCGATCCGCTCGCGGTGCGCAAGATGGTCGACTACTGGTTCGGGGCGGGCGCGTTCGATCAGATGCCGGCGGCCACCCGCGAGTACCTGGTCAGCTACACCAGCAACAACGTGGACGACGTGAATGCGACCTTTCGTGACACCTACTCGATCGAGGCGCTCCGCGGCCTCACGGTGCCCACCGTGGTGGTCTACGGTGGGCGGAGCCCGGACACTATGGTGAAGATCGTCCACGCCATCGCGCGGCATGTCCCGGGCGCCCGGCTGGAGCGCATCGACGACGCGACCCACGCGCTCACCACCACCCACGCCGAGCTGGTGGCGCAGATGATCGCCGCCACCGCCACCCGGAGCGCCTGAGTGTGCGCTCCCGGCGCGAGATCCTCCGGCTGGGCGCGGCCGCGACGGGGCTGCTGCTGATGGGCGGCCCGGCGCGGGGGCAGGCGCGTCTGGAGCGGGCGATTCCGCAAACCGGCGAGCGCCTGCCCGCGGTGGGCCTCGGCACCTGGCAGGTCTTCGACGTGGCCGGCGACGCCCGCGAGCTCGGACAGGCGCGCGAGACGCTGCGCGAGCTCGTGGCCGGCGGCGGGCGGGTGATCGACAGCTCGCCCATGTACGGCAGCTCCGAGACCGTGACCGGCCAGCTCGCGGCCGAGCTCGGCGTGCAGGGGAAGCTCTTCGTGGCCACCAAGGTGTGGACCAGCGGCAAGCAGGCCGGCATCCGGCAGATGGAGGACTCGATGCGGAAGCTGCGCGTCGAGCGGCTCGATCTCATGCAGGTGCACAACCTGGTCGACGTACAGACGCACCTGGCCACGCTGGCGGAGTGGAAGGCGGCGGGGCGCGTGCGCTACGTGGGCATCACGCACTACCACGCGGGCGGCCACGCGGAGCTGGAGCGGCTGGTGCGCCGCGGCGGGATCGACTTCGTCCAGGTGAACTATTCACTGGCTGAACCTCAGGCGGGAGCGCGGCTGCTTCCGGCCTCCGCGGAGGCGCGCGTCGCGGTCATCGTGAACCGGCCGTTCGCGGAGGGCGGGATGTTCGGCCGGGTGAAGGGCAAGGCGGTGCCGGAGTGGGCGCGCGAGGCGGGCTGCGCCACCTGGGCCCAGTTCTTCCTCAAGTGGATCCTGGCCGATCCGGCGGTGACGTGCGTGATCCCGGGCACCCGCAAGCCGCGCCACGTGGTGGACAACCTGGGGGCGATGGCGGGGGCGCCGCCGGATGCCGCGCTGCGGAAGCGCATGACCGAGCATTACAATTCGCTGTAGGGAGGCACGCATGCCGCGCAACGAGGCCCGGACGTATCGTCACATCGAGGTGGTGCCGGTGAGCGGGGCGCTGGGAGCGGAGGTCCGCGGGGTCAACATGGCCGCCGCGCTCGACGACGCGGTGGTCGGCGAGATTCGCCGGGCCCTGCTCGACCACCTGGTCATCTTCTTCCGCGACCAGAAGCTCCAGCCCCCGGAGCAGCTCGCGTTCGCGGGGCGCTTCGGCGCTCCGATGGAGTACCCGCAGCTGAAAGGGCTGCCGG
>DASSOD010000010.1:0-4594 GCA_035700905.1 Gemmatimonadales bacterium | reverse complement strand
GACCTGACGCTCACCCAGCCCGCCGTCGTGCTTCATGCCGCCGCGCCCCGATGGCGGCTCGCGCTCGTGGCCACGCTCAACCTCGAGGGGCTCACGATGCCCGGCGGGGAGCTCGCCCCGGGCGACTGGGGCGAGGGCTTCGTGGACCGGCGGCATCCCCATACCTACGCGCACGAGCTGCTGCTCACGGCCGGCGATCTGCTCTCGCCGCGGTGGGCCGCCGGGTCGCTCAGCCTGAGCGCGGGGAAGGGCTTCGCGCCGTTCGGCACCGACGACCCGATGAGCCGCCCATTCGTGCGCTTTCCGGTGAATCACCATCTGGCGCAGATCCTGGAGCGGGCGGTAGCCATCGCCGCATGGCGCGCCGGCCCCGTCGGGCTCGAGGGCGGATTGTTGAACGGCGACGAGCCGGAGCGGCCGGGGCAGTGGCCGCGCATCGGCGGGAGGTTCGGCGACTCCTGGGCCGCGCGGCTCACGCTCCGGCCCGCGGCGGGGCTCGAGGTGCAGGGCTCGACCGCGCGCGTCTCGAGCCCGGAGCATCGGCCGGGGGCCGGCCTGGAGCAGCGCAAGCACGACGTTTCGGCGCGCTTCGCGGGCCCGCTGCTCGGGGGCGACGGCTACCTGCTGGGCGAGTGGGCCCGGAGCGCGGAGGCGAACGGCGCGTTCCACTTCGCGAGCCTGCTGGGCGAGGCGGCGTGGTCCCGCGGACCGCACCGGCTTGCGTACCGCTTCGAGCGCACCACCCGGCCCGAGGAGGAGCGCCTCACCGATCTCTTCCGCTCCGAGCGGCCGCACCTCGACAATGCGGTCTTCGGCGTGACCCGTTGGAGCGTGCACACGCTCGGCTACGGCGTCGCGGTGCCGGTGCGCGCGCTCGCCGCTCGGGTCGAGCCGCTGATCGAGGTCTCCACCGGCACCGCCCGGCGGGTGGTCGGGCTCGTGGATCCCGCCGCGCTCTACGGCCGGAACCGCTTCTGGAGCTTCACCGCCGGCATTCGGGTATCGGTCGGCGCGCCGATGCACCGGATGGGGCGCTACGGCGCCGCGCTCCCGGCCGGGATGCGCCCCGGCCACGCTCACGGGGAGGTCATGTGAGGGCGACACCTGCGGCACTCGCGGCGCTCGCGGGCGCCGCGATCCTGGCCTGCGGCGCCGAGACCAGCGCGCCGTCGGATCTCACGATCACGGCGGACGCGGGCGGCGATCAGACCGCGCCGGTCGGCGCCACGCTGCCGATGCCGCTCACGGCGCTGGTCCGCGCGAGCGGAAGCCCCGCCACGGGCCGGACGGTCATTTGGACGGTCGTGAGCGGCGGGGGGAGCGTGAGCCCGACCTCCGCAGAGACCGGCGCCGACGGCCGGGGACGCACCACCTGGACGCTCGGCGCCGCGAGCGGCGCGCAGCAGGTTCGCGCCGCGCTCCCCGGCGGCGCGTCGGTCGTGTTCTCCGCGCTCGCCACGCCGGCGGGACCGGCGCCCAGCCTCGTCGCGACGGTGCCGGTGCCGCCCAACTACGGCGCGCACGACACGTACGTGCGCGACGGGATCGCCTTCCTCTGCGCCTGGAACACCGGACTGATCATCCTCGACGTGGGCGGCGGCGGGCGCGGCGGCTCGCCGGCCGCGCCGGTCGAGCTGAGCCGGATCGTCACCTCGGCCGACGGCGTGGCGGGCGGGCCGCAGGTCCACAACGCGTGGTGGTTCCACAACCCGGCCACCGGCGAGCGGCGCTACGTGTTCGTGGGGCAGGAGGGCCCCGGGGTCGTCGGCACCAGCGCCTCGGGCGACATCCACGTGGTCGACGTGAGCGACCTGACCAAGCCGGTGGAGGCCGCCACGCTGCACCTCGATCCGGTGGACGGCGCGACGGCCGGGACGCACAACTTCTGGGTGGACGAGCCGGCGCAGATACTCTACGCGGCCTACTACAACGCCGGCGTGATCGCGGTGGACGTGTCCGGCACGCTCTCGGGCGATCTCGCCGGCCGGGTGATCGCGACCGTCCGGCCGGGCGGCCCGGGCGACACGTTCGTCTGGGGCGTCCAGCTCTACAACGGGGATCTCTACGCGTCCGACATGCTGAGCGGCTTCTGGCAGCTGCGGCTCGACCGTGCGGCGGGGCGCTTCGAGGTGCTGGCCGGCGGCAACAACGTGCCGGACCGCTACGGCTCGGATCTCTGGGTATCCGGCGGCTACGCCTACACGGGCACCTGGGGGAGCATCGCGCGGGGCGACAACCTCGGGAACGTGCTCAAGGTGTGGCGGCTCGCAAGCGACGGCGCGCCGGTGCTGGCCGATTCGGTGGTGATCCCCGGCGCGGGCACGGTGAGCGACGACGAGGTCTCCGCCGACGGCAAGTACCTGCTCGCCACGACCGAGCGGGGGAGCGACGCCTCGAAGGGCCTCTTCGTGTACGATCTGGCGGACCCGGTGCACCCGGCGCTCGTGGCGTTCGCCAACGTGCCCGGGCTCGGCGGCCAGGGCGGCGGGCTTCACACCGGCACGTTCGCCGTGATCGGCGGGCGCCGCTACGTCTTTACCGCCCGCAATCCGGTCTCCGCCGCCGACCCGCCGCCCGCGCTGCTCGTCTTCGACGTCACGGCTGCGGCGCCATAGCCGGCCAGCGGTTGTTCTCGCGCCGCACATCCGGCAGCGCGGCGTCGGGGTCGATCGCGGCGTTGGTGACCTGCGCGTCGCCCCGCACCGACAGGGTGAAGCGATCGCCGTGCATCCAGATGTCGGCCGGGAGGCGCAGCCGCTCGGTCGAGCCGTCCTCCCGGAGCAGCGCCAGGTCCACCGGCATCACCATGCCGCCCGCGTTGCGGAGGTACACGCGGGAGACCAGCGTCTCTCCGGGCGCCTTGGCGCGCGGCACCACGATGGAGTCCACCGCCTGGTCCAGCGTCGCCGTCGTGTAGAACCACCCGCGCCAGAACCAGCTCAAGTCCTCGCCGCCGGCATCCTCCATCGTGCGGAAGAAGTCCGCCGGCGTGGGATGCCTGAACGCCCAGCGCCTGATGTACTCGCGGAACGCGGGATCGAACCGCTCGGGTCCCAGCACCCACTCGCGGAGATACACCAGCGCGAGCCCGGGCTTGTTGTAGAGCCCGTTGCGCCAGGCGTCCGGCGTCCGCATCCGGTCGGCCGCGGTCATGACCGGCTGCTCCAGACCCCCGGTCGCCGCCGCGAGGTACGCGTCCGCGCTCGCCCGCCGGTTCGGCGCCTCGGGGTACTGCTGGGCCCAGTTGTAGTGGTTCATGAAGGTGTTGAAGCCTTCATCCATCCATCCGTACAGCCGCTCGTTGTTGCCCACCATCATCGGGAACCAGGTGTGCCCGAACTCGTGATCGGTCACGCCGTAGAGGCCCTGCGGGTCGGTGCGGTTGTGGCAGAAGACGATCATGGGATACTCCATGCCGCCCTCGATGCCGTTCACGTTCACCGCCACGGGGTAGGGGTAGGGCGCCCACTGCCGCGAGTAGCGCTCGATTGCGAGCTTGGCGTACTCGGTCGCGCGGTTCCAGATCGAGTCGGCGGACGGCGGATAGAAGCTCATCGCCACCGTCTTGCCGCCGTTCACCCCCACGGCATCCCAGACGAAGTGCCGGGCCGCGGCCCAGGCGAAGTCGCGCACGCTGTCGGCGGTGAAGCGCCAGGTGAGGGTGCCCTCGCGCGAGGCGGGGCGGGAGGCGGGGTCGCCGATCTCGTCCAGCCCCCGGATCACCACCGTGGTGCCGCTGGCGCGCGCCCGGGCCAACCGCGCCCGTTGGGCGGCCGTCAGTACCTCGCCTGGATTCCGCAGCGTGCCCGTGGCCGCCACCAGCATGTTCGCCGGAACGGTGAGCGAGACGTCGAAGCGTCCGTACTCCAGGTAGAACTCCCCCTGCCCGTAGTACTGGGCCGTGTTCCACCCTCGCACGTCGTCGTAGACCGCCAGGCGCGGGTACCACTGCGCGACCTCGTAGATCGTTCCGCCGTCCACCTCTTCGAGCCCCATGCGGTTCTCGGTGACGCCGAGGGGGAAGGACCACGCGATGTCGAGCCGCTGCCGTCCGCCGGGCGGGAGCGGGCGCCCGAGGTCCACCCGCATCATCGTCCCGTTGACCAGGTAGTGGAGCGGCTCCGGCGGCTCGGCGCGCCGGCCCTTCCGCGCGCGGCGCTCCGGCTCCGCCACCGCGTCGAGCCGGACGCCGCCGGGCGCCTTGCGGGACCCGAACCGCGGATTGTCCGGAAAGAGGAGCGCCCCGCGGCTCCCCGGCGCGAACGCATTCTGGTCGAGCTGCAGCCAGAGGTACCGCAGCGTGTCGGGGGAGTTGTTGGTGTACGTGATCCGCTCTTCGCCGACCACCGCCTTCGCGACGGTATCGAGCCGCGCGTTGATCACGTAGTCGGCCCGCTGCTGCCAGTACTTCGGGCCCGGCGCGCCGGCGCCGGTCCGGATCTGGTTGCCGGGCGGGAGCGGCAGCGGGCTGAAGGGGCCGGTGTCGGCGAGCGCCGGGGGAACCCGCGGGGCCGGCTGCTGGGCGGCCGCGGGCAGGGGTCCGAGGGCCGCGAGCAGACCGGCAGCGGCGCCGCCCGGGGCCCGCTCGGCGGGA
>DASSOD010000009.1:0-12260 GCA_035700905.1 Gemmatimonadales bacterium | reverse complement strand
TCGTGCGGAACGGCGGCGCCGAGCAGACCTGGCTGAACGAGGGACTGTCGCACTACGCGGAAGAGCTGGGCGGGCGGCTGATTCCCGACACCACGGGGCAGCAGCCGGGGACGACCTACACCCAGTTCGCGCTCTCCGACTTCCAGAACGCGTTCGACTACCTCAAGAACCCGGAGGCGACGTTCGCGATCGAGCCGAGCAGCTCGAACGGGCAGCTCGAGGAGCGGGGCGCCAACTGGCTCTTCGTGCGCTGGATGGCGGAGCAGTTCGGCACCTCCACCCCTGACGACGCCAAGTTCATCGCGCGGGCCACCGACTTCACCCAGAAGCTGGTGCAGACGAGCCTGACCGGCGCGGCGAACGTCGAGGCCCAGACCGGACAGCAGATGGCGAAGCTGCTCCCCGCGTGGCAGCTCGCCAACTATCTGGACGACCTGCCCGGCTTCACCGCCGCGGACCCGCTGCTCCAATACCAGAACCTCAACCTGCGGAGCGTCTACCAGCAGCTCTTCGACCAGGACACGCAGCGCCGGGTCTTCGATCGTGCCTATCCCCTGCTCCCCGACAGCACGCGCGGGGTGTACACCAGGACCGGGACCATCAAGCAGGGCTCGGCCCACCACCTCCGGCTGATCCAGGCCGGAGGCGCCGCGCTGATCCAGGTCAAGCTCACGGGGTCGGCCGGCGCGGCGATTTCGGCGCAGATCGCTCCCCGGGTCGCCGTCGTCCGGATCAAGTGAGGCGGAAGGGCTCCATGGTCTTCCTCATCCTCGTTGGCGTGCTGTTCGCCGGGTACGGGACGGCGTACGTCGCGAGCGACGACGTGCGCTACCTGACGCGCGCCGGCTTCGAGGAAACGAGGATCCTGGAGGCCCGCCGTCCCATCGCCGAGGTGGTGCGCGATCCGGGCACGCCGCCCGCGCTCCGCCACGAGCTTCGGCTGGTGCTCGACTCGCGCGACTACGCCGCGCAGCTCGGCCTCAATGCCAGGCAGACCTACACCACGTTCGCCGACGTGGGGCGGGACACGCTGCTGCTCAACCTTTCCGCGGCGCCCAAGGACTGCATCTGCCCCTACACCTGGAAGTATCCGATCGTGGGGCGGATCCCGTACAAGGGGTTCTTCGACGTGGAAGCCGCCAAGCGCGAGGCCGACCGCCTGGCCGCGCGCGGGTACGACGTGTACCTCCGGCCGGCGGCGGCCTTCTCCACGCTCGGGTGGTTCAACGACCCGTTGCTCTCGACCGCGATCGGGCCGGACACGGTCGAGCTCGCCGCGCTGGTGTTCCACGAGATCGCGCACAACTCGCTGTACGTGAAGAGCGCCACGCCGTTCAACGAGAGCTTCGCCCAGCTCGTGGGGTACCGCGGGGCCGAGAGCTTCTTCCGGAGCCGGGGCGACTCCGGGGCCGCGCGCCACGCCGCCGATCGCTGGCACGACGAGATCGTGCTCGGGGCCTACTACGACTCGCTGGTCGCCCGGCTCAACGCCTTCTACGCCACGCACCCCGACTCGGCGGCGCTCGACTCCGGCCGCGCCGCGGCCGCGCAGTGGGCGCGCGAGCAACTGGAGGGCCCGGTAGGCGCCCAGCTCCGCACCTACCGGATCGGCCGGCTGGCCGAGCGGCCGATCAACAACGCGCGGCTCGTCGGGGCGCTGATCTACCGTACGCGGCTCGACCTGTTCGAGCGCTGGTACGAGCGCCACGACCGGGACATCGCGCGGAGCGTGGCGGCGCTCAAGACGCTCATGGCGGGCGCCGAGGGGGACAGCGCGTTCGCGCGGCTCGAGCACGCCGCGGCGGAGCAGGGGACGGGCGCGGGGCCGCCCTGAGCGGCTGCCGGCTCCCGGACGTGCGAAGGGCACGGACGCGCCGTCGCGGCATGTCCGTGCCCCTCGCGTCTATCGGCCCGCGTCACGAACCGCGGCCGGCCGCTTGCCCGTCAGTGACTGCTGGTGTCGCTCTGCATCCGGGTGCGGCTCGTATCGCTCGACTGGCTCCGGGTGTTCGCGCCCGTGGTGTCGCGATGGGTCCGGCGGTGCTTGGCCGCCTTGGTCCGCTTGTGGTGCATCCGGGTCGAGTCGCTCGAGGTGCTGCTGCGCGTCGCCGACGTATCCCGCTGCGCGCCGGCGCTGGTATCCGTCGCCGACGGCTCGGCGCGGTACTGCTTGCGCTCCTTGTAGTTGGTGGTCTTGCCCGCCGCGTTGAGGGTGTCGCGGACGTCCTTGGGCATCTCCTGCTTGAACTTGGTGTAGCCTGCCGTATCGGCCGCGCCGCCCTGCTGGGGCGCCTTGGGCGTCGCCGCCCGGCTCGTGTCCTGACCAGCGGCGTTGGGGGGCTGGCTCAACGAGTCCTGCCGCTCCCGCTGGCTGGTGCGGCTCGTGGGATTCGACTGATAAGTCGTGTCGCCGGTCGCGCGCTGGGCGCTATCCAGCGCCTCGGGGCGCTCCATGCCGCGGTATCCCGGCGGGTTCTGCGCGCCCGTCGTGTCCACCGGGTACCCCCACTTGGTCGAGTCGTTGCCCGCCCGGGTCGTGTCCTGGCCGGTCGTGGCCGTCCGCGAGGTGTCCTGAGCGGAGCGGGTCTGATGAGAGGTGTCGCGCTCCACCCCCGAATAGCCCGCGGTGTCCACGGCGCCGCCCTGACCCGGCATCTTGGGCATCTCGGTGCTCTGTCCAGTCTGGGATGTCGTATCCTGCGCGACCGCGATGGTCGTGCCGGCCCCGATGGCCAGCGCGCCCATGACGGCGCCCAGGAGCGTGTTGCGGTGCGTCTTTCTCATGTGTCTCTCCTATGCCTGCTCGCTCGTGATGCGGTACGTTCCGCGCCCTTGTACCGCGGCTCGTCCGTTCGCTCGGTAGCTTCGCGACCCCTGACGCTACGCCCGCGGAACAAGCCCTTCTGTGAGACGTGTCACCGATGTCAAGTGCAATTGCGCCAACATGTTCCCCATCGGCATCCCGACTGTAGGAGGGCTCACGGCGAGCGTGTACCGTGCGGCCGGTGGCGGGGCGGGCGAATCGGTGTAGCTTGATCCGCCATGGACAGAGAATTTGTCGCCCGCGAGCGGGACCGCATGCTGCGGGAGCTCTCGGAGCTTCTCGCGATTCCCAGCGTGAGCGCGCTGCCCGCGCACACCGGCGACTGCCGGCGCGCGGCCGAGTGGCTCGCCGCCGAGCTCAGCCGGCTCGGATGCGTGAACGTCAACCTGATCGAGGGGCCGGGGCATCCGGTCGTCTGGGGCGAGAGCCCCAGCATCCCGGGCCGGCCCACGCTGCTCATCTACGGGCACTACGACGTGCAGCCGCCGGACCCGCTGCAGGAGTGGGACACGCCGCCGTTCGTGGCGACGGTGCGGGACGGGAAGCTCTACGCTCGCGGCGCCGCGGACGACAAGGGGCAGCTCTACTGCCTGCTCAAGGCCTACGAGGCCGCGCGCGACGCCGAGGGGCGTCCGCCGCTCAACGTGCGATTCGTGTTCGAGGGCGAGGAGGAGTCGGGCGGGCACGCCATCTACGACCTGCTTCGCGCCGAGACGTGGCGCACGGACGTGGACGCGGTGCTGGTGTGCGACATGTCCTACTACGCCGAGGGCGTGCCGGCGGTCTACACGGCGCTGCGCGGCATCTGCTACGCGGAGATCGCCGTCCGGACGCTGGGGCGCGACCTGCACTCCGGCACGTACGGCGGCGTGGCGCCCAACGCGCTCGAGACGCTGGTGCGGATCCTCGCGGGCCTCAAGCACGCCGACGGCGAGATCAGAATCGCCAAGCTCTACAAGGACGTGGAGCCGCCGTCGAAGGCGGAGCTCAAGAGCTGGAAGCGGCTCCCGTTCGACAAGCGCCGGTTCCTGGAGGAGGAGGTCACCGGCCGGGCGCTCACCGGGATGAAGAAGCACAGCGTGTTCGAGCGGGTGTGGGCCCTGCCCACGTTCGAGATCCACGGCATCAAGGGCGGGTTCACCGGCGAGGGCGCGAAGACCGTGATCCCCGCGCAAGCCACGGCCAAGGTGAGTCTGCGCCTGGTGCCGGGGCAGCGATACGAGCGGGTACGGAAGCAGCTCGAGCGCGCGGTGGCAGCCCTCGCGCCCAAGTGGGCCGACGTGAGCGTGAGCTTCCTGCACGGCGGAGACCCGGTGCAGGTGGACACGCATGACCCCGCGTTCGCGGTGCTGGACGAGGCGTTCGAGGCCGTGGTCGGGCGGAAGGCGGTGCACATCCGGGCGGGCGGCTCGATCCCGATCGTGCCGGAGCTGGCGCAGAGCGGCGCGCCCGTCATCCTCACCGGCATCGGCCTGCCGGACGACGGGCTCCACTCGCCCAACGAGAAGCTGGACCTGCAGCAGCTCTGGAGCGGCGTGGAGATCTTCGGGCGCTTCCTGGAGCTCTTCTCGGAGCGCGCCCCGCGGAAGGCGGAGCGCCCGGAATCGGTGGAGGTCGGGGCGGACTAAGGGCGGCTGCCCGCAGCCCAGCCGGCCGCCGCGCCGGCCCTCACTCCTGGGGCAGGTTGTCGCGCCGGACCGGCCCGGAGTACCGCGATTCGGTGCGCGCGTGGAGCTCGTCCACGCCGATGAGCGCCCGCACCGAAGCGATGATTCCCGCGACCACGTCGTCGGCCCAGTAGGGATCCGGGCGCTCCCCGGCCGGGAGCTGCTTGGCGCGGCTCTCCAGAAAGCGAATCGCCGTGGTGATCCACTCCGTCTGGGCCTGATCCACCATGGCCCAGGAGCCGGTGGAGCGAAGCTCCAGCTCCTCCAGCGCCTTCAGGTGCTCTTCCAGGCCCCGCGTCACCGTGGGCGCCCGCAGCTGATCGGCCACGAGCGTGAGCACCGCGCGCCGCTCCGTCTCCTGCGGCTCCGGCAGCGGTGCGAGGTAGTGCCGCTGGTCCGCGACCATCTCGGCCAGCCGAATGCAGACCGCCCGGATGGCTGGAAAGAGGGCGCTTGGCGCCTCCTTGGACCAGCTGTCCGCCGCCCGGAGGATCTCCCTGACCCGCTGCTCCGCCTGGGCCTCCGGCGAGGGCCGCCGTGATACTTCAGCCATGCACGGAGGATGGCCAAATCGGGTCGCAAAGGCAACCGGGGCACGCGCCTCCGGCGGGCCCGGTCAGCCGCTCCGCGGCCCCCGGCGCATCCGGGCGTGGTCCGGCCTGCCGTACCGCTCCTCCGTCCACGGATCGCCCCGCATGTGGTACCCGTTCCGCTCCCAGAATCCCGCCTCATCCTCGGCCAGGAGCTCGAAGCCGGTGACCCATTTGGCGCTCTTCCAGAAGTAGAGGTGGGGGACGACGAGCCGTACCGGCCCACCGTGCTCCGGGGTGAGCGGCTCGCCCGCGAACCGGAGGGCGAGGAGGTTGGCCGGACGGTCGAGGTCAGCGAGCGGAAGGTTGGTGCTGTAGCCCTCGTCCGCGTGCACCAGCGCGAAGGCGGCGCCGGCGAGCGGGCGCGCCGCGGCCAGAATCGCCTGCACCGGGACTCCCTGGAACCGATTGTCGAACCGGCTCCAGCGGGTGACGCAGTGGATGTCGCAGAGGGTTTCCTGCTGCGGGAGCGCGTTCAGGTCGCGCCAGCCGAGCTCCAGGGCCTGCCCGACCAGGCCGGTGACGGTGAACCGCCACCGATCGAGATCCACGCCGGGCACGCGGCCGTAGTGGAGCACGGGCCACTTCCGGGTCTCGACCTGGCCCGGCGGGAGGCGATCGCGATCGGGTCTCGCGTCCACGCGCTGCGTCATCGGCTTCACAACGCACGCTCGGACTCGATCGTTCCGTCCGCCGCGAGCACGGCGGGAACCGGCTCGAGCGCGAACGCGGCGCCGAAGGCCTCCACCACTCGCGCGCGAGCTTCCCGCCAGAGCCGTTCCGGATCGTCGCCGCGGGCCCGCTCCGCGGCCACGCTGGTCATGACGACGCCTGGAATGCCGCACGGCACGATCAACTCGAAGGGCGACAGGTCCGCCGTCACATTGAGCGCGAAGCCGTGCAGCGTGACCCACTGCTTCACGTGGATCCCGATGCTTGCGATCTTCCGCCCCCGCCCGCGGGTCCACACGCCGGTGAGACCGGGGTTCCGCTCGGCCGGCACGTCCAGCGCGGCGAGCGCGTCGATCACCGCCTGCTCCAGCGTTCGCAGGTACCAGTGCAGGTCGGGCTGGTGCCGCCGCAGGTCGATGATCGGGTAGCCCACCAGCTGGCCGGGCCCGTGCCAGGTCACGTCGCCGCCCCGCTCCACCTCGAACACCTCGAGCCCGCGCCGCCGGAGCTCGGCGGGCGGGAGCGGGAGGCTGCTCTCGCGCGCAGCGCGCCCCAGGGTGACGACGGGCTCGTGCTCCACCAGGAGCAGCACGTCGTCGCCCGGCTCGCCGGCAGCGCGGCTCCTGCAGAGCGCCCGCTGCAGCTCGAGCACCGGCGCGTACGGCCGGCGGCCGAGATCCACGATGGCGAGCGGCCTCATGGGAGGATAGCGGCGCGGCGGGCGGAGACCGCGAATCCGAGCGCAGCGACGGCGCACACGGCCGCCGCGGCCCCGAGCCCCGCGCGGCCCGCGAGCTGATGCACCGGGATCGTGAGCAGCATGAGCACCACCGTCGCGAAGCTCGCCACGATCGAAAGGCCTCCGCGCCGGTAGTAGGAGACGATGGGTGCGAGCAACATCCAGGTCACGCCCGCCGCCGCGAGGATCCCGGCCAACGTGCCGGCGCCCAGAAGCAGGGCGAGGCGCCCCTGGGCGGGAGCCGCCGCCGCGCCGCCGCGCACCAGGTCGAGCAGCAGGACGGTCAAGGCGACCACCATCGTCCCCGCGAACGCCCCCGCGAGCGCCCCGGAGAGCGCGAGCCGGACTGGCCTCAGATGTGGAGCACCCGTCCCATGGAATCGAGGGCCGCCTCCGCGATCGCCTCCGAGAGCGTCGGGTGCGCGTGGATCGCGAGATCCACCTCCTCGACCGTGTACTCGTTGGCCCGCGCGACGGCCAGCTCGTGGATGATCTCCGACGCGTGCGCGCCCACGATGTGCGCCCCGACGATCTCCCCGTACTTCGTGTCGCGCAGGATCTTGACGAAGCCTTCGGTCTCGCCGGCGGTGCGGGCTCTGCCGTTGGCGCTGAACGGAAAGCGCCCCACCTGCACCTCGTAGCCCCGCTCGCGCGCCTGCTCCTCCGTCAGGCCGATGCTCGCCACCTCGGGATGGCAGTAGGTGACGCTCGGGACGTTGGTGTAGTCGATCGGCTTGGGCGGATGCCCGGCCAGGATCTCGGCCACGTGCACGCCCTCCCGGCTGCCCTTGTGCGCGAGCATCGGCGGGCCGGCGACATCGCCGATGCAGTAGACCCCGGGCGCGGTCGTCTCGAGGGTGGCGGGGTCCACCCGCACGAAGCCGCGCTCGGTGAGCTGCACGCCCGCTTCGGCGAGGCCCATCCCCTCGGTGTTCACCGCGCGGCCCGCGGCCATGAGCACCTTCTCCGCCTCGATCCGCTCGGTCTTGCCGCCCGTCTCCACCTCCAGCGTGACCTTGTCCTTCGCGACGGTGCCCTTCACGATCCGGGCGCCCGCGTGCACCACGATCCCGCGCTTGCGGAAGGACTTGGTGAGCGCGTCGGACGATTCGGCGTCCTCCATGGGCAGGATCCGCGGCAGCGCCTCGATCAGCGTCACCCGGCTCCCGAAGGCGTGGAAGATGTCGGCGAACTCGCAGCCGACGGCGCCAGCGCCCACGATGGCGAGAGAGGCCGGCGCGCGCTCGAGAAAGAGCGCCTCGTCCGAGCTGATGACGGTCGCCTTGTCGAGCTCGAGGCCGATCTGCGGGAGCCCCTTCACCCGCGAGCCGCTGGCGAGGATCACGGCGCGCCGGGCCTCGTACGTGTCGCCGCCCACCTTCACCCGGCGGCCGGGCTGGAGGACGCCGGTTCCGGGGATCACGGCGACCTTGTGCTTCTTCATCAGGAACTCGACGCCCTTCGAGTTCTGCTCCGACACCTTGCGCGAGCGCCGCATCGCGACGCCGTAGTCCGTCTTGGGCTCGCCGCCGACGTCGATCCCCAGGTCCCCGGCGTCGTGCCGCACCAGATTGGCGACGTATGCGCTGTGGAGCAGCGCCTTGGTCGGAATGCAGCCGATGTTGACGCACACGCCGCCCAGCTTCTCCCGCTCCACGAGCGCGGTGGCGAACCCGAGCTGCGCGCAGCGGATGGCGCAGACGTACCCCGCCGGACCGCCCCCCACGATGATCACGTCGAAACTGTTCGCCACGAAGCCCCCGTGCGTGAGCTCGGCTACCAGACCAGCGCGAGCGGGTTCTCCAGCATCCCCTTGAGCGTCCTCAGGAACCGCGCGCCGGTCGCGCCGTCGATGACGCGGTGGTCGCAGGACATCGTCAGCCGCATCCGGCGGCGGGCGTGCACGGCCCCACCGTGCACCACGGCGCGCTCCGCCATCCGCCCCACGGCCAGGATCCCCGCCTCGGGCGGGTTGATGACCGCGGTGAACTCGTCAATGTCCAGCATGCCGAGGTTGGAGACGGAGAAGGTGGCCCCGGTGTACTCCTCGGGGCCGAGCCGCCGCTCGCGCGCGCGGCCCGCGAGGTCGCGCGCCTCGGCGGCGATCTCGCGGACGGTCTTGCGGTCGGCGTGGCGGATGACCGGCGTGATGAGGCCGTCCTCGATCGCCACGGCCATGCCGATGTGCACGTCGTGCCAGATCCGGATGCGGTCCTCCTGCCACCACGCGTTGCACTCCGGATGCAGGCGGAGCGCGGCCGCCGCCGCCTTGATGAGGATGTCGTTGAGCGACACCTTCACCTCCGGCATCGCCTCGAGCAGCGCCGCGCGCGCCTCCGCCACCCGCTCCATGTCCGCTTCCACCGTGAGATAGAACGTCGGGATCGGCCCGAGGGACTGGACCAGGCGCTTGGCGATCGTCTTCCGGATCTGGGTGAGCGGCTGGTCGGTGTATCCCTCCTCGGGGAGCGGCGGGCGAGCTGGTGCGGCCGCGCGGGCCGGCGCGGGCGGGCGCGCCGGGGCGGGGGCCGCGGCGGGTGCGGCGGCCGCGCGCTGGGGCGCGGCAGGCGCCGGCCGGGCCGCGGCCTCCACGTCCCGCGCCACGATGCGGCCCTCGGGCCCGCTGCCGCGGATGGCGGCAAGGTCGAGCCCGCGCTCCGCCGCGATCTTCCGCGCCAGGGGTGAGGCCTTGGGGCGCGCGCCGGCGGCGCCGTTCCCGCTCTCCCGCGGCGCCGGGCCCGGGGCGGTGGTGAGCTCGGGCTCCCGCACCGGACCGCCCTCGCTGGCGGCGCTCGCGGGGGGCGCCGGCGGCATCGAGACCGGCCGGTCGCGGCCCGGCGCGGGCTGAGTCGCCTGGGCGTCCGCCACGGGGGCGGCAGGCCTGGCCGGCACCTCGCCCGGCTCGCCGATGAGCGCGACCTCCGACGCGACGGGCACGGTGGCCCCGGCCTCCACCGTGTGGCGAAGCAGCGTCCCGCTCACCCGCGCGACCAGCTCCATCACGGCCTTGTCGGTCTCGACCTCGGCCAGCACGTCGCCCACGGCGACCGGCTCGCCCTCCTGCTTCTTCCACTCGATGAGGCGGCCCTCCTCCATGGTGGGCGAGAGGGCCTCCATTACGACCTTGGTCGCCATCCGATCACTCCAGGTACAGCACCTGTTTCACCGCGGAGATGACCTTCGCGGGATCGGCCTTGGCGGCCCGCTCGAGGTGCTTGTTGTAGGGCATGGGCACGTCGGCGCCGGTCACGCGGAGCACCGGCGCGTCCAGCTCGTCGAAGGCGTCGCGCTGGACCACGTCCACCACCTGCGCCCCCACGCCGGCGAAATGCCAGCCCTCCTCCACCACGACGCAGCGGTGGGTGCGGCCCACCGACTCGAGCACGCGCTGCTGGTCGAGCGGGCGGATGGTGCGGAGGTCCAGCACCTCCGCCTCGATCCCCTCGCCGGCGAGCTCCTCGGCGGCGCGGAGCGCCACGGCGACGGTCTTCGAGTGGCACACGACGGTGACGTCGCGGCCGGGCCGCTTCACCTCGGCCGCGCCGAGCGGGATGGTGTACTCGCCGTCGGGCACCTCGCCCTTCACGTTGTACAGCATCTCGCCCTCGATGAACACCACCGGGTCGTCGTCGCGGATGGCGCTCTTGAGCAGGCCCTTCGCGTCGGCGGGCGTGGCCGGAGCCACGACCTTGAGCCCGGGCACGTGGGCGTAGTACGCCTCGAAGGCCTGCGAGTGCTGCGCCGCGAGCTGCAGCGCGGCCCCGCCCGGCCCGCGGAACACCGCCGGCACCCCGACCTGCCCGCCCGACATGTAGCGCATCTTGGCGGCGGAGTTGACCAGCTGGTCGATGGCGAGGAGCGCGAAGTTCCAGGTCATGAACTCCACCACGGGGCGGAGGCCCACCATGGCCGCGCCCACGCCGACGCCGGCGAAGCCCAGCTCGGTGATCGGCGTGTCCACCACCCGCATCGCGCCAAACTCCTCGAGCAGGCCGCGGCTCACCTTGTAGGCGCCCTGGTAGACGCCCACCTCCTCACCGATGAGGAACACCGAGGGATCGCGGCGCATCTCCTCGCGGAGGGCCTGGTTCAGCGCGTCGCGGTAGGTGAGCGTGGGCATCGCGGCGAGGATCAGGCGTACACGTCGCGGTACAGCTCGTCGGGCTCGGGCTCGGGGGAATTCTCCGCGAACTCGTACGCGTCGGCCACCTCGGCGATCACCTCGGCGTCGAGCGCGCGGATCTCGGCCTCGTCCATGATGCCGTCGGCCATGAGGCGCGCCGACCAGAGCGCGATCGGATCGCGGCGCCGGTGCTCCTCCACCTCCTCGCGGGTGCGGTAGTGGCCGTGGATCGGGTCGGACATCGAGTGGCCCATGAACCGATAGGTGCGTACCTCGAGCAGCGTCGGAGCCTTCTCGAGGCGGGCGCGCTCGACGGCGCGGTCGGTCGCGTTCTTCATCGCGAGCACGTCCTGGCCGTCCACCACCTCGTTGATCATGTCGTACGAGCTGGCGCGCTCGGAGATGTCGTAGATGGCGCTGGCCCGCTCCAGCGCGGTGCCCATGCCGTAGCGGTTGTTCTCGCACAGGTACACGCAGGGCAGCTTCCAGAGCGCGGCCATGTTGAGCGCCTCGTGGAAGGCGCCGTTGTTCACCGCGGCCTCGCCGAAGTAGCAGACGACCACCTGGTCGGTGTCGCGGTACTTGATGGCGAACGCGATCCCCGTGGCGATCGGGATGTGCGCGCCGACGATCGCGTGTCCGCCGAGGAACCCAAGGGAGGCATCGAAGAGGTGCATCGAGCCGCCCTTGCCCTTGGAGCAGCCCGTCGCCTTCCCGAAGAGCTCCGCCATGACGGATCGCGCGGTCAGGCCGCGCGCGAGCGCGTGGCCGTGCTCGCGGTAGGAGCAGATCAGGTAATCGTCGGGACGGAGCGCGGCGATGCTCCCGACCGCCACGGCCTCCTGGCCGATATACAGGTGGCAGAAGCCGCCGATCTTGCCCAGGCTGTACGCCTCGCCCGCCTTTTCCTCGAAGCGGCGAATGAGCATCATCTGGCGCAGCCAGCGGCGGTGCTCCTCCGCGACGGCGGGATCGATGGCTTTGGCGGCCGCGCGGGGCCGCCGGGCCGCGGTGCCCGCCATCAGCCGACGGCTCCCGCGCTCCGGCTGATGGCGGGTGCGATGCCGGGGCCCGCCGCCGCGCGCGCCTCGACGCAGGCGTCGGCCCGCGCCGCGCGCGCCTCGTCCACCTGGGACCACGCGTGGTACGACGAGCGCGTGAGCGGGCTCGCCTCGACGTGGAGGAACCCCATCCGGCGGCCGATATCGCCCAACTCGGCGAACTCCGCCGGCGTGTAGTACCGGGCGATCGGCAGGTGGCCGTCCGAGGGCCGGAGATACTGCCCCAGAGTGAGGATGTTGACGTCGCTCCGGCGGAGGTCGCGCATGCAGGTGAGGACCTCGTCCCACTCCTCGCCCAGCCCGAGGATGACGCCGGACTTGGTGAGGCCCTCCGGCGCGAGGCGCCGCGCGCGCGCGAGCAGCTCCAGCGCGCGGTCGTACCGCCCGCCCGGCCGCGCCAGGCGGTAGAGCCGCTCGGCGGTCTCCAGGTTGTGGTTCAGGATGTCGGGCCCGGCTTCCATCACGATGCGCAGCGCCCGCTCGGAGCCCTTGAAGTCGGGGATCAGCACCTCGACCGAGGTTCCGGGCAGGCGCGCGCGGATCTCGCGGATGCAGCCAACAAACACTTCAACACCCCCATTCAA
>DASSOD010000008.1:0-16906 GCA_035700905.1 Gemmatimonadales bacterium | reverse complement strand
GCGCCGCTGGTCGAGGCGCGCGTCTGCCAGTACGAGCAGGCGTCGGACCAGAACTTCATCGTTGACCGGCACCCGACCGCACCCAACCTCTGGCTCGTCGGAGGCGGCTCGGGCCATGGGTTCAAGATGGCTCCGGCGGTGGGCGAGCTGGTCGCCACGCTGATCCTGAACGGCGGCGACCCGCCCGCCGGGTTCCGGCTGGGCCGCTTCGACTGATGCCGCGGCCTTCCGCCGACCTGGCTTCGAGCCGGCAGTTACGGAATGGCCGGCAATCACGCACCGGCCGGCAATCACGCACCGGCCGGCGACCCGCGCCGGACGGTCGGATCGCGAGGGCGCGCGCCCCGATCCCCCAGCGAGCCGGTCGGCTGTCGCGCGTGCTGCTCGGGGCCATCTGGACCGCCGTGGCCTGTGGTCCAGGCAGCTCCGCGGCGCACGCGCAGCGCGAGCCGGTGCTCACGCAGATCCGCGAGCCCCACTCGTACTACTACCGCGAGATGTATCTCCCGCAGGCGACGAGCGGCCCGAACGGCGCCGCCTGGTCGCCGGACGGGCGCGAGCTCGTGTACGCCATGCAGGGCACGCTCTGGCGCCAGCGGCTCGGCAGCGACGAGGCCCGCCAGCTCACCGATGGTCCGGGCTACGACGCGGAGCCCGACTGGTCGCCCGACGGGCGCTGGATCGCGTATGCCTCCTACGTGAACGACGCCGTCGAGCTGCGGCTGCTCGACCTCTCCACCGGCGAGTCCGCGGCGCTGCTCGCGAACGGCGCGGTGAACCTCGAGCCGCGGTGGTCGCCCGACGGCGCCCGCCTCGCGTTCGTCTCGACCAGCTTCGAGGGGCGCTGGCACGTCTTCCTCGCGCCGGTGCGCGACGGCTCGATGGGCACGCCGGTCCGCATCACCGAGGATCGCGAGAGCGGGTTGCCGCGGTACTACTACAGCACGCGGGACCAGTATCTCTCCCCCGCGTGGTCCCCCGACGGGCGGGAGCTGGTGCTGGTCTCGAATCGGGGCCACGTGTGGGGCTCCGGATCGCTGTGGCGCATGCGGGCGGACTCGGGCGCCCCCATGCGGGAGATCCACGACGAGGAGACCACGTGGCGCGCGCGGCCCGATTGGGCTCGCGACGGGCGGCGGCTGGTGTTCGCCTCCTACGCCGGCAGGCAGTGGCATCAGCTCTACCTCATGACCAGCGAGGGAGAGAACCCGCTGCAGCTCACCTACGGCGAGTTCGACGCCAGCTCGCCGCGCTGGTCCCCCGACGGGCGGCGGATCGCCTACATCTCGAACGAGACCGGCAACACCTCGCTGTGGGTCGTGGAGGTGCCCGGGGGCGCGCGCAATCGAGTGCAGCCCACCCGCCGCGAGTACCTCCGGCCGCAGGGACGCCTGCGGATCGAGACGATCGATGCCGCGACCGGCCGCGCGGTGCGCGCCCGCCTCTCCGTCACCGGCCCCGACGGGCGGGGGTGGGCCCCCGACGACGCCTGGCGCCACGCGGACGACGGCTTCGACCGGCGCGAGCGCCGGTTCGAGTACACCTACTTCCACGCGGCGGGGCGCTCGGAGCTGAGCCTGCCGGCCGGCGAGTTCACCGTCGAAGCGACGCGCGGCCCCGAGTACGCGGCGGCGCGGAGCACGGTCGCGATCGCCGCCGGCTCGACCCGCGTCCTGCGAATGCGCCTGCGCCGGATCGACGACCTCGCGGCGCGCGGCTGGTGGAGCGCCGACCTGCACGTGCACCTCAACTACGGCGGGAACTACCGCAGCGATCCGGCACGGCTTCGCGCCATGGCCGAGGCGGAGGACCTGCATCTGGTCGAGAACCTGATCGTGAACAAGGAGGGCCGGGTACCCGAGATCGGCCGCGCGGTCGGACGCGACCCCGCTTCCACCCGAACCACGCTCATCGTCAACGACCAGGAGTATCACACCAGCTACTGGGGCCATTCAGGCCTGCTCGGCCTCCGGAGTCACGTCATCCTGCCGGGGTACGCCGCGTACACCCACACCGCCGCGGCGAGTCTCTACCCGACCAACCTCGCGGTCTTCGAGCAGGCGCGGGCCCAGGGCGCGGTCACCGGGTACGTGCATCCCTTCGACGAGCCGCCCGATCCCGCCGATGACCGGACCCCGCTCACCAACGAGCTACCGGTGGATGTCGCTCACGGGCGGGTGGACTACATGGAGATCGTGGGATTCAGCGATCACCTGTCCACCGCCAGCGTGTGGTACCGGCTGCTGAATTGCGGTTTCCGGATACCGACCGGGGCCGGCACCGACGCCATGACCAACTTCGCGTCGCTCCGCGGCCCCGTCGGAATGAACCGGGTGTACGTCAAGGCGCCGGGCCCGCTCTCGCACGCGGCGTTCCTGGCCGGGCTCAAGGCGGGGCGCAGCTTCGCCACCAACGGCCCGCTGCTTACGCTCACGCTCGGCGGCCGCGGTCCGGGCGACGAGATCGGGATGAACGCGCCCGGGAGGCTGCGGCTCCGCGCGGTGCTGCGCTCCTTCGTGCCGGTGGATCATTTCGAGCTGGTGTCGAACGGGGAGGTGGTCGCCTCGTTCGGACCGGGCGCCGACGGTCAAGCGGCGGTGGTGGACACCACGATCGCGGTGGAGCGGAGCGGCTGGTACACCCTGCGCGCGTGGAGCGACCACGGCACGCACCCGGTGCTCGACATCTACCCCTTCGCGACCACGAGCCCGGTGTACGTCACCGTCGGCGGCCGCCCGGTCCGCTCCAGGGCCGACGCGGAGTGGTTCATCGCCTGGCTCGACCGGCTGGACCGCGCTGCCCGCGCGCACCGGGAGTGGAACGACGAGGCCGAGCGGAACGAGGTGCTGCGCGAGATCGCCGAAGCGCGGGCGGAGTTCGTGCGCCGCGCGACGCCCTAACCCTGGGGCAGGTCCGCGTCGAACAGCAGGCTCATGCAGCTCACCGCGGCCTCGGCCTTCCGGATCTCCGATACCTCGACCGGGATCACGGTGAATCCCTCGGCCTCGAGCCGCTCCCGGGTGCGCGGAAAGTCGCCGGGGAACACCAGCGTGCCCGCGAGACCCACCGCGTTCGCCGCCTCGGGCTCCTCCGGCGCGACCTCGATCACCTTCATGCCCTCGAACGCCTGCACGTCCACCCGCTGCGGGTTGGCGAGCACCGTCCGCCGCCCGAGGTACGTGCAGGCGGACTTGAGGTGCAGGCATCCGGTGGGCACCAGCCGGACGACCGCGTAGCCGTGGGGCTCGAGCACGCGGCGGAGCTGCGCGATCCCCGCGTCGTCCGTGCGCTGGGTGCGTCCCACGTAGACCGTCCGCTCGGCGACGACCACGTCGCCGCCGTCGAGGGTGCCCGGCGGCTCGAGTCGCCTGAGCGGCCGGAACCGCCCGAGGCAGCGCGCCACCTCCGCCGACTCCGGGCGGCGCGAGGGCGCGCCCATCACCGGCACGATCGCCAGCTCGTCCAGGACGACGGCGGCATCCTCGACGAACGTCGCATCGGGCAGCTCGTCGTTTCCGGACAGGCGCACCACGCGCGCGCCGAGGCGCGTCAGCGCCTCCTCGTATCCGGCGTGCTGGGCGCGGGCGAGGGCGAGATCGATCGGCTGGCGGCCGAGGTACGTCAGCTCGCAGCGATCGATGGAGGCGCTGACGGGACGGGTGACGGCGATGAGCATGCGGCGCGGACGCGGATCCAGTCGAGGGTGACCGTCACGGCGCAGAGCGAGATCGCCACGGCGCTCACCAGACACCAGGGGCAGAAGCTGCGCAGGATCACGAACTCGGCGTACTTGAGCCGAACGGTGAAGAGGACGGCGGGGTAGATCATCAGCATCATCGCCAGCGCCGGCCAGCGGGCGTCCTGCCAGCGCGGCTGCAGCGAGACGAGGCTCACCGCGAACAGCGCCGCGTAGCCCACCGCGCCGATGAGCGCCACGTCCACGCCGAGGAACCAGCTCCAGGCGCTGGTCTGGACCAGCTCGCAGCCGTGGCCCGAGCTGCAGGCGAGGGCCCCCACCTTCCCGATCTTCCAGAGGTGGAGGTAGAGCGCCACGAGCCCCGACACCAGACTCGCGAGGGCGATGGTCATGCGGTACTTCATCGCTCGAAGTTCTCCACGATCAGCGCGATGCCCTGGCCGACGCCGATGCACATGGTGGCGAGGCCGAAGCGTCCCCGGGTGCGGCGGAGCCCGTGGACCAGCGTCGCCAGGATGCGCGCGCCGCTCGCGCCCAGCGGATGGCCCAGCGCGATCGCGCCGCCGTAGGGATTGACGCGCGCCGGGTCGAGGCCCAGCTCGCGCACGCACGCGATCGCCTGTGCGGCGAAGGCCTCGTTGAGCTCGACCTGGTCGAGGGCGGCCACCTCGATCCCTGCCCGGGCCAGCGCCTTGCGCGTGGCGGGAATCGGGCCGAGGCCCATGACGCTCGGATCGACGCCGGCCACGGCGCTGGCCACGATCCGGGCGAGAGGACGCGCGCCGAGCTCGGCCGCGGCGCGGTCGCTCAGCAGGGAGAGCGCCGCGGCGCCGTCATTGATGCCGCTCGAGGTCCCCGCGGTGACCGTTCCCTCCCGCGCGAACGCCGGCTTAAGCCGGGCGAGCCCGTCCGCCGTGATGCCGGCGCGGGGATGCTCGTCGCGGACGACCTCGCGGGTCGCCCCGTCGGGCCCCCCCGCGTCGACCGAGACCAGCTCGTCGGCGAAGGCGCCGGCCTCGAGCGCGCGCTGGGCGCGCTGCTGGCTCTCGGCCGCGAACTCGTCCTGCTCCCGCCGGGTGATGCCGTACTGCCGCGCCACCTTCTCGGCCGTCTGGCCCAGCGAGATGGTCCACTCCGGCTTGAGCCGCGGGTTCACGAACCGCCATCCCACGGTGCTGTCCGCGACGGGCGGCGGGGTGCGGTCCCACGGCTTGTCGCTCTTGAGCATCACGTAGGGCGCACGGGTCATGCTCTCGACGCCCCCGGCGATCAGCACGTCGCCCTCGCCGGCGCGCACGGCCTGGGCGGCGCTGGCCACGGCCTGGAGGCCGGAGCCGCACAACCGGTTCACGGTCTGGCCCGGCACGTCGACCGGGAGGCCGGCCAGGAGCACGGCCATCCGGGCGACGTTGCGGTTGTCCTCGCCCGCCTGATTGGCGCAGCCCAGGATCACGTCGTCGATGCGGTCGGGCGGGACGCGGCCGCGGTCCACCGCGGCCCGGACGGCCACGGCGGCGAGATCGTCCGGGCGCACCCCGGCGAGCACGCCGCCCGCACGCCCGATCGGCGTGCGCACGGCGGCCGTGATCACTACGTCGGTCACTCGACACCTCTACCCTGAGTCGGGACGAAGAATAACCGTCTGGGGCGGCCGTGTGGTCCGCCGACGGCTCCCTCGTTATCTTGCCTGCTTTCCCGGAACCGGCCCCGGCGGGATGCACCCGCAGCGCGCGACACCCTCAGCCCCGAGAGGTAGCTCAGCCCGTGAGCACCACCATCAACGGCGCCCGCCCGGGCGTCACCCTCCCCGAGCGGGTGGACAGCATCTTCGGCGACGACGTGTTCTCCCGCGCGATCATGCGCCAGCGGCTGCCCAAGGAAGTGTACCGCAGCCTCATGCGGACCGTCGACCTCGGCGAGCCGCTGGACCCCGAGGTCGCGGGCGTGGTCGCGGCCACAATGAAGGACTGGGCCATCGAGAACGGGGCGACGCACTTCACGCACTGGTTCCAGCCGCTCACCGGGCTCACCGCGGAGAAGCACGACTCGCTGATCAGCCCGGACGGGCAGGGCGGGGTGATCTTCAACTTCTCCGGCTCCGACCTGGTGCAGGGCGAGCCGGACGCGTCGAGCTTCCCCTCGGGCGGGCTGCGGGCGACGTTCGAGGCCCGCGGGTACACGGCGTGGGACGCCACGAGCCCCGCGTTCCTCATGCGGAACGACGGCGTCGTCACCTTGGTGATTCCGACGGCGTTCGTCTCCTGGACCGGCGAGGCGCTCGACACCAAGATCCCGCTCCTCCGCTCGATGGACGCGCTCTCGAAGCAGGCGATGCGGATCCTCCGGATCTTCGGCACCGACCAGGGCATCTCGCGCGTGTTCACCACGGTGGGCCCCGAGCAGGAGTACTTCCTGGTGGACCGGAACCTTTACTTCCGGCGCCCGGACCTCGTGACCTGCGAGCGTACCGTGTTCGGCGCGCGGCCGCCCAAGGGCCAGCAGCTCGAGGACCACTACTTCGGGAGCATACCGCCGCGGGCGCTCGGGTTCATGGGGGAGGTGGAGCGCGAGCTCTACCGGTTGGGCGTGCCGGTCAAGACCCGGCACAACGAGGTGGCCCCCGGGCAGTACGAGATCGCCCCGCTCTTCGAGGCGAGCCACATCGCGAGCGACCACCAGATGCTCATGATGGAAACGCTCAAGCGCGTGGCGCTCCGGCACGGCCTGGTGGCGATCCTGCACGAGAAGCCGTTCGCCGGCGTGAACGGGTCGGGCAAGCACAACAACTGGTCGATGGCGACGGACACCGGTGTCAATCTGCTCGACCCCCAGGACGACACCCACACCAACATGCAGTTCCTGGTGTTCCTGACCGCGGTGATCCGCGCGGTGGACCTGCACGCGGATCTGCTCCGGAGCTCCATCGCCTCGGCGGCGAACGACCACCGGCTGGGCGCCAACGAGGCGCCGCCGGCCATCATCTCGATCTTCCTGGGCAACATGCTGACCGACATCCTGGCGCAGATCGAGAACGGCCAGCCCAAGCGGACCTTGCGCGGCGGCACGCTGGACCTCGGCGCGCGGACGCTGCCCCAGCTCCCGCGCCATTCGGGCGACCGCAACCGCACGTCTCCCTTCGCGTTCACCGGCAACAAGTTCGAGTTCCGCGCGGTGGGCTCGAGCCAGAGCATCGCGTGGCCCAACACGGTGCTCAACACCATCGTCGCCGAATCGCTCGACTACATGGCGACGGAGCTGGAGCGGACCGGCGCCGGCAAGAGCGAGGCCCGGCTCCAGGCCAGCGTGCTCGCGCTGCTCAAGCGGACCCTCAAGCAGCACAAGCGAGTCATCTTCGACGGAGACAACTACTCCGCCGAATGGCACGCGGAGGCGACCCGCCGCGGGCTCCCGATCCTGCAGGACTCGGTGGACGCGTTCCCCGTGCTCAGCAGCCGGAAGAACGTCGAGCTCTTCAGGCGCTACGGCGTGCTGAGCAAGACCGAGGTGGAGTCGCGCACCCACATCGCGATCGAGAAGTACGTAAAGCAGCTCGGGATCGAAGCGGAGACCATGGTCTCCATCGCGCGGACGCAGATCCTGCCCGCCGCGCTGCTGCACCAGGAGCGGGTGGCGCGGGCGGTGTCCGCCACGGAGGCCGCCGGCGTGCGCGCGCCCGACGCGCAGGCCGCGCTCAAGGAGTTCGTGGGCCTGGTGGGCGAGCTGCGCGCGGCGACGGCCGATCTGGAGCGGGCCGCCGGCCATCACGACGACGATCCGTTCCGGCACGCGCAGCACATCAAGGCGTCGGTGAAGCCGGCGATGGCCCGCCTCCGCACCGTCGTGGATGCGCTGGAGACGCTCGTCAGCGCGGACCTCTGGCCGCTGCCGACTTATCGGGAGTTGCTCTTCCTGAAGTAGGGCGGAAGGCGGAAGGCGCAAGGCGGAAGTACAGGTGTCCGACAATGAAGAAGGGAGTGCGCAAGCACCCCCTTGGTCATTCCGGCCTCCGCCTTGCGCCTTGCGCCTTCCGCCTAAAGCGGCCACCCCGCCGGACGCTCCCGGGTCAGAAGAAAGAGCTCGGTAGGGCAGGTGGTGGGGGTGAGGACGCCGGCCATCGCCTGGAACATCGCGGCGTCGCTGCCGCTCGCACCGGGATCGAAGTACACCGCCATGGCCTCGACCAGCGGCGGGCGATCGGGGCGCTGCAGGTCCTCCAACTCGGGCTCGGGCACCGACTCCCGGCACTCCAGCGTAACGCGCACGGCGCCGTCGAGCCAGCAGGGGTGCTGGGACAGCTCCTGCAGGAGCCGCTCGGTCAGAAGAAAGCTCTCACCGCCCTGGCTCACGCACCCGAAGCGGAACCGGCCCCGCTCGTTCCGCCGATGGATCACGCAGCCCCAGCGGAAGCCGGGCCGCTCGTTGGCGTGCCATTCCATGACGCGGTGGAGCTGTTCGCGCAGCGCTTCTACGACGAGGGGAGACTGCATACAACTGGCTCCGGCAAGGGGTGCCCGAGAACGGCCGGGACGGGTTGCCGCGCCAACTCCAGCATAAGGCGGGCCAGATGTTGCGCGCCAGCGTCCCGGTCAGCCTACCTCTAGGAATGATCTGCTGTTCGCTCCGGCGCGGTCGTGCCGTATGTCACACCGTCTGTCCCACCCTTCACCGGCGCTTCAGGCTTTTTTCAACCGGCGCCCGCCAAAATACGGGCGATGTTCACCGATCCCGCCGAGGCGTTCCGAGGCATAACACCCGAGCTCCTGAACCGGCTCGGCCGGCCGGTGCCCCGGTACACGAGCTACCCGCCGGTGCCGGCCTGGGGCCGCGATTTCGGCGCGGCGGCATACCGCGAGGCGTTGGAGCGGGCGGCCGCCGAGCCGGGCGTGCCCCTTTCCGTCTATGTTCACCTGCCGTTCTGTGCGCTACGCTGCCTCTACTGCGGCTGCAACGTCCGGATCACCAGCCGGAAAGACCGCATCGATGCCTACCTCGACCGGCTGGAGCGCGAGATGGACCTCGTGACCGAGGTCCTCGGCCGGGGCCGACGGGTGAGCCAGATCCACCTGGGCGGCGGAACGCCGAACTATCTCGCGGACGCCCAGCTCGAGCGGCTCGGCGGCATGCTGCGGGAGCGCTTCCGCATGGACTCTTGGGCCGACGCGTCGATCGAGGTGGATCCGCGCCACGCGAGCGCCGGCCAATTCGCCGTGCTGCGGAAGCTGGGGTTCTGCCGGATGAGCCTCGGGGTGCAGGACCTCGATCCCGAGGTGCAGCAGGCGATCGGCCGCATCCAGCCGCTCGAGCTGGTGCGGCGGGTCGCCTACGAGGCGCGGGCGGCGGGGTTCGGAAGCGTGAACCTCGATCTGATCTACGGGCTTCCCCGCCAGACCGAGGCCGGCTTCGCCGCCACGATCGAGTCGGTGCTGACGCTCGCCCCCGACCGGATCGCCTGCTTCGGCTACGCGCACGTGCCCACGGTGCAGCCGCACCAGCGCGCGCTCGAGCGCTACGGGCTGCCGGAGGCCCAGCGGCGGTTTGCGCTCAACCGCGTCGCGATCGAGATGTTGGTCGGCGGGGGGTACCGCTGGATCGGCTTCGATCACTTCGCGCGGCCGGACGACGCGCTCGCGATCGCCGCGGCGAGCGGGCGGCTCCATCGAAACTTCAACGGATACACCGTCATGCCGGCGAAGCATCTGCTCGCCTTCGGCATGAGCGCGATCAGCGAGGTGGGCGGCTGCCTGGCGCAGGGCGACGGCAACCTGAGCGGCTGGGAGGCGGCGATCGATGCCGGCCGCCTGCCCGTCGTCCGCGGGCACCGGCTCACCGCCGACGACCTCGCGCGGCGTGCGGCGATTCTCGACCTCATGTGCCGCCTCGAGCTTCCCGCGTCGGTGGGGGAGGGGGCGCTCGCGGGCTCGTTCGAGCGGCTCCTGGCCTTCGCGGAGGACGGCTTGGTCGAGGGGGGGGACGCCCGCGTGCGGGTCACCCCCCGCGGCCGGCTCTTCCTCAGAACTTTGTGCAGCGTCTTCGACGCCTACCTCCCGGATGCGCCGGCCGAGCGCCCCATGGCCCGCGCGATCTGAGCGTGCCGCCACCGCCGCGAGCGTTGACGGGGCCGCCGGCGCTCGGCTAACTTCGCCGCCTGCAACGGCTCAGGGACAGGTGGCCGAGTGGTTGAAGGCGCACGCCTGGAGAGCGTGTAAACCTCAAAAGGGTTTCGCGGGTTCGAATCCCGCCCTGTCCGTCACCCACGACGCGAGCGGAGCCGCCGACGACTTTCGGCGGCTCCGGTTGTTTGTACGCGGCGCCCTCGAGCTCGACCGCGCGGGGGCGGTTGCCGCTCCCGCGCTCCGCGTCAGTACACCGATACGTACGACTGTCGCAGAATCTGATTCACGGTGAGCGAGACCTCGCTGCCGGGCCGCATCACCAGGTTGTCGCTGACGTAGCGCTCGTTGGTGCCGATCGGATGCACCGTGAGCACGACGCGGGATGCGTTGACCAGCCGCGCCCACGGCACCACGAAGCTCGAGGTATTCTGCGCGGTGATGAGGCCGAGCCGCTGCCGCTGCCCGTCGCGCACGATCTCGACCAGCGCGTCGTCGGAGCGCCGGTTCTCCACGATGACGACGATGTCGGCGTCGGGCGAGCCGGGCTCGGGCTCATCGGGCGGGGGGTTCTTGGAGCACGCGGCGAGCGCGACCGCGAGGAGCACCGCGGCGATGCGCAGCGCGGCGCTGCGGCGGCGGACCAGCGGTAATCGGCCAACGGACATGGGCGGCTCGCGAGGCGGTTCCCGGAATAATACATCGGCGCGGCGCCCCCCGAATCGCCGCCGCGCGCGCCGTGGGGGGGCTCCCGCGACCGGTATGCGCCGGTGCCGTCGTCACTTGCCGGGGGGGAGCGCGGGGACTAGCTTTGCGGCCCGAGATGTCACCTCGCACCCAGCTCCTCGACGACCGAGCCATCGGTCGGGCTCTCGCGCGGATGGCTTCCGAGATCGTCGAGCGGTGCGGGGGAACCGAGAACCTCGTGCTCGTAGGGATCCAGCGGCGGGGGGTGGAGCTGGCGGCCCGACTGCGCCGGCTCGTCGAGCAGGCAGAGGGCGCCCGCATTCCCGTCGGCAAGTTGGACATCACCCTCTACCGCGACGACCTCCAGACCGTCGGCCCCCGCCCCGTCGTGGGCGAGACCAGCCTGCCCGATCTCGACGGCAAGACCGTCGTCATCGTGGACGACGTCCTGTACACCGGCCGCACCGTGCGGGCTGCGCTCGACGAATGCGCCGACTTCGGACGGCCGCAGCGCATCCTCCTCTGCGTGCTGATCGACCGCGGCGGACGCGAGCTTCCCATCCAGGCCGACATCGTCGGCACCAGCGTGACGACCGGCCCCGGCGACCGGGTGGACGTGTTCGTGAGCGAGCTCGACGGGCGAGACGCCGTGGAGCTGGTGCGAGGCGGCGCCAGGTGACCGCGGCCCCGAGCCTCGGCAAGGACCTGGTCGGGCTCGAGTACCTGAGCACCGAGCAGCTCGAGCTCATCCTCGACACGGCGGAGCCGTTCAAGGAGGTGAGCGAGCGGCCGATCAAGAAGGTCCCCGCGCTGCGCGGCAAAACCATCGTCAATCTCTTCTTCGAGGCGTCCACCCGCACCCGGATCTCGTTCGAGTTCGCGGAGAAGCGGCTGAGCGCGGACACGGTGAACGTCGCGTCCCAGGGCTCGTCGGTGGCCAAGGGCGAGACTCTGGTGGACACCGCGCGGAACCTGGAGGCGATGCGGATCGACATGGTGGTGATCCGCCACGGCTCGTCCGGCGCCGCGCAGTTTCTCGGCCAGCGGATCCGGTCCAACGTGATCAACGCGGGCGACGGGAAGCACGAGCACCCGACCCAGGCGCTGCTCGATCTGCTCACGCTCCGCGATCGCTTCAAGCGGATCCGCGGACTCAAGGTCGCGATCTGCGGCGACATCCTGCACAGCCGGGTGGCGCGCAGCAACATCTGGGGCCTGCTCAAGCTGGGCGCGGAGGTGGGCGTCTGCGGGCCGGCCACGCTGATGCCGCGCGGCATCGAGGCGCTCGGCGTCACCCTGCTGCCGCGCATCGAGGACGCGATCCAGTGGGCCGACGCGCTGAACGTGCTCCGGCTCCAGCTCGAGCGCATGCAGGCGGGCTTCATTCCATCGCTGCGCGAGTACAACCGTGTGTTCGGGGTGACCACCGAGCGGCTCGCCCGCGCGCCGAAGGACCTGCTCATCCTGCACCCGGGACCGATGAACCGGGGGGTGGAGATCGACAGCGACGTGGCCGACGGCCCCCACAGCGTGATCCTCCCGCAGGTGACCAACGGGGTCGCCGTGCGGATGGCGGTGCTGTACCTCCTCGCCGGAGGGTCGCCCGACTGGGCGGCGGCCGCGGGGAAGGGGGAGGACCGTTGAGCGGGATCCTCATGCGCGGGGGCCGCCTGATCGACCCCTCGCGCGGGCTGGACGAGCGCGCCGACCTCTACCTCCGCGAGGGCCGGGTGGAGGGCCTCGGCCGAAACCTCGGGACGCCGGACGGCGCGATGGTGGTGGACGCCGGCGGCCAGGTGGTCTGCCCGGGGCTCATCGACCTCCACGTGCACCTCCGCGAACCGGGGCAGGAGGACCTGGAGACCGTCGCCACCGGCGCCATGGCGGCCGCGGCCGGCGGCTTCACCGCCGTGTGCGCCATGCCCAACACCGATCCCGTGTGCGACAACCAGGGCGTGGTCGGCTTCATCAAGGCGCAGGCGCAGCGCGCGGCCCGGGCGCGGGTCTATCCGATCGGCGCGATCTCGGTGGGCCAGAAGGGGCAGCAGCTCGCCGAGTTCGGCGAGCTGGTCGGCGCGGGCGCCGTGGCCGTGAGCGACGATGGACGGCCGGTGGTCTCGAGCCACCTGATGCGCACGGCGCTGGAATACGCCAAGACCTTCGGCATTCCGGTGGCGGATCACTGCGAGGATCCGACGCTCTCCGCCGGCGGCGCCATGCACGAGGGTCTGGTCTCCGCGCGGCTCGGGCTCAAGGGAATCCCCGCGGCCGCCGAGGAGATCATGGTCGCGCGCGACGCCCTGCTGGCGGAGCTCACCGGCGGCCACGTCCACCTCTGTCACGTGTCCACCCGCGGCTCGGTGGAGATCATCCGCCGCGCCAAGGAGAGGGGCATCCGCGTCACCGCGGAGGCGACGCCGCACCACTTCACGCTCACCGACGAGGCGTGCGAGGGGTACGACACCAACGCCAAGATGAACCCGCCGCTGCGCGAGGCGGAGGACCGCGAGGCGATCCGCGCGGCGCTCAAGGACGGCACCATCGACGTGATCGCCACCGATCACGCGCCGCACCATTACGACGCGAAGGAGCGCGAGTTCGACGACGCGCCGAACGGGATCATCGGGCTGGAGTCCGCGCTCGGCCTCGCGATCACGGAACTGGTGGAGCCGGGCTGGCTCACGCTCCAGGAGCTGGTGAACCGCATGAGCACGCTGCCGGCGCGGATCTTCAACCTTCCCGGCGGCACGCTCGCGCCGGGTGCGCCCGCGGACGTCACCGTGTTCGATCCGGGCGCATCGTGGACCGTGCGCCCGGACGAGTGGTTCTCCAGGAGCCGCAACACGCCGTTCCGCGGGCGACAGCTGGTGGGGCGCCCGACGCTCACGATCGTGCGAGGCCAGATCGTCTACCAGCGGGGGGACTGACGGGGCGCGCGGGGATTCCTCCGCGGGGATCAGGCCCGCCACCCCGCCGGACGGGGCGGCGGGAGCGGCATGCGCACGCGTGACGCGGCCCGCGAAGTGGTGCTGTGCTGCCGCCGGCTCTGGGAGGCGGGACTCATCGCCGGCGCCGACGGGAACGTGTCCGTTCGGCTCGCGCCCAACCGGATCCTGGTCACGCCCCGCGGCGCCATCAAGGCGGAGCTCCGGCCGGCCGACCTGGTCGAGGTGACCCTCGCGGGGCGCCGCCGCCGCGGGTGTCGGGCGGCGAGCACCGAATTAGATTTGCACCTGCGGGTCTACCGCCGCCGGCCGGACTGCGGTGCCGTGGTACATGCGCACCCCCCGACGGCGACCGGCTTTGCGGTGGCCGGCGAGCCGATCCCGGGCGACGTGCTTCCGGAAGTCGTGTTGCTGATGGGCGAGGTGCCGATCGTGCCGTACGCCACCACGGGCACGCCGGCGCTGGGCGACGCGGCCGAGCCGTACCTCGCGAGCCACCCCGCGGTGCTTCTTGCGAACCACGGCGCGGTCACCTGGGGCGCCGATCTGGCCGCCGCCCGGATCCGAATGGAATCGCTGGAGCACGCCGCCCGGATCCTGCTCGCCGCCCGCGGCCTGGGCGCGGTGACCCGCCTGACCCCCGAGCAGATTCACGCTCTCGAGCTAGTGAGAGGAAAGCCCCGCGATGGCTGATTCGCCCACCTCGACCGGCGCGTCCATCGACGCGTTGCTGCAGGAGCGAGCCCGATTCCAGCAGTGGCTCGCCAAACTGGATGCCGCGGCCGGCACGGCCCCGCTCGCCGTGCGGGAGAAAGTGCGGGCCGACTACGAGGGCCGGCTCCGCGCGGTCATCGAGGAGCTCAAGTCCCACGCCGAGGCCGTGCACGACGAGCTGGACCGGCACCGCACCACGCAGGCGGACCTGGAGTCGCAGCGCGCCACGGCCGAGGAGACGTTGGCGGAGGCGAGCGTCCGGCACGCGGTGGGCGAGTACTCCGAGGAGGACTGGCAGCGGCTCAACGAGGAAGCCTCGCACACGCTCGAGGCGGTGCAGGGTCAGCTCGCGCAGGTCGTGAGCGAGATCACCCGTCTGGTCGAGGTGCAGTCGCTCATCACGGAGGCGCCCACGCCCGCGCCCGTCGCGGAGCCGATTCGCGCATCGGGGCCCGCCCTCAGCTCGTCGGGCCCCCGCCCGGCGCCGCCGATCGAGATGCTCCCGGATCCGACGCCCGACGTGGACGCCGCCGTCGGCGCTCCCGCGCCGGTGGAGCCGCTCGGCGAGATGGCGCAGCCCGCCGCCGCGCCCTCCGCGCCGCGCTTCGTCCCCAAGCCCGCGGCCGCGGCGGAGCCGCCGCGGGGGCGCCCCACGCCGTCCGAGATGGACGAGCTCGCATTCCTCAAATCGGTGAGCGGAGACGACCGGAAATCGGGGCGGCGGAGCGGCGAGCACGCCGCGGCGCCGGAGCGCGCGGGCGCGCCGGCTGCGACGCAACCCTCGGCCAAGCCGGGCCACGCCTCGCAGCAGAAGACGCTCAAGTGTGGGGAGTGCGGGACCCTGAACCGCGCGACGGAGTGGTACTGCGAGCGCTGCGGGGCCGAACTGGCCGCGCTCTGAGCGGCCCGGGCTCAGCCCTTCTTCGAGACGAGCTTGGCGAGGCGGCTCTTCTGGCGGGCGGCCGCGTTGCGGTGCACCAGGTTCTTCCGGCCGGCCCGATCCAGCAGCTTGACCGCATCGGCGTAGGCCTTGGCCGCCTCCGGACCGGTTGCCGCCGAGCGCACCTTCTTGAGCGCGGTGCGGAGCTCGCTCCGCTGCATCCGGTTGCGGCGCGTGCCGGCGCGGGCTTGACGCAACTGCTTCTTGGCGGACTTGGTTCGCGGCACGGCGTACCTCGGTACGGGAGTTGGTGGGCGCGCAGACGCGTGGTGCGGTCGCGGCGCCGGATCGGTGAGCCGGCAAAGCTAGAGGGAGCACGCCGCAAGGTCAAGCGGCACCGCGTTTTGACTTGAAGGTAGGGCGGTTATTAACCTTCTCGCGGTCACCAGCCCAGGACGCCCCCGCTGCTGCACGATTTCATCCTCGCTCTGCCGGTGCTCGTCTTCTCCCTGGTCGCGCACGAGTACGCCCACGGGATCGCGGCGCTCCGTCAGGGCGACGATACCGCCTACATGCTCGGCCGGCTCACCCTGAACCCGCTGCCCCACATCGACCCGTGGATGAGCGTGCTCCTTCCGGCGCTGCTCTGGTTCGGGTCCAAGGGGATGTTCACGTTCGGCGGGGCCAAGCCCGTCCCGGTGAACCCTCGGAAGTACCGCAACTACCGTCGCGGAGACATCATCGTGTCGGCGGCCGGGGTGGTGACGAACATGCTGCTCGCCATCGCCTGCGCGCTGGTGTTCGTCGCGCTCGGGTTCGCCGCGTCCGCGGCGCCGGGGCTGGCGCCGGTGGCGGACACCGCGCAGCGCATGATGGTGCTCGGGATCCAGATCAACCTGCTGCTCGCCTTCTTCAACCTGATTCCGATTCCGCCGCTGGACGGCTCGCATCTCTTCTATCATCTGCTCCCCGCCAAGCTCGGCGCGCGCTATCGGTCGCTGCAGCGGTTCGGGTTCCTGCCGCTGCTGGTACTCCTGCTGTTTGCCCAGCCCGTGCTCGGCTGGCTGCTCGCGCCGGCCAATTACGGCTTCGGGTATCTGCTGTACCTCGTCCGGCCTTACGCGGTCGGCAACGGCTGGAACATCTTCCAATGACGACGGCACAGGCTCCCGAGCTGGCCGCGCCGCCGCCCACCGCGGCGCTGGGCGCCGAGCCGGGGTTCGTGGTCCAGCTCGACAGCTTCTCGGGCCCGCTGGACCTCTTGCTGCACCTCCTCAGGGAGGAGCAGATCGAGATCGCCGAGATCCCCATCGCGCGGATCTGCGACCAGTTTCTCCAGGCGATCCACGAGCTCGGGCTCAACCAGGCTGCGGACTACCTGGAGATGGCGAGCCGGCTGGTGCGGCTCAAGGCCCAGATGCTGCTCCCGCGCCACCTCGACGACGAGGGGTGGGAGGATCCGCGGGCGGAGCTGGTGCGCCGGCTCCTGGAGTACCAGCAGATCCGCGAGGTGGCGCTGTGGCTGGGGCACGCGGCCGAGCGGCGCGCCGACCGGTTGGCTCGTGGATACCTGCCGCCGCCGCCGGCGCTGCCCCCGCCGCCGCTCACGCTCGACCTTCTCGAGCTGCTGCAGGCGGTGGAGCGGGTGGTCGCGGCGATCCCCTCGCCGGTGCTGCACCGGGTGGTGGCGCGGCCGCTCGACGTGGAGGGCGCCATCGCCCGGGTGGAGGCGCTGCTCGAGACCCGGGAGCGGATGGACTGGCGGGAGGCACTCGGCCCCGCGCCCACCATCGCCGACGTCCTTTCCACGCTGATCGCCCTGCTCGAGCTGGCCAAACGCGGCTCGGTCCATCTCACCCAAGAGGCGCCCTTC
>DASSOD010000007.1:0-4851 GCA_035700905.1 Gemmatimonadales bacterium | reverse complement strand
GCAGCGCCGCGCTCGCCGCCGCGCCGAAGGAATCGTCGGCCGCGAGCGCCTCGGCCTCGCGCCGCGCGGCCTGCAGGTGCCCCGCCGAGCTGAGAAGGTTTCCGGCGAGCTGCCGCCCGATGATGCGCGAGGACGGCGCGCGGGTCGGCGCGGCGAGCTCCCGCGCGATCCGCATGGCTCCGTCGGTGCGCCGCCCGTAGGATGCGACCGCCCAGGTCGAGAGCGCCAGCGTGACGTCGCTTGCGTCCTCGAGCCGGGCAAGCGCTTCCGCCTCGGCGGTCGAATCGCCCACCACGAAGGCGCGGAGCGTCTCCAACTCGAGCGACTCCGAGCGCACCGTCGCCGTGGTGTCGGCGGAGCGGCCGCGCAGCGCGGCGATCCGGCGCACGATCGAGTCCACCGCCTCCCGCCGCCCCTCCAGCGCGGCGATGCGGGCAAGGTGGACCATGGGGGCGAAGAAGTTGGGCTCGAAGTAGAGCACCCGCTCCCATGCCTCCCGAGAATCCGCGGCGGGACGGCCCCGCAGCGGGCCGAAGTGGAAGATCGTCTCGGCGAGCTGGAACCAGGCCTCGACGTCGCTGGGGTAGGCCGCCGTGATGTCCCGGTAGAGCCGCTCAGCCTCCGCGCCCGCGCCGCGGCGTGCGGCCCGGAAGGCCCGAAGCAGCTGCCGGTCGTGCTCCGACAGGCGGTCCGCGTGCCGGGCCGCGTGCTCCGCCGCCTCGACGGTCACGTCCGAGCGGGTGAGCCACTCCGCGGCGACGCTCATCCGATACCAGGCCAGCGCGAAACTCGAGTCTTCGGCGACGGCCCGCTGAAACGCGTCGACCGCCTGGTCGAACCGCCCCCCGCGGAACGCGCTCTCCCCTTCGAGGTACGCCTTGAGCGCGGGAAGCGACCCGGTGGTGACCGCGGCGATCGCGGTGAACTGCGACTCCTTGCCGCCCCAGCGTCCGAGGAGCTGCGCGGCCACCGAGTCCACCAGCTCGAACACCCGGCCGGTCTCCCCCTCGGCGCTCGCCTTGGCGATCGGGGCGGTGCCCCGGTGCGCGTCGTACAGGGAGGCGCTGAGCCGCAGCCGCCCGCCCAGCTCGAACAGGTCGCCGAGCACGTACAACCCCGCGCCGAACCGCTCCGCGACGCGCCCCGCGCGCTCCGGGTCGAGCGTGCCGCCCGCGTCCGGGCCGAGATACCCGAGCAGCGCGCGCGGGTCCACGGTCCGGAGATCGCCGGCGCCGTCGAGCTTGGTGCTGAGCAGGTTCACCATGCCGCTTCGCAGGCCGAGGCTGTCGGTCCCGCTCACGGAGAAGGGCATGACCGCGATGCTGCCGCTCGCGGCCGGCGGCGGCTCGCCGCCGGCGGTGTGCCAGCGCCAGAGTCCGGCGCCCGCGGCCACCGCGGCCACCGCCGCGACGGCGGCCACCCACATCCGCGGCGCGGTGCGCGCGGGCGCCGGCGCACGGCCGCGCCCGCTCAGGAGGGCCACGAATTCCGCGCCCGTGCTCACCCGATCCGACGGATCCTTGGCGAGCGCGCGCGCGACCCCGTACTCGACCGCGCCGGGCGCGTCGGGGCGGGCGGCGCGGAGCGGCGGCGGCGGCTCGAGCGCGTGGCGTGCCATGAGCTCGCGGGCCGCCGTGCCCACGAACGGCGGCACGCCCGCGAGCATCTCGTACACGACGCACCCCAGGCTGTAGAGGTCGCTCCGTCCGTCCAGAACGGCCTCGCCCGCCGCCTGCTCCGGGCTCATGTACGCCGGAGTGCCGAGCACGATGCCGGCCGCGGTCCGCGTCCCGCCGTCGGCGGGCTCCACCGCGTGCGCCACGCCGAAGTCCGCCACTACGGCGTGCCCGCCGTAGAGCAGCACGTTCTCCGGCTTCACGTCGCGGTGGATCACCCCGTTCGCGTGGGCGAAGTCGAGCGCGCTCGCGACCTCGCGCGCGATCTGCAGCGCCGCATCGAGCGGCAGCCGCCCCTCCCGGTTCAGCCGGTGGCGCAGCGACTCGCCCTCGACGAAGGGCATGACGTAGTAGAGCAGCCCGACGCCGGGCGCGCCGGACGGCGCCTCGCCCGAGTCGTGCAGCGGGAGAATGTGCGGATGCTGCAGGCCCGCGACGATCCGGATCTCGCGGAGGAACCGCTCCGCGCCGATCGCGGCCGCGACCTCCGGGCGGAGGACCTTGAGCGCGACCGCGCGGTGGTGGCGGCGGTCGTGCGCGAGGAACACGACCGCCGTGCCCCCTCGCCCGATCTCGCGGAGGGCCTCGTACCGCTCACCGAGGGCGGCCTGCAGCTGGGAGCGAAGGTCGATCACGGTCCTCGTCGCGGTGGGCGGAAACGGCGCGGTCAAACTATAGACGACGTGAACGGGTGCGACCAGTCGCCCGCGCGAGCGCACGCAGGCCCGTTGCGCCCGGTCGGCGCGCGAGCGCGGGCGGCTTGACCGCCGCGCCGGCGCGCCGTAGCTTGGTTGACCGCTCAATCAACCGAGGCCTCCCGTGGCCCCCGCGACCCGCGAGCGCCTGGTGGACGTGGCCATGCGGCTCTTTTGGCTCAAGGGCTACGGCGCCACCAGCATCGCCCACATCCTCCACGAGGCGGGCGCCAACAGCGGCAGCCTCTACCACTTCTTCCCCACCAAGCAGGACCTGCTCCTCGCGGTGCTGGAGCGCTACCGCGAGGGGATCTACCCCATGCTCCTCGATCCCGCATGGCGGGGCGTGAGCGATCCGGTGGAGCGGATCTTTGCGTTGCTCGCGCGGTACCGACAGGCGCTCGAGCGCACGGACTGCGCCTACGGCTGTCCGATCGGCAGCCTGGCGCTGGAGCTGCACGAGCCCGACCCGCCGGTGCGCGAGCTGCTGGCCGCCAACTTCGCGGGGTGGACCGCCGCCGTCCGCCGGTGCCTGGACCAGGCGGCGGACCGGCTGCCGCCCGGCACCGACCGCTCGGCGCTCGCGAGCTTCGTGCTCGCCGTGATGGAGGGCGGGGTGATGCAGGCCCGCACGCATCGCACCCTGGCGGCGTTCGACGCGTCGGTTGCGCGGCTCCGCGACTACTTCGCCCGGCTGGAGGCGGCCGCCTCGCCCCGCTCCCGCCGCACCCGGAAGGAATCGGCCTAGAGGTGCGTCACTCCGTCGCGCGCGGGCCCGCCGGGCGTTCACCCTCACTCGCAAGGAGCTCAGCCATGACCGCCGCCCCCGCGTCCGCTCCCGCCCGTCCGCTGGTCAATGCCACGCTGGTGGGGACGCTGCTGCAGCTCGCGATGGTGATCTCGGGACACTACGCCGCCGAGGTGCAGCAGCTGTTCGCGCCGCTCGGCATGGCGCTCTCGCTGGTGGCTGGGCTCCTGTACGCGCGATGGGCGCGCCCCGGGACGGCCGGCGTGGCGGTGGGAGGCGGTGCCGCCGCGGGCGGGGTCTGTGCCTTCGCCGGCATTCTGGTGTCGTACCTGTTCGGCGATGTCCCGGCCGCCGTGCTCGGCTTCGGCACGGCGAGCTCGGCGGTGGCGGGGGCCGTCGGCGGGCTGATCGGGCGTCTGCTGGCGCGCCGCACCGCGTGACGCGCGGGAGAGGCGCACCGCCCCGGGGAGCGCCACGCCGCATGGCGGCGGCGTGGCGCGGCGACGCTAGCGGCGGTCGATCGGCACGAGCTCGCGCGGCCCGTGGCCCACGTAGATCTGCCGCGGCCGCGCGATCTTCTGCTCCTTGTCCGTGATCATCTCCTCCCACTGCGCCAACCAGCCCGGCGTGCGCCCGAGCGCGAAGAGGACGGTGAAGTAGTCGGTCGGGTAGCCCATCGCCTGGTAGATCAGGCCCGAGTAGAAGTCCACGTTGGGGTAGAGCTTCCGCTTCACGAAGTACTCGTCCTCGAGCGCGATCCGCTCCAGCTCGAGCGCGATCTCCAGCTTGGGGTTGAGCCCGGTCTGCTCGAAGACCTCGTAGGCGATCTTCTTCACCAGCTTGGCCCGGGGGTCGTAGGACTTGTACACCCGGTGCCCGAATCCCATCAGCCGGTCGGAGCCGCCCTTCACCTTCTCGATGAAGTCGGGGATGTGCTTCCGGTCGCCGATCTCGTCCAGCATGAGCAGCACCGCCTCGTTCGCGCCGCCGTGGAGCGGCCCGTAGAGCGCCGCGATGCCGGCCGAGATGGCCGAGAACGGGTCCACCTGCGACGAGCCGACGGAGCGGACCGCGTTGGTGGAGCAGTTCTGCTCGTGGTCCGCGTGGAGGATGAGCAGGATCTCCAGCGCCCGCTGCAGCACCTTGTTGGGCTTGTGACGGCCCCCGATGCTGAACGTCATGTTCACGAAGTTGCCGATGTAATCCAGGTCGTTGTCCGGGTACACGAACGGCAGGCCCCGCGAGTGCCGGAAGATGAACGCCGCGATGGTGGGCAGCTTGGCCAGCATGCGGATGCGTTGGAGCTTCCGGTTCTCCGGATCGTGCACGTGCTTCGCGTCGGGATAGAACGTCGAGAGCGCGCCCACGGCGCCCAGCAGCATGCCCATGGGGTGGGCGTCGTACCGGAACCCCTCGAGGAACTTCGTCAGGTTGGTGTGGACGTAGGTGTGATAGCGGATCTCGTTGGTCCACCAGTCGAGCTGCTGCCGCGTGGGCAGCTCGCCCTCGATCAGGAGCCAGGCCACCTCGAGAAACGACGCGCGCTCGGCGAGCTCCTCGATGGGGTAGCCACGGTAGCGGAGGATGCCGCGGTCGCCGTCGATGTAGGTGATGGCGCTCCGGCACGACGCCGTATTCATGAACGCCGGGTCGTACGTGAGCAGGCCGAAGTCGTCCTCGGAGGTTCGGATCCGCCGCAGGTCCATCGCCCGGATCGCCCCGTCGGTGATCG
>DASSOD010000006.1:0-7691 GCA_035700905.1 Gemmatimonadales bacterium | reverse complement strand
CAGCGGCTGCAGTGCCTGCAAGGGAACCGGCTGGATGGAGATTCTCGGCTGCGGCATGGTGCACCCGGCGGTGATCCGGAACGGCGGGTTGGACGACGAGCGCTACACCGGCTTCGCGTTCGGCATGGGGCCGCAACGCATCGCGCTGCAGCGGTACGGGGTCCCCGACATCCGGCTCTTCTACGAGGGCGACGTGCGCTTCCTGGCGCAGCTCGCGCCGATCACCGGCGGCGCCGCGGAGCGGCCGTGAACGTCTCCCGCCGCTGGCTGGAGGAGTTCCTCCGCCGCCCGCTCGAGGCGCGGGACGTCGCCCGCAGGCTGGCGATGCTGGGCGCGCCGGTGGACGCGATCGAGCCGCTCGGCGGCGGGCTGGACGAGATCCTGGTGGCGCAGGTGGAGTCGGTCCGCCCCCACCCCAACGCGGACCGGCTCCGCCTCTGCGTGGTGAACGACGGCACGCCGGAGCGGCGCCGGGTGGTGTGCGGCGCGGCCAACGTCACGCCCGGGAAGAAGTATCCCTTCGCGGGCGTCGGGGCCACCGTCCCGCACGGGAAGGGCGGCGTTCCCATGCGGATCGAGCGCGCCAAGCTTCGCGGCGAGGTCTCGGAGGGGATGTTGTGCTCGGCGCGCGAGCTCGGCCTGGGCCAGGACCACGAGGGCATCCTCGAGCTCGATACGGAGGCGCCGCCCGGCACCCCGCTGCTCGAGGCGCTTCCGCTGGGCGACGACCGCCTGGTGGTGGACGTGACGCCCAACCGGCCCGACCTGCTCGGCCACAAGGGCGTCGCGCGCGAGCTCGCCGCGGCGTACGGGGTGCCCTTCCGGCTGCCCACCATCCCCGGCGCGGAGGCGCTGGACGTGCCACCGCCGCGCCGGGCCGAGGTTGCCGGCAAGGCCGGGAGCATCGGGATCGCGCTCGAGGATCTGGCCGGGTGCCGCCGCTTCCACGCCGCGGTGGTGCGGGGGGTGCGCGTCGGCCCCTCGCCCGCATGGCTCGCGCGCCGGCTCGAGGCGGTGGGCGTCCGCGCGATCAACAACGTGGTGGACGCCACCAATTACGTCATGCTCGAGCTGAACCAGCCGATGCACGCGTACGACGCCTCGCTTCTCCGCGGCGACAGGCTGATCGTGCGGCGGGCGCGCGCGGGCGAGGCGCTCGTGACGCTGGACGATCAGGCCCGGACGCTCGACCCGGAGATGACGGCCATCGCCGACGCGGAGGGCGCCATCGGCGTCGCCGGCGTGATGGGCGGGGCAGGCGCCGAGGTTCGCGCCGAGACCCGCGACGTGCTGCTCGAGGCGGCTTGGTGGACGCCCTCGGCCGTGCGGCGCACCCGACGCCGGCTCGCGCTCCCCACCGAGGCCAGCTACCGGTTCGAGCGCGGCGTGGATCTCTGGGCCGGCGCCGACGCGATGCGCCGCTGCATCGAGCTGGTGCTCGCCGCGGCCGGCGGCACGCTGGACGGCGCGCCGCTCGACCTCTGGCCCGAGCCGTCGCATCCGCCGCGCATCTTCCTCCGGCCGGCGCGGGTCGCGCAGGTCCTCGGGGTCGAGCTGCCCTGGCCCGAGCTGGAGCGGTGCCTCGTGGCGATCGGCGCCGCGGTGCTCTCCAAGCCGGAGGACGGCCGCATGGCGGTGGACGTGCCCGGCTGGCGGCCGGACCTGCGCGGGGAGATCGACCTGATCGAGGAGATCGCCCGGATCCACGGGTACGACGACTTCCCGATCGAGCTCCGCCCCGCGCGCGTGGGCACGCTGGCCGACGCGCCGGTCGAGGGCGTCACGCGCGACATCCGCCGCGGCCTCGCGGCGGAGGGGCTGCTGGAGACGACGAGCCTCCCGATGGTGGCGGACGACGCTCCCGACGCCGTGCGGCTCCTCAATCCGGTGAGCGCCACCGAGCGCGCGCTCCGGCGCGAGCTGTTGCCGGGGCTGCTCCGCGCCGCGGAACGGAACTGGGCGGCGCACGTGCGCGACGTGCGCCTCTTCGAGGTGGGCACGGTGTTCCGCGCGGCGGAGGGTCGCCCGCTGGAGGCGCCTCACGCGGCGGGGATCGTGACCGGGGCGCGCGAGCCGCGCCATTGGACCGGCACCGGGCGGGACGACTACGACCGCTGGGATCTCAAGGGACTCTTCGAGGCCGCGGTCGCTCTGGCAAATCCCGGGGCCAGCGTGCAAGTTGAAGGCGACGCGTGGATCGCCGTCGCCCCGGGGCAGCGCGTGGTGGGGCGCGCGGCCGGGCTCGAGGCCGACGCGCCCGCGTGGGCGGCGCCGGTGTTCGGGTTCGAGGTCGAGATCGATCCGTCGCCGCGCCAGCCGCCGCGCTTCCGCACCCTGCCGTCCACCCCCTCGTCCGAGCGTGATCTCGCGCTGCTGCTGCCGGCGACCGTGACGGTGGAGCAGGTCCGGCGCGTGCTGGCGCGGGCGGGCGGGCCGCTCCTCGAGGGCGTGGCGGTGCTGGACCAGTACCGCGGCCCCGGCGTGGCGCCGGGATTTCGCAGCGTGGCCCTCAGGCTCACCTTCCGCGCGCCGGATCGCACCCTGCGCGACCGGGAGGTGGACGGCGCCGAGCAGCGCATCCTCACCGCGCTCGAGGACGAGTTGGGCGTGCGGCGGCGCGACGGCGGAGCCGCCACTTCGACGGGAGGCTGACGGTGGGGTACACCTACGAGCGGCCCGACCTGAAGGCGCTGGCCGAGTTGGAGGAGCTCTTCCGCCACCTCGGCACCGAGGTGGCGGCCTGGCGGCGGCGCTCGCTCAAGGCGGAGGCCGAGCTGCAGGAGATCCGCGCCCGAGGCGGCGTGTACGAGGGCCCGGAGCTCTCGGGCGCGCGCCAACGCATCATCGAGCTCGAAACCGAAAACCAGGTGCTGCGGGAGCGGATTGACGCCGCGAAGGAGCGGGTGCGCGCGTTGGCCGCCCGGCTCGCCTTCCTCGAGCAGGGAGGGACGCCCACGTGACCGCGCCCAAGAACGCGGTACGGGTGATGATCGGCGGCGAGGAGTACACGGTCCGCTCCGAGCTGCCGCCCGAGTACACCCGGGAGGTCGCCGCGTACCTCGATGCCTCCCTCAAGCGGGTGCGGGACATGCTGCCGAGCGTGGAGTCGCACAAGGCGGCGATCCTCGCCGCGCTCGCCATCACCGACGAGCTCTTCCAGGCCCGCCGGGGCGACCGCGACATCGCCAACCGCCTCTCCGCCATGGCCGACGAGCTCGCCCGCCTGCTGCCGCCCGCCAAGCGCGGCCCCCGCGCGAGCGGCTCGCTCACCGCCGTCGAATGACCCCGCTGCCGCTGCTCGTCGGGTTCGCCGCCGGCTTCGCCGTGGCGGCGCTCGCCGTCCTGATCTACGCCCGCGCCCGGGCCCGGGCGGCGGGCGGCATCCTCGGCGCCGCGCGCACCGAGGCCGACCGGATCCGGGCCGACGCCCACCGGGACGCGGAGGCGTCGCGCTCGCAGGCGCTCGTCGCCGCCAAGATGGAAGCGCTCCAGCTCCGCGAGGAGCTGGACCGCGAGATCGCCCGGCGGCGCGAGGAGTGGGAGCGGGCCGAGCGCCGGGCCGACGACCGGAGCCGGGCGCTGGAGCGGAAGCTGGAGGAGGTCGCGGCGCAGGAGCGGAACTTCCGGGTGCAGGAGCAGGCGCTGGCGCAGCGCGAGCTCGACCTGCGGGCCCGCGAGGGCGAGATCGACCGGCTGGTGCAGGAGCAGCGATCGAAGCTGGAGCGGGTCGCCGGCCTCACCGCCGAGGACGCGCGCCGCGAGATCCTCCAGCGCGTGGAGGACGAGGCCCGCACCCAGGCCGGCGCGCTGGTGCGGGACATCAAGGAGCAGGCCCGCCGCACCGCCGACCGCGACGCGCGCCGGATCATCGCGATGGCCACCCAGCGGCTCGCCGCCGAGCACACGGCCGAGACCACCGTCGCCGCCGTGGCGCTCCCGAGCGACGAGATGAAGGGGCGCATCATCGGGCGCGAGGGGCGGAATATCCGCGCCTTCGAGACCGCGACCGGCGTGGACGTGATCATCGACGACACGCCCGACACCGTGATCGTCTCCTGCTTCGATCCGATCCGCCGCGAGGTCGCGCGCCGCGCGCTCGAGGCGCTCATCACCGACGGCCGGATCCACCCGGGGCGCATCGAGGAGATCGTCGCCAAATGCCAGCGGGAGCTGGAGGCGCAGCTGGTGGAGTTGGGCGAGCAGGCGGCGTACGACACCGGAATCCACGGCCTCCACCCCGAGCTCATCAAGCTCATCGGCCGGATGCGCTACCGCACCTCGTACGGCCAGAATATCCTCGACCACTCCAAGGAGGTGGCCTGGCTGGCCGGAATGATGGCGGGCGAGCTGCACCTCGACGCCGCGCTCGCCAAGCGCGGCGGCCTGCTGCACGACATCGGCAAGGTGCTCACCCACGACACCGAGGGCACCCACGTGGAACTGGGCGTGGAGGTGGCGCGCAAGTACGGCGAGAGCGCCGCCGTCATCAACTGCATCTGGGCCCACCACGACGACGTCCCCCACGAGACCGCGGAATCGGTGCTGGTGCAGGCGGCCGATTCGATCAGCGGCTCCCGCCCGGGCGCGCGCCGGGAGGCGTTCGAGAGCTACGTCAAGCGGCTCACGCGGCTGGAGGAGATCGCCAACGGCTTCCCCGGGGTGGAGAAGAGCAACGTGATCCAGGCGGGGCGCGAGGTGCGGGTGGTGGTGACGCCGGACCGGGTGGACGACGGCGCCGCCGCGCAGCTCTCCGACGCCATCGCCCGCCGGATCGAGAACGAGCTGCAGTACCCCGGTCAGATCAAGGTGGTGGTGATCCGGGAGACCCGTGCCGTGGACTACGCCCGATGACCGCCCGCGTGCTCGACGGCGTCGCCATCGCGGACGCCATCCGCGCCGAGGTCGCGGCGCAGGTCGCCACCTACCGCGCGGGCGGCCGCCAGCCCGGGCTGGCCGTGGTGCTGGTGGGCGAGAATCCCGCGAGCCAGGTGTACGTGCGCTCCAAGGGCAAGGCGTGCGAGGAGGCCGGGATGCACTCGGAGACCGTCCGGCTCCCCGAGACCGCCGCCGAGGCCGAGCTGCTGGCGGTGGTGGACCGGCTCAACGCCGACCCGCGGATCCACGGCTTCCTCATCCAGCTCCCCCTCCCCAAGCACATCGACGCCGAGCGGGTGCTCAACCGGGTGAATCCCCTCAAGGACGTGGACGGCTTTCATCCGGTGAACGCGGGCAAGCTGGTGATCGGCGACCCGACCGCGCTCCGCCCGGCCACGCCCTTCGGCGTGCAGCAGATGCTGCTGCGCTCGGGCATCGAGACCAAGGGCGCCCACGCCGTCATCGTGGGGCGCTCCAACATCGTCGGCAAGCCGATGGCGAACATGCTGATCCAGCCGGGCCGCGGGGGCGACGCGACCGTCACCGTCTGCCACTCGAAGTCGCGCGACCTTCCGGGCATCTGCCGCACCGCGGACATTCTCGTCGTGGCGATCGGCCGCCCCGAGTTCGTGACCGGGGACATGGTCCAGCCCGGCGCGGTGGTGATCGACGTCGGCATCAATCGGGTGGACGACGCGTCGGCGCCCAAGGGCTACCGGATCGTGGGCGACGTGGCCTACGGCCCGGCCTCCGAGGTGGCGTCGTGGATCACCCCGGTGCCCGGCGGCGTGGGCCGGATGACCATCGCGATGCTCCTCAAGAACACGCTCCAGGCCTTCGAGCAGCAGGCCGCGTGACGCTTCCCCTCGCCGTGCTGCCGGCCGGCAAAGTGCTCTCGGTCGGAGACCTCACCGCCATGGTGAAGGGGCTCATCGAGGGCCACTTCGGGCCGCTCTGGGTGAGGGGCGAGATCCTCCAATGCCGGGCCTGGTCCAGCGGACATTGGTATTTCACGCTGCGCGACGGCGCCGCGCAGGTGCGCTGCTGCATGTGGAAGGCGTACGCCTCCCGGGCGGGCCGCCCGCCGGCCGACGGCACCGAGGTGTTCGTCTGCGGCACCCCGGGGATGTACGAGGCCAAGGGCGAGTTCCAGCTCGTGGTCACCCGGCTGGTGCCCACCGCGGCCGTGGGCGACCAGCAACGCGCGCTGGAGCGAGCCCAGGCGGCGCTGGCGCGCGACGGGCTGTTCGACGCGGCGCGCAAGCGCGCGCTGCCGCCGTTCGCGTCCGTGGTCGCGGTGATCACCAGCACGGACGGCGCGGCGTTGCACGACATCCTCACCGTCACCCGCCGGCGCTGGCCGGCCGCCACGGTGCTGGTCCTGGGGTCCCGGGTGCAGGGTGACGGCGCCGCGGCCGAGCTGTGCGCCGCCCTCCGGCGGGTCAACCGGCTCGACGGCGTAGATCTCTGCATCGTGGGACGGGGCGGCGGCGCCCGCGACGACCTCGCCGCCTTCAACGACGAGGCGGTCTGCCGCGCCCTCGCCGCCGTGCGGGTGCCGACGGTCTCGGCGGTGGGCCACGAGACCGACGTGACGCTGTGCGATCTGGTGGCCGACGTGCGCGCTCCCACGCCCTCGGCGGCGGCAGAGCTGGTCTGGCCCGACGCGCGGGACGTTCGCCGCCGGGTCGACGATCTCGCGGCGCGGCTCGCCGGCACCCTGACCCGCCGCGCGCAGCTCACCGAGGAGCAGCTCGAGCGCGCGGGCGACCGCCTCCAGGCGGCCGTGGAGCAGCTGCTCGAGCGCCTGCGGCACCAGTTGGACCGCCGGGCCGCGCAGCTCGACGCGCTGAGCCCGCTCCGCGTGCTGGAACGCGGCTACGCCGTCCCGCGGGACGGCGCCGGCCGGCTGCTCCGCCGGCGCGCGGACTTCATCAGCGGTGGCGCGTTCCTGCTCCGCGTGAGCGACGGGGATGTGGCCGCCCGCGCGGAGTGAGCGATGACGGCGGAATCTTCCTCTCCCTCGCTCGCCGCCCAGCTCGCCCGCCTGGAGGAGATCGTCCGGCGGCTCGAGTCCGACGAGCTCGACCTCGACGAGGCCCTCGCGCTCTTCGAGCAGGGCGTCGCCTGCCTGCGCGAGGCGCGCGCCCGGCTCGCCGAGGCGCAGCTCACCGTGCGCGCCGTGCTGGAGGGTGCGGACGGCTCGCTCCGGCTCTCCCAGCTCGATGGCTGACCCGGCGGTCGCCGCGGCGGCCGCCGTTCTCGAGCAAGCGCGCGCCCTCACCGATGCGCGGCTGGAGCGTTGGGCCCGGCGGCTCCAGGCCGAGGTGCCCTCGCCCGCCGGTGCGGCGCTGGCCTACGCGCTCCGGAGCCCGGGCAAGCGCGTGCGCGCCGCGCTCGTGCTGGGCGCCTACCACTCGGCGGGCGGGCGATCGCCGGCCATCGCCGGCGTCACGGCCGCGGTCGAGACGGTGCACGCCTACTCGCTGGTGCACGACGATCTCCCCTGCATGGACGACGACGACCTGCGCCGGGGCCGGCCCACGGCCCACCGCGCCTTCAGCGTGCCGGTCGCGACCCGGGCGGGGTACTTCCTGGTTCCGGTCGCGGCGTGCGCGCTCGCGGAGGCCGCGGCGGAGCTTGGCATCGGCGCTCCGGTGCTGGGCCGCATGGCCGTTGCGCTGTTCGAGGCCGGCGGGATCGAGGGAATGGTCGGGGGCCAGTGGCTGGACCTCGAGGCGGAGGGCCGGCCGCTCGCCCTGGCCGAGCTCACCGAGGTGCATCGCGGGAAGACCGGCGCGCTCATCCGCGCCGCC
>DASSOD010000005.1:0-17306 GCA_035700905.1 Gemmatimonadales bacterium | reverse complement strand
GCGGGCGCGCCGCCGGCGCCCGCGGCCGATCTGCCGGGGACGGGCGGATCCACCCCGCCGCCCGGAGCGCCGCCGCGCCCGCCGACGCCCGGCCGCCCGTGGATGCCCGGCGCCGAGCAATGGATCGGGCAGCGCGGGCTCCTCGCGGTCGGCGTACTCGCCCTCATCCTCGCAGCCGGATACCTGCTCAAGCTCGCCTTCGAGCGGGGCTGGATCTCGCCCACGATGCGATGCGCCGGCGGCGTCGCCGCCGGCCTCGTCGTGGGCGCCCTCGGCTGGCGAATGCTCGAGCGGTATCGCACCTACGGCGCATCGCTCATCGGCTGCGGCGCGGCGATCATCTACCTGGCGCTGTGGGCCGCGGCGCGGCTGTACGGCCTGGTGCCGCCGACCTCCGGCATCGCCGCGCTCGCGCTCACCTCGATCGCGCTCGCGGCGATCGCCTTCGCCATCGACGTCCAGGCGCTCGGCACTACCGCCGCCATCGGCGCGCTCTTCGCGCCGGTGCTGCTGGGCCGCGACCGCGCGCACGCCGACCTGCTGCTGCTCTACCTCGGGTGCGTCGGCATCGGGCTCGGTGCCGTGGCCGCGCTCAAGCGGTGGCGCGGTACCTCGGCCGTGGTCGCGGTGAGCTACTTCGGCCTGGGGTGGGCGGCGGCCGCACAGGCTGCGCCGCTCGGCGCGCTGGCGTACGCCATCGTGGGCGGGGCGGGGGGCATCGCGCTCGGGCTGCGGGAGCGCTGGTGGGAAACGCGCTTCCTCGCCTTCTGGGGCAGCTGGGCGCTCCTCGGCACGGTGAGCCCCCGGATCGAGCCCCACTGGCCGATCGTCGCGGCCGCGGTGGTGCTGGCAGCGCCGGTCTGGCGGTACGCGCTGGCCAACCCGGTGGTCCGCCCGATCCGGATCGTCGCGGCGTCCGGCCCGCAGGGCTGGCTCGCGAGCGAAGCGCTCTACTTCTTCGTCACGCCGATGCTGGTCGGCTGGGCGGTGGGCCGCGCCGTGCCGGAGTACGTCGTCGACCCGCGGGGGATCGCCGCGCTGGTGGTCGCCGCGGCGTACCTCGCGGCCGGGTATGGGCGGCCCCGGCCGGTGTTCGCGGTCGTCGGGGCCGCGGGGCTCGCCTGGGCGGTCCTCGATCGCTGGTCCGGCGTGGCGGCCCCCGCGGCGCTCCTGGCGCTCGCGGTCGGGTTCGCCGCGGCCGACCACGCGCTCGAGCGGAGCGACGGCCGCTGGTACGCCGCACTCGCGCTCGCCGGGGCGCTGCTTCACCTGCTCGACCACGACCTCCCGGCGCGGCCGCCCGCCGAGCCGGCCTTCGTCGGGCCATGGGCGCTCGTGCTCTGGCTCGCGCTCGGCGTGTCGGTCGCGCTGGCCGCCGGGCTCTTCCGCCGCACGCCGGACGGCGACGGCCCGCGCCTCACCCGGGCCGGGCTCTGGCTCGTCGCCGGCGCGCTCGCCCTGTTCGGGGTCACGGGCGAGATCGACCGGTGGTTCCGCCAAGCCGGGCTCGATCCGGGCACTGCGGATCTCGCCGGCGGCCTCGCGGTGAGCGCCTGGTGGCTGCTCTTCGCAGCGGCGCTGGTGGTGACCGGTCTCCGCCGCGGCGTCCGTCCGGCCCGGCTCGGCGGCCTCGCGGTGGCGGGGCTCGCGATCGCGAAGGTGCTGCTCTTCGATCTGTCTTCGCTGGACGCGCTCTACCGCGTCGCGTCCGTGTTCATCCTCGGGCTCGTCTCGCTGGTGCTCGCGTACCTGTACCACCGCCAGGCGCGGACCTCGGGGCCGTGAGCGCTGGTCTTTGCGGGCGGATGCGGCCACTTTGAGACGGACCTGAGAGGAGCGTTCGTGACCGCGTCGGTACTTCCGTCCTCGCCCGCCGCCTTCGCCAAGGCGACGTGGGACGATATCGCACCCTACTACGACGAGCTCGCCGAGCGGCCCCTCAACGGCGGCGGGGTCGAGCCTTGGCTGCGGGCCTGGTCCAGGCTCGAGGAGCTCGTGAGCGAGGCGGCGGCGCTCGCCATGATCGCGTACACCAGCGATACCGCGGATCCCGACAAGGAGGCCGACCACCTCCGGTTTTCCACCGAGATCCTTCCGCGCATGGAGGAGCGGAGCGTCGCGCTCGCGCGTCGGCTGCTCGAGACGGGCTACCGGCGACCCGATCTCGACACCACCATCACCCGGTTCCGCACCGCGATCGAGATCTTCCGCGCGGCGAACGTGCCCATCTTCGCGGAGGTCGAGGAGCACTGCGCCAAGTACCAGCGCATCACCGGCTCCATGACGGCGGAGTGGGACGGACAGCAGTTGCCGCTGCCGCGGCTGCAGCCGTTCCTCAAGGGCCCCGACCGGCCGGTCCGGGAGCGGGCGTGGCGCGCGGCGACGGCGCCCTACGTCGCCCAGCGCGATCCGCTCGCATCGCTCTTCGATACGATGTACGAGCTGCGCCAGCGTGCCGCGCGCAACGCCGGGTTCGCGAACTTTCGCGACTACATCTTTCCGGCCAAGTTCCGGTTCGACTACACGCCGGCGGACTGCGAGCGCTTTCACGCCGCCGTGCAGGAGACCGTGGTGCCGGCGGTGGCGCGCCTCCTGGAGCACCGCCGCCGGCGCCTCGGGCTGGAGGCGCTCCGGCCCTGGGACCTGCAGGTGGACCCGTACCGCGCGGCGCCGCTCCGTCCGTTCGATACCGTCGACGAGTTCGTCGGCACGGCGCGGCGGATGTTCGAGCGGGTCTCGCCCGAGCTCGGCGGGGAATTCGGGACGATGATCGATCTCGGCCTCCTCGACCTCGAGAGCCGCAAGGGCAAGGCGCCGGGCGGCTACTGCGAGACGCTGCAATACCACGGGCGGCCGTTCATCTTCATGAACGCGGTCGGTTTGGTGGACGACGTGAACACGCTGCTCCACGAGGCGGGGCACGCCTTCCACGCGTTCGCCGCGCACCGCCAGCCGCTCGTCTGGCAGCGCCACGTCGGTTCGGAGGCGGCCGAGCTCGCGTCCATGTCCATGGAGCTGCTCGCGGCGCCGCACCTGGTGAAGCCCACGGGGTACTTCACCCACGACGAGGCGCGCTCCGCCTGGATCGAGCACCTGGAGGACGTGCTCATCAGCCTGGCCCACATCGCGTCGGTGGACGCGTTCCAGCACTGGATCTACGCCAGCGGCGAAGGGCACGATGCCGCGGCGCGCGACCGTGCCTGGCTCGCGACCCGGTCACGCTTCGAGCAGGGCGTGGACTGGCGCGGCCTCGAGCGCGAGCGGATCGCGCGCTGGTACCGCCAGCTGCACGTGTTCCTCTATCCGTTCTACTACATCGAGTACGGCATTGCGGAGCTCGGCGCGCTGCAGGTGTGGCGCAACAGCCTGCGCGATCCGGTGGGCGCGGTGCGGCGCTACCGCGATGCGCTCGCGTTGGGCGCCACGCGTCCCCTCCCCCAGATCTACGCCGCGGCGGGGGCGGAGCTGAGCTTCGAGCCGCGGCTGATGGGCGAGCTCGTCGCGTTGGTCGAGGAGCGGATCGAGCGGCTGCGGGGCGACCTCCCCGCGCGCGCGTAGGGCGGAGTTGCTTCCGGGCCTCCGGCCCGCAAGATTCCGCCCGGCCCGAGCGACCCCAGGGGAGATACCGGATGGCCAAGGAAGAAGGCATCGAGATGGAAGGCGTCGTGACCGAGGTCCTGCCCGACCGCAACTACCGGGTGATGCTGGAGAACGGTCACGAGATCCTGGCCTACGCGGCCGGGAAGATGAGCAAGTTCAAGATTCGCGTGCTCGAGGGCGACCGGGTGAGCGTCGTGCTCTCCCCCTACGATCTCACCCGCGGCCGGGTCATCTACCGCCACAAGTGAGCGGCGCGCCGGAACAGACAACGGGCCCCCGCTCCGCGAGGGCCCGTTCTCGTTGCGATCTGACGAAGTTACTTGCTCACCTTGGTCACATTCTCCGCTGCGGGCCCCTTCGCACCCTGCACGATGTCGAACTCCACGCGCTCGCCTTCTGCGAGGCTGCGGAAGCCGTCCATCTTGATCGCCGTGTGGTGGACGAAGCAGTCCTTGTCACCGTTCTCCGGAGTGATGAATCCGAAGCCCTTCGCGTCGTTGAACCACTTCACCGTGCCGATGGTGCGAGCCATTGCCCCTACTCCATGTTTGTTTGACTGCGTCGGCGGGATCGCGCACGCGCGCCTGCCGAGTTTCCGTGCGCGCAGGCCTGTCCTGCGTCACGAAAAGCGAAAAGACCCGAGGGCGATCGCCCGGGGGTCTTCGAGAACCCTGCTGGTGAGCTGAGATAGCGCAACCGAGGCCAAATCGCGCCGCTAAATATGGAGGCCGCGCTCGGTTCGTCAAGGGTCGTCAGATCCGGAGCCATCGCGCCGCCACCCGAGCAAGATCGGTGCCCTGGCGCTTGGCCGTGCTCGCCGCGGCACGGTTGAGCGCCTGCAGGAATTCCGCGGCGGAGGGATAGCGCGCGTCCACTTCGGCCCGGAGCGCGCGCTCCAACACCTCCCAGATCTCCGGCGGTACGTCCTCCCGCCCGAGCGTCGCGGGGACGTGGTTCGTCGTCTGCCGCGCCAGCACTTGCTCGACGGTGATCCCCGGGAACGGCGGCGTGCCCAGGAGCGCGAAGTACGCCACCGCGGCCAGGCTGTACAGGTCCGACCGCTGATCCACCCGCTCCCCCAGGAGTTGCTCCGGACTTGCAAATTGCGGCGTGCCGCTCCGACTGCTGGCCCCGCCGAACTTCCCGCCGCGGAGCGCCAGTGCCAGGCCAAAGTCGGTGATCCGGAGGCTCCCGTCCGCCTCGAGCAGCATGTTTTCCGGCTTCAGGTCGCGGTGCACGAGCCCGCTCCCGTGCGCGTGCGCGAGCGCGGAGAGCGCCTCGCGCAGCAGCCGCAGCACCCGGTCGAGCGGCTGCGGCCCCTCCCGCTCGACCAGCTGCGCGAGACTCGGCCCCTCGATCAGCTCCATGGTGTACCAGAGCAGGCCGGAGCGGCCCGCGATGTCGTAGATGTTCACGATGTTCGGGTGGCTGAGCCGCGCGGCGAGCTGCGCCTCGCGGCGGAACCGCTCCACCACGGCCGGGTCGCGCGTGAGCGCCGGATGCAGGATCTTGAGCGCCACCTCGCGCTCGAGGTGCAGGTCGCGCACGCGGTACACCCGGCCGTATCCTCCCTGGCCGAGCGGCGCCAGCAGCTCGTAGTCGTCGCCCAGCGCGCGCCGCAGCCGCTTCTCCCAGTGGCTCTTGTCCTCGCCGTCCACGGCGGGCAGATCGCCCGCGCCCGCGGCGGGCGTCTCGAACGTGCCCGCGTCGGAGGTGAAGTCCTCCAGCATCTCCGCGGCGGTGAGGTAGCGGTCGTCCGGCCGAGCCGCGAGGGCCCGCATGAGCACCCGGTCGAGTGCGCGTGGGATGGTGGGCCTGAGGCTCGAGGGACGGCGCAGGTCGCGGGGATCGAGCGGCGGCGCCTGACCGGTGGCCGCGTAATAGAGGATCGCGCCGGCGGTGTACACGTCGCTCGCCGGATCTCCTGCGGCGCCCTCGCGGACCTCCGGCGCCATGAACGTCTTGTGCGCCGGCTCCGTGCCAGCCGGGATCACCGGCAGGGTCCAGTTGCAGAAGCGCAGGTCGGTGATGATGCCGCGCCCCGCCGCGTTGAGCAGCACCGACGCAGGTACCACCCGCCGCACGATGATCCCGTGCGCATGCGCGTGCTCGAGGGCGCCCACCAGGTCGCGCGTCAGCACGGTCACGGTCGGAAGCATCCTCGGGCCCCGCTCCACCGCGTCCTGCAGGCTTTCGCCTTCGATCCAGTTGCCCACCCGGAAGGCCAGCCGCCCGATCAGTCCGGCGTCGTAAACGTGGCGGATCGCCGGGTGATCCAGGCGGCCCAGCGCCTCGGCCTCGCGCAGGAACCACTGGCGGGTCGGATCGTCGGGATCGAAGCTCACCCGCAGGCTCACCCGCCGCTTCAGCACCTGGTCGAACGCCGCGAACAGGACGCGCTCCGCGGAGGCCGCGACGAGCCGCTCCAGCTTGTACCGCGGCCCGAAGGCGGCCTCGGCGCTGCGGAACGCCGCGACCGGATCGAGCGCGGTCACCGGAGGAGGCCGCGCCGGCGTTCGATGCGTCCGCGCCCGCCGCAGACGGCGGCGCTGCACCAGCGGCGGCTCTGGGTCGGCGAAGTGTCGAGGAAGAAGAGCGAGCAGGGGGTGCCCGAGCACTGCCGTACCGCGCGCGCCGGATTGCCGAGGGTTGCGGCGGCCGATCGCGCCACCACCGTGAGCGCCGCGCCGGGCTGATCGGGGAGGAAGCAGAGCCGCCAGGCGCCGCCGCTCCGCACCAGGCGCTCGCGCCCGGCCTCGCGGGTCAGCACCGCGTTGATCGCGGCGACGGCCGGCGCGGGCGGCTGGCGTCCGCCGGCGAGCGCGCTCGCGAGCATCGCAAGCTGCCGGCGAAACGCGAGAATGTCCGCGAACGGCACGCGGTCGACGTCGGACACCAGCTTCTCGGCCTTGGTCCAGCGATGGTACGCGGCGGGATCGGGCAGCAGGTCGGGCGCCGGGTCGGCGCGGCCCCGCGCGGTGTTCACGAAGTCGAGCCAGCAGGCGTCGCCGAGAAGCGTGAATTCCTGGTCGGGCATCGGACGCTCCGGGGGGCCGGTCAGCCCGCGTCCGCGATCTCGACGCAGTCGCGCCCGGCCCGCTTGGCGCGGTAGAGCGCCGCGTCCGCCGCGGCGAGCAGCGCGCTCACGCTGGTTCCATGCTGCGGCGCCTCGGCGATGCCGATGCTGACGGTGACGTGCCCGAACTCCGGGTGGGCCTTCGCCAGCGCGGCAATGCTCTGCTGCACCCGCGAGACGAACACCATCGCCTCGGACGGCTTGGTCATCGGCAGAATCACCAGGAACTCGTCGCCCCCCAGCCGGCCCACCACGTCGAGCGCGCGGCACTGCTGGCGCAGCACGTTGCCCGCGAGCACCAGGAGCCGGTCGCCCGCCGCGTGGCCCATGCTGTCGTTCACGATCTTGAACCGGTCCAGGTCCATGAGCAACACACTGGTGTGCAGCTGGTGCCGCAGGCTCCGCGAGATTTCGGCCGCGAGCCGCTCCTCCAGGGCGCGACGGTTGTAGAGCTGGGTGAGCTCGTCGGTCGTGGCGGCGCTGTGCAGTTGCTCCACCAGCTCCGCATTCTTGAGCGCGATCGCCGCGGCGAACGACAGCGTGCCGGCCAGCTCCAGCTCCGCCCGGCCGTAGCGCTTGTCGCTGAGCCGCGGGCCCAGGATCAGCACCGCCATCCGCTCCGCGCCCGCGTCCACCGGCACGATCAGCTCGGCCCCCTCTCCCGCGAGCGCCGCCAGCCCGACCTCCTGGGTCCGCACGCAGGCGCTCCCGGCGGGGAGGGCCGCGTCGAGCGCCTGGCGGTCCAGCGGCGCCGGCTGGGGCCGCTCGTTCAGCGAGCGGTAGACTGCCGGCGCGTACACCGCGCCGGACGGCCGGTAGAGACACCCCCACCAGGCGAAGAACACCTCGGCCATGAAGTCGAGGATCAGCTGCTGGGTCTCCTCGGTGGAGTGCACCGACGAGAGCAACCGCGCCACCTGGCGCAGGGCCCGGAGCTGGAAGACGGCGTCGTCGAGCGCCGCCTGGCGCTCGGCCAGCACGCTCCGCAGCTCGAAGGTGACCGTGAGGCCGAGCGCGAGCGGCATGGCCACCGCGCGCATGTCGCCGGCGACCCCGGGGTCCGCCGCGACGATCACCTCCGTTTCGCCGCTCCGGAGGCGCGCCACCTCGACCGCACGGTCGAACCCCTCCGCCGGCCCGACCCGGGTGAGCTGCCCCTCGGGCGAGACCAGCGTCAGCCAGATTCGCTCGCTGTTGAAGCGCGCGACCAGCGCGGCGCGGCAACGCTCCAGCAACTCGCCGTCGGTCCGGGAGAGCCGGCACGCGGCGGCGAAGGCGCTGGGGATGTTGGCGAGAGTGGATTGGGTCGGCGACAGGCCCATTGAGGGCAAGATAGCACGCGGGGCGGGCCCCGGGGAGCGGATTCCGCTCACGGGCGGGCGGGTGCGGCGGCCGCCGCCTGGGCCACCACGCGAGCCACCGCCGTGTCGAGCGCGACGCCGGGATGCACCGGCAGCAGCGCGACGGCCTCCCGCCACTGGCCCTTCGTGCCCCAGACCGTGGCGAATTGCACGCTCCTGGCGTTCGAGTCCGCCTTGAGCACGTGCCGGGTGGAGACCAGCTCGTCGCGCGCCTCGGGGTCGTGCCCGCCCAGGATCAGGTCGAGGCGGGATTCGCGGTTGAGCAGGCTCCGGTCCGCCTCCAGGGGCTGGTGGGTGACGGCGACGATGAAATCGGTGCCCTGGGCCGAAAGCGTGTCCAGCATCCGGCGCGCGGCGCTGTCGGGATCGGTGCAGCGGACGTACCCGGGATAGGCGCCCTGCAGCGTGAGGCCGAACAGCCCGACCTTCCGGTCGGCCATGCGCAGCGTGTCCCACGCGAGCACCTTGGGAAACGCGCCGCCGCCCGCCTCGGTGCAGTTGCTGGAGAGCCACTTGAAGTCGGACTCGGCGATGCGCGCCACCAGCGTGTCGCGCGGCAGATCGAACTCGCGCTCGCCGAACGTCGCGTAGTCCAGCTTCGCCGCATTGAGCGCCGCCACCATCGCCCGCCCCTGCGCGGCCGGCGTACCGGGCCCGCTCGAGAGCGCGTTGCCCGCCAGCACCAGCAGCGTCGGCCCCTCCGCGGCGATCCGCTGCCGCATCGTCGCCACCCGCGCGAGCCCGCCGCTGCCGTCGCTCGCGGTGTCGGCGGTATAGACGTCGTTGATCGAGAGAAAGCGGATAGGGTTCGTGGGCGCCGGCGCGGGCGGGAGCCCGCTGCAGGCGGCGAGCACGAGCAGCGCGAGGGCGCCGAGCACGCGGCTCACGCGTCGTCCTCCCCTCGCTCGCGGGCCAGCAGGCTGCGCACCAGGTCGGCGCTCATCAGGCGGATCTCCTCCAGCATCGTGCGTTGGGGCCAGTCGGGACGGGCCGAGAGAATCTCGAGCATCGAGCGGTACCACCAGACCGTCTGCTCCGAGGTGGCCTGCGAGACGGTGCGCAGGTACTCCACGCCGAGGCGGCGGAGCGCCGTGAGCGTGGTGCCGCAGCGGTGGATCTCGTCCGCGGCGATGATGTCCAGCGCCCGCGGGTCGGCCACCGCGAGGTGCGCCAGGAACTCGTTCTTCCGGGCCCGCCAGGGGCGCTCGTCGCCGCGCGCGTCGTAGCGGGGCTCGCACGCGTCCCGCGCGATGGCGAGCACCACCGGGCCGAACTTCTCCGCGACCTTGCCCTCCAGCGCCGCGCGGCGCGGCGGGCGCGCCTCCTCCAGCACGAAATGCAGGATGCCCGCCACCATCGTCGGCTGGTCGCAGGCGTAACGGGCGAGGATGACCGCCACGTTGGCGGGGCTCGCCAGGTACGCCATCGCCTCCGAGCTCGGCGCCAGCGCGCCGTAGTGCTTGGCGGCGAACGCGAAGGCATGGTTGATCCGGTCGGAGTACCCGTGCATGCTCGGCCGCCAGGTGGTGAACGCACAGGCGGTCAGCGCGCGCGGCGGCGGCGCGGCCCCGGCCTGGGGCCGATCTCCGCCTCTCCGTCCGCCTGACCGCCTACGGAATGCCCAGAAGCTTATGCGTCTGCAGGCTCAGTCGCCAGCGCGGATGGGCCAGGCAGTAGGCCAGGGCCGCCCGCGTGTTCCGCTCGCGCTCCGGCCCGTCCAGGGGCTGGAGGAAGAAGTGCCGGAAGTCGAGCTCCGCGAACCGCTCCGGCTCGGCGCCGGCCTGGGGGTAGACCAGCTTCAACTCGTCGCCCCGACGGAGCCGAAGCTCCGCCCCGGCCTTGGGGCTCACGCAGGTCCAGTCCACGCCCGCCGGGGGCTCGAGGGTGCCGTTGGTCTCGACGGCCACGGCGAAGCCGCGCGCGTGGAGCGCGTGCACCAGCGGCGCGTCCAGCTGGAGCAGCGGTTCGCCGCCGGTGCAGACCACGAACGGCCGGCCGCCACCGGCGGCGGGCCAGGCTGCGGCGACCGCATCGGCCAGCGCGTCCGCGGTGTCGAACCGACCGCCTCCGGGCCCGTCCACGCCGACGAAATCGGTGTCGCAGAAGGTGCAGGTAGCGCTCGCGCGGTCGGCCTCGCGCCCGCTCCAGAGGTTGCAGCCGGCAAAGCGGCAGAACACCGCCGGACGGCCGGTCTGCGCGCCCTCGCCCTGGAGGGTGTAGAAGATTTCCTTGACCGCGTACGCCATCCTACCGTGCTCCGCCGGCCGCCAGGCCGCCCCCCGCGTAGCGGGTGGGGTCGGGCACGCCCGCCTCGGCGAATCCCTTGCGCCGGAGGGCGCACGCGTCGCACCGCCCGCATGCCTCGCCGGCGGGCGTCGGATCGTAGCAGCTCAGCGTGTCCCCGAAATCCACGCCGAGCTCGCGCCCGAGCTCCACGATCTCCCGCTTGGTGCGTTGTGCCAGCGGCGTGTGGATCGTGATCCGCCGCCCCAGCTCGGTGCCGGCCCGGGTGGCGAGGTTGGCCAGCGCCTGGAACGCCGCGATGTACTCGGGGCGGCAGTCGGGGTAGCCGCTGTAGTCCAGCGCGTTCACCCCGATGAAGATGTCGGTGGCATCCAGCGTCTCGGCCCACGCGAGCGCGAAGGCGAGAAAGATCGTGTTGCGCGCGGGCACGTACGTGACCGGAATCCCGCCGCCGATCTCCGACAGCGGCCGGTCCTTCGGCACCGCGATCTCGTCGGTGAGCGCCGAGCCGCCGAACGCGCGAAGATCGATGTCCACGATCGCGTGGCGCACCGCGCCGACCTGCGCCGCCACCCGGCGCGCGGCCTCGAGTTCCACCGCGTGCCGCTGGCCGTAGCGGAAGCTCAGCGCGTAGATCACGAAGCCCCGCCGGCGCGCGATGGCCGCGGCGGTCGCGGAATCCATGCCGCCGCTCAGGAGGACGACGGCCTTGCTGCGGGTCATCGCCGAAACCTAATCAGCGCCCGAGCAGGAACCGGAGCGCGCCCTCCAGCCGGGGATGCCGGAACCGGTACCCGCTCGCGATGAGGCGGGTCGGGACGGCGCGCTGGCTCGCGAGAATGGTTCCCTCGGCCATCTCGCCGAAGACGGCGCGCACCGCGAGGGAGGGCACCGGGAGGAGCGCCGGCCGTCCGAGCACGCGCCCGAGCGTCGCCGTGAAGGCTGCATTCGTCACCGCGTCGGGCGCGACCGCGTTGAACGGGCCGGCGAGCGCATCGGCGGCGAGCGCGTGATGGATGATGCCGACCGCGTCGTCTACCGCGAGCCAGCTGAGCCACTGCCGCCCGTTGCCGATCCGACCTCCCGCCCCCACCCGGAAGAGCGGCAGCAGCTTCGCGAGCGCGCCATCGCGCGGGCTCAGCACGGCGCCGAGCCGCGGCTGCGCGACGCGAATGCCCGCATCCCTCGCGGGCTCCGCCGCCCGTTCCCACGCCTGGGTCACCTCCGCCAGGAAGTCGTTCGTCGGGCCCGGCGCGGAGCCGTCGGGGAGCGGCTCCGCCCCGCGGTCGCCGTAGATCCCCACCCCCGAGACGGCCGCGAGCGCCCGGGGCCGACGCGCGAGCCGCGCGAGCGTTCGCGCGAGAAGCGCGGTGCCCTCGATCCGGCTCGAGCGGATGCGGCGCCGCCGTGCCGCCGTCCAGCGGCCCGCCCCCACGTTCTCCCCCGCCAGGTGCACCACGGCGTCCAGCCCCTCGAGCCCGGCCGGGTCGAGCGCGCCGGCGGCCGGATCCCAGCGCAGCTCGCCCCGGCCGGGAGGCCGGCGCACGAGCCGCGTGACCCGGTGCCCGCCCGTCGTGAGGAACGGCACGAGCGCCGAACCGATGAGCCCGCTCGCGCCCGTGAGCGCGACGTGCAGCGGAGCCAGCGCCGCGCGCGCGTGCGCGTCCAGGTCGTCGCGCAGGATGGTGTGGCGGTACCCGAGCGTACGCTCCGCCTGGCGGCGGATCCAGCGAGGGTCGAGCAGGCCGCCGGCCGCGCCCGCCGGCACCGAGTACTCGACGCGGTCGGTCACCTCGCAGGCGTCGGTTCCGCGCGGCGTGAACTGGTGCGTGTGGATCCACGCCTCGAACGGCCCCTCCACCTGCCGGTCCACGAATTGGCGGCCTTCGACGACGTCGTGGTGCTCGGCGACCCAGCGCACGGGGACCGGTCCGGCGCGCACGCGGAGCACGGTGCGCGTGCCGTCCGCCAGCGCGCCGCGCTCGAGCACCTCCACCCGGAGCCACGGAGGCGTGAGGCGCTCGAGCGCGCCGGGGCGTGCGTGCCACGCCCACACCGCCTCGGCGGGGTGCGGAAGGATGGAGGTGAGCTCGACGACGGAGGTGCGGCCCGCCAGCGCGGCTCCCTCAGCGCGAGGCCGCCCGCCGGACCAGGAGCAGCTCGGAGACGTTCTCCATCGTGAGCAGCCCCACGAGCGCACCGGCCGCGTCGATCACCGGCAGGGCGGGGAGCCCGCTGGCGCGGAGCTTCTCGAGCGCCTCCTGAAACGACAGCGTCGGCGGCACGCTGGGCGAGGGGGACGTCATGACCTCGGCCACCCGCGCCTGGGGCCCGCGCTCGCGCAGTCCGCGCAGCAGGTTGTCCCGCGTGAGAAGCCCTTCCGTGCGGCCAAGGTTGTCGGTGACCGGAAATTCGCGCTGCTCGCCGGCGAGAAGCAGGTCCACGGCCTCGGCCAGGGTCGCGTGAATCGGGATGCTGCGGAACTGGGTCACCATCATCTCCGCCACCCGAAGGCCCGCGCCGGCCACCCGGGTCTCCACCGCGCTCGATTCCGCCCCCGCGCCGAGGAAGACGAAGAGGGCCACCAGCGCGGCGAGGATCATCCCGTGCGAGAGCGCCCAGATGCCGCCCACCAGCGCGAGCGTCTGCCCGACGCTCGCCGCGACCCGCGTGGCCCGCACCAGCCCGAGCCGCGTCGCGAGCAGCGCGCGGAGCACGCGGCCGCCGTCCATCGGAAAGGCGGGGATGAGATTGAAGAGCAGCAGGAAGACGTTGGTGATCATCAGGGCGGCGGAGAACCGCATGGATTCCAGGTCGCCCACGTTGAGCGAGGGGACGCCGCCCGTCAGCAGGAGCCAGAGGTAGAGCACCGCCGCGATCAGCAGCGTGACCAGCGGCCCGGCCACCGCGATCGCCAGCTCCTGCCTGGGCTCGTCGGGGATTCGCTCGAGGCGGGCGACCCCGCCGATGGGAAGGAGGATCACGTCGGGCGTGCGCACGCCGAACCGGCGCGCCATGAGAATGTGCCCGAATTCATGCAGCACCACACACGCGAAGAGCGCCAGGATGAACGCGGCCTGCTCCACCGCGCTGGCCGCGCCGCCCTGCTGGTACCCGATCAGCGCCCACCACGCGATGATCAGCAGGAACGTGATGTGAACCTTGATGTCGGTTCCCGCGATCCGCCCGATCCGATACGACCACCGCATCGCCCGAGTCTCCGAAAACGTTCGTGCCGGCCCCCCGGGTCAAGATACACCGGACGGCCGGCACGGGCGTGATTCGGGTCTCGTTCGCGGCGGGCGGCCCGCCGCGCGGCACGATCGGTCAGACGATCACGCGGAGCCCGAAGGCGGGAGCGGCCGGCGCAACCGGCTCGGGGATCGCCGGACGGACCATCGCCTCGAGCTCCTGCGGCTCGAGCTGGAGCCGGGGGCTCTCGCTCGCCGGCAAGCGCCGGCGGGCCAACTCCGCCAGCGCTCCGCGGAACACCGTGTCGCCCTCCTTCACCGGCAGGTCGAAGCTGCGGACGTACACCATCACCGCCTGGTCGGCCGACGTCACCCCCGCCAGGAGCTCCGCCACGGCCACGGCCATCCGGATGTGCGTGGCGGCGACCGCGCCCTCCGCGACGCAGGCCGCCATGCGGGAGTGCAGCGTGGTCTCCTCGACGAACTGCGCCCGGCGCCGCACGGCCGTCATGAGCCAGTCCGGGCGGAGGCGATTGCGCCTTTCCGTCGCCGCCGACGCGGGCGGCTCCTCGCTCACCGAGTCGGCGAGCGCGAGCAGGGCGCGGGAGCGGACGGTCTCCTGCATCGCCGCCGGCACCGGCACCTCGTGGAAGTAGCGGGAGAGGGCGTCCTCCAACGACAGCCGGTCCGCCATCCGCCGCACGAACATCATCGCCTGCGTCTGATGGGTATCGATGAGCGCCTCCCAGGCCTGGGCGTACGCGGTCTGGAGACGGAGCCGCAGGGCGGGCGGCACCCGGCGCATCGTGGTCAGCGTCGAACCGAACATGACTACCTCTTTGCCAGGGCTGGTGCAATGGTGCAACCGTCTGCAATCACGAGCTTTACGGCTGCAGCACCAGGCAGGTGCGACCTTCGTGCCGACCCCGGCCGCGCCGTCGCCGCGCCGTCCCCCCGGGCGGGAGTCGTTGGCCCCGCTGCAGATGCGTCCGCCGGAACGATCCGCCCGAGGTCCGTGGCGCGTCCGCCACGGCGCGGCGCGGAGTCAGCAGTCGGCCGGGGCGCCGGGCCCGCCGCACGGCGGCGGGCGCCAGGCCCGGGGGCTCTCCGCGTTCGCGGCGGCCGCGCCCGCTGTCGAGGCGCTTTTCGCATCCCACAGGCTGCGTTACCTTTGCCGACTTGTTACTTGCGACCGGAGAACCGCCATAACGACCGTCGTCTCCCCACCGACCTGGACCACGAAGGACGCCGAGAAGCTCTACAACATGAGCGGCTGGGGTGCGGGCTTTTTCCGCATCAACGCCGAGGGCCACGTCTCGGTCCACCCCGACGCCAATCCGAAGCGCGGGCTCGATCTCTATCAGCTCGCCATGGACCTGAACGCCCAGGGCGTGAGCCTGCCGCTGCTGCTCCGGTTCTCCGACATCCTGAAGAGCCGGATCGAGGCGCTGGCCGGGGTCTTCCAGAGCGCCATCGCGGAGTTCGGGTACGAGGGGCGGTACACCACCGTCTACCCCATCAAGGTCAACCAGCAGCGCCACGTCGTGCAGGAGATCGTCGAGTTCGGGTCGCCCCACGGCGTGGGCCTCGAGTGCGGCAGCAAGCCCGAGCTGCAGGCGATCCTCGGCCTGAACGAGAGCACCAGCCACCTCATCATCTGCAACGGCTACAAGGATGAGGAGTTCATGCGCCTGGCCCTCATGGGCCAGAAGCTCGGGCACACCGTGATCGTCGTGCTGGAGCAGCTCAACGAGCTGGACGTGCTGCTCCAGGTGGCGGACGAGATGGGCGTGGTGCCGACGGCCGGCGTGCGGATCAAGCTCGCCACCGAGGGGTCCGGACGATGGGCCAAGAGCGGGGGCGAGAAGTCCAAGTTCGGGCTCGCGGCGGTGGAGCTCGTGCGCCTGCTCGGCCGGCTGGAGCGGCTCGGGCGGAAGGACATCCTCAAGCTGGTGCACTTCCATCTCGGCAGCCAAATCACCGACATCCGGCACATCAAGTCGGGGCTGGAGGAGATCGCCCGCTACTACGCCGAGCTGCATCGGATGGGGTTCGCGCTCACCCACGTGGACGTCGGTGGCGGCCTCGGCGTGGACTACGACGGCTCTCGCTCGACCCGCTCGGCGAGCGTCAACTACACCATGCGGGAGTACGCCAACGACGTCGTGTACACCCTCGGGACGATGTGTCGCACCGAGGAGCTGCCCATGCCGCACATCATCTCCGAGTCCGGCAGGGCGCTGACGGCGCACCATGCGCTGTTGCTCGTCAACGTCACCGACGTCGAGTCCCAGATCGAGCCGGTGCCACCCACGCTCGGCGCAGAGCCCCATCCGCTGCTCCTGGAGATGAGCGAGAACCTGGAGTCGCTCACCCCGGACCGGATCGAGGAGGTCTTCCACGACGCGCTCTTCGCCAAGGAGCGGACCCAGGAGTACTTCTCGAGCGGCGTGTTCTCGCTCCGCGACAAGGCCGACGCGGAGCAGCTCTACCTCGCCACCTTGCACGCGCTGCAGCAGGCCATCGGCGACGAGAAGGCGTCCTTCCCGGACATCATGGCGCACATCGAGGCCGCGCTGGTGGACCGTTACTTCTGCAACTTCTCCGTCTTCCAGTCGCTGCCCGACAACTGGGCCATCGACCAGCTCTTCCCCATCATGCCGATCCACCGCCTGAACGAGCCGCCCACGCGGCGCGGCACCATCCAGGACATGACATGCGATTCGGACGGTGTGATCGATCGGTTCGTCGGGGGGCGGAAGGGAAAGCCCTCGCTGGAGCTGCACCCGCTGGTGGAGGGTGAGCCCTACATCCTCGGCATCTTTCTCACGGGCGCCTATCAGGAGATCCTGGGCGACCTGCACAACCTCTTCGGCGACACCAACGCGGTCCACGTCCGCCTCACCGACCGCGGGTACGAGATCACCGATCTCGTGCACGGCGACACGGTGACCGAGGTGCTGAACTACGTGCAGTTCCACGCCTCGGAGCTGCTCGCCACGTTCCGCCGGAAGGTGGGGAACGCGCGCGATCTGACCCGCCAGGAGGCCAACAGCTTCATCGCCGACTACGTCGCGGGCCTCGAGGGATACACCTACCTCGAGGGCGAGGACATTCCCCGCAACGGCGAGGTCTAGGGCTCCCGCTTCACCCGCTCGAGCCCCTTGCGCGCCTCCCGCAGGATCGGCTGCAGCTCCCCGTCGGCGTCCGCCCAGGCCTCCAGCACCCGCGCGTAATGGTCCGCCGCCTCCTCGCGCCGGCCGGCGCGCTCCGCGATCGCGCCGAGCCGGAGCGCCGCCGGCGCTGAGTACGTGAGGTCGAAGGGGGATCCCTCTCCGGTGAACGAGCGGTAGAGCTCCGCCGCCTCCGGGTCGCGCCCGAGCGCCGCGAGCGCCTCGGCCTGGACGAACCGCTCCCGCGACTGGGCGAAGAACGGCGACGCCGTGGCCAGCTCGTACCATCGTTCCCGCCGGGAGGCCGCGAGCAACGCGAGCGCCTCGGCGGGGCGGCCGGCGCGCATGGCGCTCTCGGCCCGAATCCCCGCGGCGAGGTCGCGCGGCAGCGAGCCGGCTTCGGCGCCCGGCCCGGACATGGTGTCGAGCGCCGACGCGTAGCGGGCGGCGGCGCCGGCGTCGCCCAGTCGGGCGCTCAGGAGTCCGAGCAGGTAGGCGCGGATCTGCCGGTGCAGGCCGCGGTGCACCGACAGGAACACGGTGGACGCCGCGGGCGGCTCGGGCGGCTCGGGCGCGCGCGCCACGGCGGCGCGAGCCGCCCGGAGCTGCTCGGGGCTCGTGCTCAGATACGGAAGGGCGGCGAGCAGCGCCGCGCTCGCCG
>DASSOD010000004.1:0-11254 GCA_035700905.1 Gemmatimonadales bacterium | reverse complement strand
GCGCCCGGGCCGGCGCCGGCGAGCGCGACGTACGCGAGCGGGGCCGCGACGGCCGCACCGGCGAGCCCCACCGGCGCGAGCGCGGCCGCCCCGGAGCGGCGCAGGAGCCCATACAGCTCGCGCGTGCCGAGGACGCCGACGGCGACGAGCGCCGCGACCAGCGGCCAGCCGCCGTACCACACGACGAAGAGGGTGACGGGAATGGCGGCGGCGGCGAACCCGATCCGCTGCGCCAGGTTGCGGTCCATCAGCGGGTGACGCGTCCGCAGCGACCGCGGGCCGGAAGCGCGGGGATGGCGCCGCCGGACCGGCGGGCGCGCCGCAGGAGGTCGTCGCTCATCCGCTCAGACCTCCAGGATCTCCGCTTCCTTCGCGTGGATCAGCTGGTCGATCTGCTTGATGTGCTCGTCGTGGGCCTTCTGCACCTCCTTCTCGGCGCGCGTCTTGTCGTCCTCGGAGGTGTGCTCCAGCTTCTTGAGCCGGGCCATCGTGTCGGTCCGCGCGTGGCGCACCGCGATCCGCCCCTCCTCCGCCAGCTTGTGCACCACCTTCACCAGCTCCTTCCGGCGCTCCTGCGAGAGGGGCGGCAGCGGCACGCGGATCAGGTTGCCCTGGCTGGAGGGGTTGAGGCCGAGATCGGATTCGCGGAGGGCTTTCTCGATGGCTGGCGCGAGCGCCTTGTCGAACGGCTGCACCGTCAGGAGGCGCGGCTCCGGCGCGGACACCAGCCCCACCTGGTTGATCGGCACGTGACTGCCGTACGCCTCCACCCGCACCAGATCCAGCAAGGAGGTCGTGGCCTTGCTGCTCCGGATGCCGGCGAGCTCGCGCTTGGTGCTCTCGACGGCCTTGTGCATCGCCTCGCGGGCGTGTCTGGTCAGCTCGGGAATCGTGCTCATCGGACGAGGGTCCCGACCCGCTCGCCCTTGAGGACGCGGGCAATGGCGCCGGGCTGGTTGATGTTGAACACGACGATCGGAAGTTGGTTCGCCTTGCAGAGGCCGAAGGCGTTCGCGTCCATGACCGCGTAATTCCTGACGATCGCCTCCTGGTACGACAGCTCGGGGATGAAGCTCGCGGCCGGATCGCTCTTCGGGTCCGCGGTGAAGACGCCGTCCACGTTGGTGGCCTTGAGGATCACCTCCGCCTCCACCTCGAGGGCGCGGAGCACGCCGGCGGTATCGGTCGAGAAGAACGGATTGCCGGTGCCGGCGGCGAAGATGACCAGCCGGCCTTTCTCCAGGTGCCGGATGGCGCGGCGCCGGATATAGGGCTCCGCGACCGACTCCATGCGGATCGCGGTCATCACCCGCGTGTCCACCCCCACCTTCTCCAGCACGTCCTGCAGCGCCAGCGCGTTGATCACGGTGGCGAGCATGCCCATGTAGTCGGCGGAGACCCGGTCGAGTCCCTCGCGGCTGGCGGTGGCCCCGCGGACGATGTTGCCGCCGCCGACCACCAGGCTGAGCTTCACCCCGAGCGCGTGGACCTGCTTGATCTCCTCGGCGAACGCCTCGATGACGCGGTAGTCGAGCCCGACACCTTTCTCCCCGCCCAGCGCCTCGCCCGAGAGCTTGAGCAGGGCGCGGGTGTACCGGAGGGCCATCAGGCCTCTCCGACCTTGAACCGCGCGAACCGCCGGACGGTGACCGCCTCGCCCACCTTGCCCGAGACCTCCTTGACGAGCTGGCCCACGGTCTTGCTGTCGTCCTTCACGTAGGGCTGCTCGAGCAGGGTGCGCTCGGCGATGAACTTCTTGAGCTTCCCGTCCACGATCCTGGCCCGGATGTTCTCCGGCTTGCCCTCCGCCGCCACCTGCTCCTCGGCGATGCGGCGCTCGCGGTCCAGGACCGCCGCCGGAATGTCGTCGGCGCTCACCGCCAGGGGGTCGGCCGAGGCCACGTGGAGCGCAACGTCGCGCGCGAGCTGCTGGAAGTCCTCGGTGCGGGCGACGAAGTCGGTCTCGCAGTTGAGCTCCACCAGCACCCCCACCTGCTGGTTGTGGTGGATGTAGCTCACGACGACGCCCTGCGCCGCGCTCCGGCCGGCGCGCTTCTCGGCCTTCGCGATGCCCCGGGCCCGGAGGAGCTCGGTCGCGCGCTCCATGTCGCCGGCCGCCTCCTCGAGCGCCCGCTTGCAATCCATCATGCCCGCGCCGGTGCGGCCGCGGAGCTCGGCTACCTGCTTCGTCGAAATCGTGGTGCTCGCCATGGCTGTCACTTTGCTCGTCGGTGATGGGCTCGCCGGCCTGTGCTCGCCGGTGAATAGTAAAACCGCCGCTCGCGGCCGGCACGGACCAGGAGCGGCGGGACGTTCCGGGATCGGATCGCCGGGCTTACGCGCCCGCCTCGCCGGCCGTGCTCGGGGCCGCGGCCTCGGGGACGCCGTCCGCGTCGGTCTTGAGCCGCGCGGCGATGGCCTCCGGCTTGGGCCGCCGCTTGCGCCGCGGCCGGCGGCGGCGCCGCTCCGCCTCCGCGTCTCCCTCGCTGCCCGCGTCGGTGCTGTAAGTCTCGGCCTCGAGATCCTCGGTGACCTCGCGCAGCGGCATCTGCGCCCGCGCCTCCGAGATCACGTCCGCCAGCGCCGCCGTGATCAGCGAGACCGAGCGGATCGCGTCGTCGTTTCCGGGCACCGGGACGGTGATCAGGTCGGGGTCGGCGTTGGTGTCCACGATGGCGACCACCGGGATGCCCAGCTTGTTGGCCTCGGCGATGGCGATCTTTTCCTTCTTCGCGTCCACCACGAAGAGCGCGCCCGGCAGCCGGCCCATCTGCTTGATGCCCTCGAGATTGCGGGCGAGCTTTTCCCGCTCGCGCTCGAACAGCAGCTTTTCCTTTTTGGTGTAGTTCTCGAACTCCCCGTCGGCCGCCCCCTGCTCGAGCTCGCGCAGCCGGCGGATCTGCTTCTTCATCGTCTGGCAGGTGGTGAGCGTTCCGCCGAGCCACCGCTCGGTGACGTAGAACGCGCCGCAGCGCTGCGCCTCGGCCTGCACGATGGCCTTGAGCTGCTTCTTGGTGCAGACGAAGAGCACGCCCTCGCCCCGGAGCACCACGCTGCGCAGGAGCTCCTGGGCGGCGTGGATCTGGCGGAGGGTCTTCTGCAGATCGATGATGTAGATGCCGGAACGCTCGGCGAAGATGAACCGGCGCATCTTCGGGTTCCACCGTCGGGTCTGGTGGCCGAAGTGGACGCCGGCCTCGAGCAGGTCCTGCAGTTGCGGTTGTGCCATGCGGGGCAGTCGGTCCTTCCGTCTTAGGGTTGTTCGTCCATCGCCTTCACCTTCGGCTCCGACCCTCTCGGGCACCCCGGAGCGGAATCCGGCGATGTGTGAGTTGGCCGCGGCGCGGCCCCAGGCTAGCGCTTCGAGAATTGGAAGCGCTTGCGGGCGCCCGGTCGGCCCGGCTTCTTGCGCTCCACCGCCCGCGGATCGCGGGTCAGAAGCCCCGCAATGCGCAGCTTGGTCCGGTGCTGGGTGTCGGCCGATACGAGCGCCCGAGCCACCGCGAGGCGCAGCGCACCCGCCTGGCCCGACTGGCCGCCGCCGCTCACGTGCGCGCGAACGTCGAAGGCGCCGAGCGTATCGGTGGTGGTGAACGGCTGCTGGATGTGCTGCACCAGCGACGGGCGCGGGAAGTAATCGCCCAGCGTCCGGCCGTTGATGTCCCACTTGCCCGTTCCCGGCGTGAGGTACACGCGGGCGACGCTGGTCTTGCGCCGGCCGACGGCCTGCCAGCGGAACGCGGGAGCGGCGGTCATGCGGTCACCTTGGCGGGGCCGATGGCATGGGGCCTGGGCTGCTGCGCGGCGTGCGGATGCTCAGGGCCGGGATAGACCTTCAGCTTGCCGCGGAGCTTCTGCTTGGCCAGCGAGGTCTTGGGCAGCATCCCGAACACCGCCTTTTCGATCACCCGCTCGGGGTGCCTGGCCAGCACGTCCCGCGCGGCCGTGAACCGCTCGTGTCCCATGTACCCGGTGTGGCGGAAGTAGACCTTGCCCGTCTGCTTGCGCCCGGTGAGGCGCACCTTGGACGCGTTCACCACCACCACGAAGTCGCCGCCGTCCATATGGGGCGTGTAGGTCGGCTTGTGCTTGCCGCGGATGAGCTGCGCCACCTCGCTGGCGAGCCGGCCGAGCGGCACGCCGGCCGCATCCACGACGTGCCAGTCGTGGCGGATGTCGGCGGGCGTGGCGGTGTAGGTCTTCATGCGTCTCTAGAGCGTTGGGGCCTGGATTCGGGTCAAAACAAGACAGACTTACAAGATAGACGGCGATTTGGGGACAGGTCAAGCCGGCTCGAGCTCCGCCAGCACCTGGCCTTTCTCGACCGTTTGACCGGCCCGCACCCGGATGGCCCGGACCACCCCGGCCCCCGTGGCGCGGAGCTCGTTCTCCATCTTCATGGCCTCGAGGACCAGAACCCCGCTTCCGGGCTCGACCCGCTGACCCACCTCCACCTGGACCCGCACGACGAGACCGGGCATCGGCGCTTTCAGCAGGCCGCCGCCCGCCGCCCGCGCCGGCCCGGCGGTGAGCGACCGGATGTAGCGGGTCCGCTCGTCCACCACCTCGAGCTCGCGCCGCTCTCCGGCCGCGCCGGCCATCCACCGCCCGCCGCCGAGCGGCTTGAGCGCGAGCGTAGCCGGCCGGTCATCGAGGACGAGCTGGCAGAGCGGCGTTCCCGGAACCGGCCGCAGGTCCGCGGCGTACGTCTTCCCGTCGACGGTCACCCGCCCCCCGTCCACCTCGACCGCTATCTCCCGCCCGCCCACGTCCACGTAGTACTTCATGTTCGCTCCAGGACGGCCACGGTCTCGACGTGCGCCGTTTGGGGGAAGAGATCGAAGGCACGGAGATCGGCCATCCGGTACGCGGGGCCGAGCCGGCCGACGTCCCGGGCGAGCGTGGCGGGATCGCAGGAGACGTAGGCGATCCGGCGGGGCCTGGCTGCGGCGATCGCCTCCACCACCGTCGAGTCCATCCCCCCGCGGGGCGGGTTCGTCACCACGAGCTCCGCCGGTCCGAGCGCCGGGACGACGTCCTCGGCGGCGCCCGCGTGCCGGCGGGCCGGCGGGCCGTGCCCCTCCGCAATGGCGACGGCGCGGCGGTCCAGCTCGACGCTCTCCACGACCGCGCCCTCCCGGGCGAGGAGAGCCGTCGTCTCGCCGATGCCGGCGTAGAGATCCCAGATGCGCCGCCCGGCGACCGGGCCGAGCGCGGCCACCGCGTAGGCCCTGGCTCTCGCCCCCATCGGCGGATTCACCTGCTCGAAGACTCCCGGGTGCGGCGGCGATTCGGTCGCGCGGCCCAGGGCCCGCGCGACACCTCCCTCGGGCTTCCACCAGAGCGCCGCCCGCTGTCCCCGGGCCTCGAGCTCGCGGGCCAGCGCGGCCGCGCGGGTCCATGCCTCGGCGCCGCGCACCGCGGCGATCACGTGCGCCTCGCCCTCTCGTCCCCGCCGGAGCACCAGGCGCTCGAGGTCCCGCGGAAGCCAATGCCGAAGCTCTCTCACCGCCTGCCAGAGCTCCATCAGTCCGGCGTCGGTGATGTGGCACCACACGAGCTCGAACACCGCGTCGGGCCGGCCGTACGGACGCAGGCCGATCCGCCGCGCGCCGGCCGCGGCGTGCAGCGTCAGCTTGGTCCGATAGCCGAACTCGCGCTCGGCGGGCTCGAGCGGCGGGTCGGCCACCTCGAGCCGCGCGAGGCGGCGGAGCGCGTCGCCCACGAAGCCGCGGCGCGCCTCGCGCTGGACGTCGCCGGCGAGATGCTGGAGCTGGCAGCCGCCGCATTCGTCGGTGGTGTAGTGGGGACAGCGCGGCTCGACGCGACCCGGACCGGGCTCGAGCACGGCCGCCACGCGAGCGCGGGCGAATCGCCTGGCGCGCCGCACCGCTCGGAGCGCGACCAGGTCGCCCGGGGCGGTCCGGGGCACGAACACGGTGCGCCCATCGGGCAGCCGGCCCACGCCGTCGCCGCCGGCGGCCAGGCGCACAATCCGGACGGTCACCGGAGCTGTTCCGCCCGGCCCTGACGCGCCCACGCGCTCCCTCCCGGCGCGCCGTTCGAGACGGCCGGGCGCCGTCCCTGACGCGCCTGATCTTCGGCGAGCGCCGCGGCGACCGCGAGCTCGAGATCCCGCCGCGGATCGGCGGCGGGCTGGAGCAGGTCGGCGCGCCGGTCCAGGAACTGGATGTCGATCTCGCCGGCGGCGAAGGCGGGATCGGCCAGCAGTCTCCGGTGGAAGGCCTGGTTGGTCGAGACGCCGACCACGACCAGCTCGTCCAGCGCGCGCCGCATCCGCGCGAGCGCGGCGGCGCGATCGGGTCCCCAGACGATCAGCTTGGCGAGCAGCGAGTCGTAGAAGAGCGTCACGTCGTCGCCGATCTCGAGCCCGCCGTCCCAGCGCACTCCCGGGCCCGAGGGGACGCGGAGGTACTCGATCCGCCCGGCGGAGGGGAGAAAGCCGTTCCCGGGATCCTCGCTGGTGATGCGGCACTCGATGGCCCATCCCCGCGGCGCGAGCGCCCCGCGGGGGATGCGCATCGGCACCCCGGCCGCGATCCGCAGCTGTTCGCGCACCAGGTCCACGCCGTAGACCAGCTCGGTGACGGGATGCTCCACCTGGATGCGGGTATTCATCTCGAGGAAGTAGAAGCTGCCGTCGCCGGCGAGGAGGAACTCGCAGGTGCCTGCGCCCCGGTACCCCACGGCGCCGGCGGCGGCAACCGCCGCGCGGCCCATCGCCTCGCGCAGCGCGGGGGCCACCGCCACCGACGGCGCCTCCTCCACCAGCTTCTGGTGGCGGCGCTGCACCGAGCACTCCCGCTCGCCCAGGTGCACGGTGCGCTCCGCGTCGGCCAGGACCTGGATCTCGACGTGGCGGGGCGCGACGATGAACTTCTCCAGATAGACCGCGGCGTCCCCGAAGGCCCGCCGCGCCTCCGAGGCGGCCGACTCGAGGGCGCCGGCGAGCTCGTGCTCGCCGCGTACCACGCGCATGCCCTTGCCGCCCCCGCCCGCCGCCGCCTTCACCATCACCGGGTAGCCCAGGTCGCGCGCGATCGCGCGGGCGGAACCCGGGTCGTCCACCGGCGCGTCTGTGCCGGGGACGATCGGAACGCCCGCCGCGGCCATCCGGCGTCGAGCTTCGGTCTTGTCGCCCATGGCGCGGATCGCGCCGGCCGGCGGGCCGACGAAGCGAAGCCCCGCGCGCTCCACCGCCTCCGCGAACGCGGCCCGCTCCGCGAGGAAGCCGTACCCGGGGTGGACCGCGTCGGCGCGCGCGGCGAGGGCGGCCGCGACCAGCTTGTCGATCGCGAGATAGCTCTCGGCGGCGGGGGGCGGGCCGATCGCCACCGCGTGATCGGCCGCGCGCACGTGGGGGCTCCGCGCGTCGGCGTCGGAGTACACGGCGACGGCCTCGAGCCCTTCCTCATGGCACGCGCGCACGATGCGCAGCGCGATCTCGCCGCGGTTGGCGATCAGGACGCGGCGCATGGCCAACGCGGTCGGGGGGAGGGCATCAGAGCGGGATGTTGCCGTGCTTCCTGGGCGGGTTGCGGTCGCGCTTGGTGGCGAGGGTGCGAAGCGCATCGATGAGGCGGGGCCGCGTGTCCCGCGGGTCGATCACGTCGTCCACGTAGCCGCGGCTCGCGGCGGCGTACGGGTTGGCGAACTTCGCCGTGTACTCGTCGGTGCGGCGCGCCAGGGCGGCGGCCGGATCGGCGGCCTGGGCGATCTCGTCCTTGAAGAGGATCTCCACCGCGCCCTTGGCGCCCATCACCGCGATCTCCGCCGTGGGCCAGGCGAGGTTCACGTCGCCGCGGATGTGCTTGGAGCTCATCACGTCGTAGGCGCCGCCGTAGGCCTTGCGGGTGATGACCGTGAGCTTGGGCACGGTCGCCTCGCAGTACGCGTAGAGCAGCTTGGCGCCGTGCCGGATGATGCCGCCGTGCTCCTGGCCCACGCCGGGAAGAAAGCCGGGCACGTCCACGAAGGTCACCACCGGGAGGTTGAAGCAGTCGCAGAACCGGATGAACCGCGCCGCCTTTCCGGAGGCGCTGATGTCCAGCACGCCGGCGAGCACCGCCGGCTGGTTGGCGACGATGCCCACGGGCCGGCCGCCGAGCCGCGCGAACCCCACCACGATGTTGTCGGCGTAGCCGCGGTGCACCTCCAGAAAGTGCCCGTCGTCCACCACGCGGCCGATCACGTCGTGCATGTCGTACGGCTTGGTCGAGCTGGCGGGGACGAGATCGAGCAGCGCGTCGTCGCGGCGGTCGTCGGGGTCGGTGGTGGGGCGGAGCGGCGGGTCGTCCAGGTTGTTGAGCGGCAGAAAACCGACCAGCTCCCGGACGGCCTCCAGGCACTCGGGCTCGGTGTCGCGGGTGAAGTGGGAGACCCCGGACGTCGTGCCGTGCACGTCGGCCCCGCCAAGCTGCTCGAAGGTGACCTCCTCGTGCGTCACCGTCTTCACCACGTTCGGCCCGGTCACGAACATGTAGCTCACGCCCCGCACCATGAAGATGAAGTCGGTGATCGCGGGGCTGTAGACCGCGCCGCCCGCGCACGGGCCGAGAACGACGCTGATCTGGGGGACGACGCCGGAGGCGAGGGTGTTGCGGAGGAAGATGTCGGCGTAGCCGCCGAGGGACACGACGCCCTCCTGGATGCGCGCGCCGCCCGAGTCGTTGAGGCCGATCACGGGCGCGCCGTTCCGCACGGCGAGATCCATGATCTTGCAGATCTTCTCCGCGTGCGCCTCCGAGAGGGACCCGCCGAATACGGTGAAGTCCTGGGAGAAGACGTACACCAGCCGGCCGTCGATCCGGCCGTAGCCGGTCACCACGCCGTCGCCGGGGAAGACCTGCTCGGCGAGCCCGAAATCGGTGGAGCGGTGGGTGACGAAGCGATCGAGCTCGACGAAGCTGCCGCGGTCGAGGAGGAGATCCAGCCGTTCGCGCGCGGTGAGCTTGCCCTTCCGATGCTGCTGTGCGATCCGTGCGGGGCCTCCGCCCTGCTCGGCCTGCGCTTGACGGCGGTGCAGCTCCTCCAGAAGCTCGCGGGGACGGGACATGGTTGGCCAATATAACGGAAAGCCGGGCCCCCGAGCGGCGGCGCGCATCGAAAATGCGCCGGCGACTCGGGAATTGATGCGGGCGCACGCCGGCAGGCGGCTAGACTGAACCGCCCCGGACCGGAGCGCCGCATGGCAACGATGGCCGTCGCACCACCCCAGCTCGATCTCCTCACGCACGACGTCGTGCAAGCCGCCACCGAGGTCCACCGCTGCCTCGGGCCGGGGCTCTTGCAGTCGGCCTACCTCGAATGCATGTGCCACGAGCTGCGGCTCCGCAACGTCGTGTTCGACCGGGAGGTGCCGCTCCCGCTGCACTACAAGGGGCTCGCCGTCGCGCAGGGTCACCGAATCACCCTGCTGATCGGCGGCTGCATCGTGGTGGAGCTCAAGGCGGTGGAGCAGGTGCTCCCGATCCACCGGGCGCAGCTCCTGGCGTGCCTGCGGCTGAAGCGGCTGCCGCTCGGGTTGCTCATTAACTTCAACGTCGCCGCCCTGCGCACCGGAATCATCCGGCTGACCAACTGATCGCGACCGGCCCACGCGGGCGTCGCCGGGGGGCCCGCGTGTGCCGGGGGACGGCCGGGCATCGGCGGGAGACCGGGCGCGCCGCCCGGCGGGGGCCGAGAAGGAGAAGGCTCCGGATCGCTCCGGAGCCTTCCGAGCACGGGCTGCGGCCCAAGGCGCCTAGGAGGCCTGCACCTCGGCCGGGTTGGCCGGCGGGATGATCGGCTCGTCCGGATAGCCCACCACGGCGAGCACGATCCGATGATGGATCGGGTCCACCTCGAGGACCTTGAGGTCCACCGCCTGGCCCTCCTTCACCGCGTCGCCCGGATTCTCGATGTTGGCCACGCCGAGCTGCGACATCGGGACGAAGCCCTCGATGTCGTTGCCGATGTCCACCACCACGCCCTTGTCCATCAGGCGCAGCACCCGGCCGCGGAGCTCCATCCCGATGGGATAGGTCTCCCCGATCCGGAGCCAGGGATCCTCCTGCGCCTGCTTGAGGCCCAGGCTGATCCGCTTGTTCTCCGCATCGATGTTGAGGATGACCACGTCCACCGTGTCGCCCTTCTTCACGACCTCGGAGGGGTGCTGGATCCGCTTGGTCCAGCTCATGTCGGAGATGTGGATCAGGCCGTCGATGCCGGGCTCGATCTCCACGAAGGCGCCGAAGCTGGTAAGGTTGCGCACCTTGCCCGTGATGCGGGTGCCCACCGGGTACTTGAGCGGCAGCACCATCCAGGGATCCTGCTCGGTCTGCTTCATGCCGAGGGAGATCTTCTCCTCGGCCTCGTCCACCTTGAGGACGACGGCTTCGATGGTCTCGCCGATGGAGACGATCTTGGAGGGGTGGCGCACGTTGCGGGTCCAGCTCATCTCGCTGATGTGCACCAGGCCCTCGATGCCGGGCTCGATCTCGACGAAGGCGCCGTAGTTGGTGATCGAGACCACCTTGCCCTGGATGCGGGTGCCGATCGGGTACTTGGCGGCCACGTCCTTCCAGGGGTACTGCTGCAGCTGCTTCATCCCCAGGCTGATGCGCTCGCGCTGCCAGTCGATGTCGAGGATCTTCACCTCGACCTCCTGGCCGATCTGCACCATCTCGGTGGGATGCGACACGCGCCCGTAGGACATGTCGGTGATGTGCAGCAGCCCGTCCACCCCGCCCAGGTCGATGAAGGCGCCGAAGTCGGTGATGTTCTTGACCACGCCCTTTCGGATCTGGCCCACGGCGAGCTCCTTCATGAGGTGCTCGCGCTTGTGCGCCCGCTCGTTCTCCAGGATCACCCGGCGGCTCACCACGATGTTGCGGCGGCGCTTGTTGAGCTTGATGATCTTGAACTCGTAGGTGTGCCCCAGCAGCTCGTCGATGTTGGGCACCCGGCGGAGCGCGATCTGGCTGCCGGGCAGGAAGGCGTCCACCCCCATGAGGTTCACGACGACGCCGCCCTTGATCTTCTTGACCAGGGTGCCCTCGACCGGGTGATCGCTCTCGTAGGCCACGCGGATCTTCTCCCAGACCCGCATGAAGTCCGCCTTCTTCTTGGAGAGGACGACGGCCCCCTCCTGGTCCTCGAGGTGCTCGAGGAAGACCTCGACCTCTTCGCCCTCCTTGGGCGGCTCCTTGAACTCGTCGAGGGCCACCGAGCCCTCCGACTTGAAGCCGACGTC
>DASSOD010000003.1:0-9696 GCA_035700905.1 Gemmatimonadales bacterium | reverse complement strand
GCTGGGTGCTGGTGCGGGCTCTACGAGATGTCGCCCGACCACCACGCCATCCTCGGGCCGATGCCGGAGCTCGCCAACCTCTACGCGATCAACGGCTCGTCGGGCCATGGCGTGATGCACGCGCCCGCGCTGGGCGAGCTGCTGGCCGAGATCGTCGTGCACGGAGCCGCGCGGGGCCTCGACGTGCATCCGCTCCGGCCGGAGCGCTTCGCGGAAGGCCAGCCGAATCCGGCGCCGGTGCTGCTGTGACTCGCCAGGTCCAGGAGGCAGCGTGAAGCCGCACCCTTTCGACGACGCCCTCCTCGCCGCCGAGGCTGCGCTGCGCCAGGCGCAGCTCGGCAACGACACCGCGGCGCTCTCACGCCTGCTGGACGACGATCTCGTCTTCACCGGCCCGGACGGCGCCATCTACGACAAGGACGACGATCTCCACGCCCATCACGAGCGCTGGTTGCGCCTCACCCGACTGGAGCCGAGCGACGAGCGGATCCAGCAGTTCGGTGCGATCGCGGTGGTGAGCGTCCGCATGGAGATGGCGGGCAGCTTCAAGGGTGCGCCGTTCGCCGGGCCGTACCGCTACACCCGGGTCTGGTGCCGGCGGCGCGAGGGTTGGCGGGTTGTGGCGGGGCACGTGAGCGCGATCCAGACTTGAGCACCGCCCCGCCCAGAGTAGCTGGCGCGGCGGAGGCCCGGCCCCCAGATTAGCTGCCTCTTCCGGCCGTATGGTTGGGAAACATCTCTTCGCCCCCGGGGGGAGGTCATGACCGCGCAGCCCTCTGTCATCGCCGGCACGCAACGGGTGCTGTCTCCCACCGCGGCGGCCCGCTTGCGCGACCGGCGATTCTTCACTGGCATGGCCGTCGTCGCGGCCGTCATCGCGTTCGTCGGGTTCGCGCCCAGCTACTACCTGCGGGCCCTCTCCGACCGGCCTCCGCTACCGACGCTGGTCCATTTCCACGGCGCGCTCTCCACCGCGTGGATCCTGCTCTTCCTGGCGCAGACCTCGCTGGTCGCGGCGCGCCGGACGGACCTGCACCGGCGGCTCGGCGTCGTCGGCGCCGCGCTCGCGGCGGTGCTGCTCGTGGTGGGCTGCCTCACCGCCGTCGAGGGCGCGCGGCGCGGGGTCACGCCGCCGGGCGGCCCGCCGCCGCTTGCCTTCCTCTCGGTGCCGCTCGGGACGATCGTCGTGTTCGCCATTCTCGCGGGAACGGGGCTCGCCAACCGGCGGCGATCCGAGACCCACAGGCGGCTCATGCTGCTCGCGACCATTGCCTTGCTCACGCCGGCCATCTCCCGCTTCCGCTATTTCATGCCCGGCGGGCCGGCGCTCGCGATCGGCGGCACCATCGCCCTGGTGCTGGTGTGCCTGGCGTACGACCGGCTGTCGCACGGCCGCATCCATCCGGCGTTTCTCTGGGGCGGGCTCTTCCTTATAGTGTCGCTGCCGGCGCGGTTCGCGTTGGGCGCGACGCCGATGTGGCGGCCGGTGGCGGAGTGGCTCACCCGCTGATCGCGGCGCCCCTGGACGATTTGCCGGCCAGGGGCGTCGGACGATCATCCGCGGTACGGCCCGGTCTCGGACGCCCGGCTACCCGAGCCGCGAGCCGGCCAGCTCGTTCTCCTCGGCCGTCGTCGGATCGATGATCGCGGCCACCTCGAGCACGCGGTCCGCCGGGAATCCGCCCCGGCGGGCGTGCTCCAGGATCATCTCCTGGTTTGGCGCGATGTACACGCAGACGATCTTGTCCTCGGTCACGTAGCTCTGCACCCACTGTATCTCGGGGCCGAGCTCGCGCAGCACCGCCCGCGAGCGCTGCGATATGGCCTTGAGCTCGGTGACGGAGAGCGCGGCCGCGTTCGGGATCTCGCGCTCGATCAGATACTTCGGCATGCCGGTTCATCCTCTCGGATCAATGGTGGGTCATCGCGGGTGCCGTCGCCGGGGCGAACTGGCAGGTGACGGTCGGGTTCCAGTTGGCGTAGAGGCCCGACGGATTGCTCTTCCACAGCCACACGTGGAGCGTCCACACCTGGAGCCCGGAGTTGAAGTTGAACGACTGGTTGAAGAGCGTGGGCGCCGGATCGGTCGGCGGCGCGGCCTTCACGTACTCGACGCCAACCAGCTTCATCGAGCCGTCCTGCTGGGGCTCGTACATGAGGAATGGCGGCTTGCTGGCTACCGGCGTGGCGGTGAGGTCGATGCTGGTGTTCTGGTAGTGGATCCCCATGGCGCCGGAATCGTTGGCGAAGCAGCCCATGAAGGGCGCGTCGTATCCGGCCGCCTTGCCCGCGTCGAAGTTCTGGTAGGGCTGGGTGAGCGTGCGGAGCGCCACCAGGTCCTGGTCCTCGCTGCTCACCGGGCCGTCGGAACAGCCCGCCAGCAGGGCGAGACCGATCAACAGCTTTGTCGTCCCTCGCATGGTGTCCTCGTGGGTGAAGTGGACTTAGGTTTCCGCGAACCGAGGACATGCTAGGTAGCGGCGGTTAGCGGTCTCTTCACCCCCGATTAGCCGTGCGTTAGCGCTGCGATGAGAGGCGAGTGATCACGGTCCAGTTGCTTGGGGGCGCGAGCCTGCGCTCCGGCGAGGTCCCGTTGGGGGGGCCGCCGGCGCAGCGGCACCGGCTGGCGCTCCTGGCGCTCGTCGCGGCCTCCTGGCCGCAGCCGCTCTCGCGCGACCGGGCGATGGCGCTGCTCTGGCCCGAGCGGGACCAGCCCGGCGCGCGCCGCCTGCTCAACCTCGCGGTGCACGTGCTCCGCTCCGCCCTGGGCGAATGCGCCATCGCGTCCACCGGCGACGGCCTCCTGTTCGACCCCGGCCACGTCTCCTGCGACCTGCACCAGCTCCGCGTCGCCATCGCGGCCGGCGACCACGAGCGCGTCGTGCGCGCGTGGACCGGCACGCTGCTCGACGGCTTTCACCTGCCGGAGTCGGCCGAGTTCGGCTACTGGCTGGACGAGCGCCGCGCCGAGCTGGCCCACGCGTACGGCGGCGCGCTCCTCGCGCTCGCCGAGCGACAGGAGCGCGCGGGCGACGCGAACGGCCGGGTCGGCACCTGCATGCGGCTGGTCGCGCTGGACCCGCACTCGGCGGTGCACGCGCGCGGGTTGATGCTCGCGCTCGACGCGGCGGGCGACCGCGCCGGCGCGATCCGCCACGCCGCGGAGCACGCGCGCCGGCTCCGCGCCGACCTCGATCTCCCGCCCGATCCCGAGGTGGCGGCGCTGGCCGAGCGGCTCCGCGCTACGCCCGCGGTGCCGGGGCTCTCCCGGAACGGCCGCCCGGCGCCGCGCGCGGCGGTGGCCGTCCTGCCGTTCCTCGCGCTGGGCGGCGATCCGGAGTACGACGACTTCGCCGACGGGGTCACCGAGGACGTGATCGCCCATCTCGCGCGGATCCGCGCGCTCGACGTGATCGCCCGCGGGTCGGTGATGCCGTTCAAGGCGCGCCGCCACGGCCTGAAGGAGATCGGCGCCCGGCTCGGCGCCACGACCGTGGTGGACGGGAGCGTTCGCCACGCCGGCGGCCGCGTGCGCATCGTCGCCACGCTGGTGGACGTCGGGAGCGGCCGGCAGCTCTGGAGCGAGACCTACGACCGGGAGATGACCGACATCTTCGCCATCCAGACCGACGTCGCCCTCCGCATCGCGGATGCGCTCGAGGCCGAGCTCACCCGGGAGGAGCGCTCGCGGGTGGAGCGCCCGCCGACGGGCGACGTGCAGGCGTGGCGGCTCTTTCTCCAGGGGCGCCGGCTGGTGAGCGAGTACACGCTCGCCGGACTCTCGCGCGCGGCCGAGTTCTTCACTCTCGCGCTGGCGCGCGACCCGTCGTTCGCGCTCGCCGCCGCGAACCTGGCCATGGCCTACGGCGAGCTGTCGGAGCAGGGCGCGCTCCCGCCCGACGTGGCCTACGCGCGCGCCGCGGCCGCCGCCGCCCGGGCGCTCGAGCTCGACCCCGAGCTGGCGGAGGCGCACTGCACGATCGGCTACCTCAAGGCGGTGCACGAGTTCGACTGGCAGGGCGCCGAGCGCGCGTTCCGCCGCGCGCTCGAGCTGAGCCCGGGCGACGCCGACGCGCACGACCTCTATGGGCGGCTCTGCGCCGGGCTCTGCCGCTTCGACGAGGCGCTCGCGCTCCACCGGCGGGCGCAGGAGCTTGATCCCCTCGCGCACCGGCTGGACGCGGTCTCGACCCTGCTGCGCGCCGGGCGCCACGCCGAGGCGCTGGATGGCGCCGCGGCCGCGGTGGAGCTCGACCCGTCGCACGAGCGCGCGCGGGCGACGCTCGGGTGGGCCTTGTTCCTGAGCGGACGGCGTGACGAGGGCGTGGCGGAGCTCGAGCGCGCCTCGGCGCTCGCGCCGGGCAGCACGATCTGGCTGGGGCAGCTGGGGCAGGCGTATGCCATGGCGGGCCGGGAGGAGCGGGCGCGCGAGGTGCTGCGCCAGCTCGAGGCGCGGGCGGGGAACGGCTTCGTAACTCCCTACCACCTCGCCTACGTGTACACCGGGCTGGGCGAGGCGGACCGGGCGATCGACTGCCTGGAGCGCGCGGTGCGCGAGCGGACGGGCGCGGTGTACGGTGTGAAGGGCTCGTTCCTGTTCACGGCGCTGCACGACCACCCCCGCTTCCAGGCCCTCCTCAGGCGGATGAGGCTGGCGTAGGAACGCGGAGATCCAGGAGCGCACGATGCTGGTCAGGCGTCCAGGGCGCCTCGTGATCATCGCTGCAATCGCTATGGCTCCGGCGTGCGGCCGGACGAGGGCTACGCCGGGAGATGCGCCGGCGAGCGGCGCGCACCTGATGACCCCGCAAGACCTCCAGGCGCTCCCCATGCGCCAATAGCGCGTGGAGTGAGCGCGTGTGACTTGCGGAACAGATCAGGGCAGGGCGAGCACAAGCTTGAGCCCTGCGTCAACCGCGGCGAGCAGCCGCGGCGGCAGCTTTCCCGCACGCTCGGCGAGAACGTCGCGGTCGAGCGTGATGACCTGAGACACATTCGCCACGGAGTCCTTGGGCAGCCCGGAGCTCTGCTTTGGGACCAACACGTTGCCCGGCGCGTCGATCAGCCGGAGGTTGGAGGTAAGTACCACCGCGATCGTCGTCTGGAGGCGACTGCGGTTGAAGGGGTCCGCCTGCACGATGAGCACCGGACGGCGGTACCCCGGCTCCGACCCTGTCGGCTCGTCGAGGTCCGCCCACCAGACCTCCCCACGGGCGATCACCACTCCGACGTGCGGCTCGAGCGTGCCTGCGCTCGCCGGAGCGGGCGCTCGAGGCGGCTCGACTGCCGAGCGTAAACTTGGTCCAGACGTTCGGTAATGTGCTGGTCCTGATGCTTGGCCAGGAACTCCGCGACCGCGGTGGCGTAGAGTTCGCTGCGGGACACGCCGAGGCGCCGGGCCAGCGCGTCGGCCGACTCAAAGAGGTCATCGGGCAGGGAGATGGCGGTTTTCATACCAGCAGTATACCATGGTACTACCGGCTGCACAAGCAGCCTACGGCAGAACGCGGCCGACGGCGCCGCTCAGCGCCGCGCCTCCAGAATCAGGTTGAACGGCGTCTCGGCCGCGCGACGGAACCGGGTGAAGCCCGCCTTCCGGAAGACGTCGGCCAGACGAGCCTCGCCCGCCTGCGCACCCAGCACCAGGCGCCCGCCATCGGCGATCGCGTTGGCGCAGCACAGCGCGACCGACCCGGAGTAGTAGAGCCGCCCCACCGGCGAGATGTTGTCCTCCACCCGGTCGTGGGCGAACGGCTCGATCAGCATCACGGTGCCGTCCGGCGCGAGCACGCGGGCCGCGTGGCGCGCCGCGGCCACGGGGTCGCCCATGTCGTGCAGCGCATCGAAGAAGCACACCAGCCCGAAGCTCTCGCCGGGGTAGTCGGTGGCCCGGGCCACCTGGAAGGTGACGCGGCTCTCGAGCCCGGCACGCGCCGCGTTGAGCCTCGCCTCCTCGATCGAGGCGGGATGCACGTCGAATCCCTGGAACCGGGAGCGGGGGAACGCCTCGGCCATGAGCAGGGTCGAGTGGCCGTGCCCGCAGCCGACGTCGGCGACGGTGATGCCGGCCTCGAGCCGCTCCACCACGCCGTCGAGCGCGGGGAGCCACTGCGACACCAGGCTCCCGCGGTAGGAGTTGCGGAAGAACGCGGCGACGCCGCAGTAGAGCCGCTCGGCGTGGTCGCCCCAGGACACGCCCTTGCCGGTGCGGAAGGCCTCGATCGTCTTGGCCTCGTCCAGCCACATCGACGCGGTGACCTCCCAGGCGTGGGGCATGAAGACCGGGCTCTCCTCGTCGGCCAGCACCATCGCCTGCTCGGGCGAGAGCTCGTAGGTCTGGCTGACCGGATGGTAGTCGAGGTACCCGCCCGCGACCTGCGAGTTGAGCCATTCCCGCACGTAGCGCTCCGCGCACCCGCTGCGCGCGGCCAGCTCCTCGGGGGTGAGCGGGCCCGCGCCCGCCATCGCCTTGTAGAGGCCGAGCTTCGCGCCTATGCTCACCATCACTCCGGCGGGGCCGGCGGAAAGATCGGCTACGGTGCGCGCGAGCAGTGCTTCCAGCTTTGCGTCATCAATCGTGGGGGCGGTCATGGGTCGCTCGGTCAGGGTGCGTTCGACGTCGGCTTCGGCGGTCTCGGACGACGGCTACACGATCGCGGGCGAGCGGGCGCGCCACCAGAGGCGAATTGACCCGGTATCGGGCCATTTGCGCCACCCGGTGCACGCGAGCCTGGTGGCGTTCCCCGACGCCGTCCTCTCCACCCTGAGCGGGATCCACGACGTGTTGAGCGCGTTCGCGCTGCGCGATTGGCCGGGCGACCGCGCCGGGACGCAGCCGCCGTTTCAGGTCGAGGTCGTCGGCGAGACGGCGGGGCCGCTCGAGCTGGCCAGCGGGGTGCCGATCAACGTGCCGCGCGCGGTCGACGAGATCGAGACCACCGACGTCGTGATCGTCCCCTCGGTGCTGCTCCGCTCCGGCGCGTGGGAGAAACGGCGATATCCACGTCTGGTGGAGTGGCTCCAGCGAAGCTACGACCGCGGCGCGGTGCTCTGCTCCGCCTGCTCCGGAGTTTTCCTCCTGGCGGAGACGGGGCTCTTCGACGGCAAGGACGCCACGGTGCACTTCGGCTACGCCGGCGCGTTTGCCGCCGCGTACCCCGCCGTGCCGATCCATCCGGAGCGGGTGCTCGTCGTCGCCGGCGCGCGGCAGGAGCTGGTGAGCTCGGGAGCGGCCTCCGCGTGGCACGACCTGGTGCTCTATCTCATGGCCCGGTACGCCGGGGCCACCGCCGCGCAGGAGGTGGCGCGCTTCTTCGCCCTGCAATGGCATCACGGCGGGCTCGCCCCGTACATGGTGTTCGAGGGCCGGCGGGACCACGGCGACGCGGAGATCCGGAGCGCGCAGGACTGGCTGGACACGCATTACTCGGTCGCGAGCCCGGTGGAGGAGATGATCAAGCGTTCGCGGCTCGCCGGGCGCACCTTCACGCGGCGCTTCTCCCACGCCACTGGGCTCACGCCGCTCGGCTACGTCCAGCGCCTGCGGATCGAGCACGCGAAGCGCCGGCTCGAGCGGACCGACGCGCCGATCGAGAAGATCGGCTGGCAGGTGGGCTACGAGGATCCGGCCTTCTTCCGGCGCCTGTTCAAGCGCGCCACCGGCCTCGCGCCGGGCGCGTACCGGAAGCGGTTTCGGATTCCCGATTTCGCTCGGCCGTAGCCGCTGAAGGGGCGGGGCAGGGCCGCTTAAGAGGGCTGCCGCCCCGGGGCGCCGAGTGCAGATCCGGTCGTCGGGTCCGAGGCACCCGACGGGTTGATTTGCCGCTCCAGCAGAGAGCGGACCGCCGCCAAAGCCCCGGGTTCGGCACGCCCGTGCCGGGCCAACGCGACGTATCCGTCCGGACGGACGAACGTGAGGCCGGCATCGCGCGAGGCGCGAACCTCGAGCACCTCGCGGTACGTGTCGCCCAGCCGTAGCGCGGCCTCCTTGGTCGAATCTGGTTCGCCCTCGCCCACGAACAGCAGGAACCGGCTCCGGACCCCATCGCCGCCCCGGAGCGAGTCGTCGAAGTACCGCTTCCCGGCGCCCTCGACGATCGGGCTGCCGGGGTAGGCGATCCCCAGCTCGGAGAGCCGCTCCACGAACGCGTGCTGGAACGGCGGCAGGCGCGAGACCCGGGGGATCATCGTGTCGCGGAGCGCCTGCGCGATCCGGCTCGGCGTGCCCATCACCCGGGTGAGCGTGTGGGTCATCGCGATCACCTGCCGGATGACCGGCAGCCGCTCCGCGCCGTAGCTGTCGAGCAGCGCCTCGCTCCCGTGGCCGTGGAGGAAGAGGTCGAGCTTCCAGGCCAGGTTCCACACGTCCTGCAGGCCGGTGTTCATTCCCTGGCCGCCGAACGGGCTGTGGATGTGCGCCGCGTCGCCGGCGATGAAGAAGCGGCCGCTCCGCAGTCGGGCGACGTGCCGGTGATGGATGTGGAAGTAGCTGCTCCAGTGCAGGGCGCGTGCCTCGATGGTGTGGGGCGCGCGCTGGGCGAGGATGCGCCGCACCAGGTCCAGCGCCGGCGCGTCTCCCTCCTGCTCATTCACCGTCGCCACGATGCGCCGGCGGGTGGCGCTCATGGGGAAGATGGCGAGCGGGCCGAACTCGCTGGGGCAGAGCTGGAGCACGTCCGCCGGGACGCGGTCGTCGGTCTCGACGTCGGCCAGAATGAAGAGCGCGTCGTAGGCGGCGCCCTCGAACGGCAGGTTGAGCAGGTGGCGGACGGTGCTGTGCGCGCCGTCGCAGCCGATCACGAACGACGCCGTGATCCCGATGGTCTCGCCGTTCCGCTCCAGCATCGCGCGAACGCCGCCCCCGTGCTGGTCCGCCGAGCGAAACGTGGTCTGGTACTCGACGTCGCCGCCGCTCCGGCGGAGCTCCGCGAGCAGCAACCGCTCGGTCACGTCCTGCGGCACCATGGCGATGAACGGGTAGGGGCTCTCCTCCGGCGCGAACCGCACGTGCGCGAGCGGGCGGCCGTGCCGCAGGACCTCGACCGCGGTGACCCGGTTGGCTGCCTCGACGAACGGCGCGACCACTCCCGCCATGTCGAAGATCTCGAGCGTGCGCGGGAAGATGGCCAGCGCCTTGGAGTGCTCCGACTGGGAGGCGCGGGTCTCGACGATCCGGAAGCGGAGCCCGCGCCGCGCGCACTCGTTGGCCAGGAAGAGGCCGACGGGTCCGGCGCCGACGATGAGCACATCGGTGTCCGCTTCGGGGTTGCGCATGTCTTCTCCCTGGTTGGGCCGCCGTCGGACACTACGGCTTCCGGAGCGGCATTGCCAGCCGCGGGTCGAAGGTGAGCGGCGCCGGCGCGAAGATCGTGACGGCCGAGCCACCCTCGCGCGCCGGGCTTGCGGCCCGGGAGGCCACGACGTAAGAACAAGAACTCACTTCTCCGAGGCCAGTGCCATTGCCCCTGAGGCGCGACCCGGCGACGCCCGCATGAGCGAGGGCGCAGCGTCCGGGTTCACCCTGGACCACGTCGAGCTCTTCGTGCCGGATCGGGACCAGGCGGCCGAGTGGTACGGCCTGGTGCTGGGATGCCGGCGGGTTCCCGGCACCGAGCAGTGGGCGCGTCACCCGCAGGGTCCGCTCATGATCTCCCCGGACGGCGGCCGCACCAAGCTCGCCCTCTTTGCCGGCGAGCC
>DASSOD010000002.1:0-4372 GCA_035700905.1 Gemmatimonadales bacterium | reverse complement strand
GGCCGGGCCGGTCAGATCGTTTCCTCCAATGAAGATGCCGTACCCCTCGGCGTGAGTCGGCGCGCGGGTCTGCACCAGCGTGGCGGCCACGGTGAAGGGCACGGACATCTTATCCGCCGCGCGGTAGAGGACGGCGGCCGGGCCGAGCGTGACGTGATACCCGGGCTCCATCACGACGAACTTGACGTTCACCTCCTTGCCCGGCTCGTCGGTGCGTACGCTCCACCCGGCGGGCAGCCCGGTCGCGCCGCCCGGGCGCGTGGCGGAATCGGAGCGCGCGGCGGGCTTCCTGGGGCTCTGCGCGGCGAGGGGGGCGGCGGCGCCAAGCGCGAGCGCGGTGATCGTGAGGAGCAGACGCATGGGAGCGACCTCGAGCGTAAAGGAGCCGATGCGCGGGTTGCCGCCGCCGCCGCCAGCCGCTAAGCTACGCGACCGCGGTTCCGGCCCACCCTGGCAGGAGAGTACTCGTGTATTGGTTCGGCGTGCTGTTCGCGACGATCGGTGCGGGAGCAGTGCTCGGCGCGCTCGCGTTCGTGTCGCTCCTGGTCGGGCTGCTGATCAACGCCATGATCGTGCTCATGGCCGGCCCGCTCATCGATCGCTACCTGCTGCGGCGCCGCTGAGCTTCGTCAGGACGCCGCGGGCCCGGAGCCCGGCGGCGCCGCTTCCGGTGTCGTCGCCTGCCGGAGCGCCCCCTCGTACTTGATCTTCAGGCTCCCGAGCAGCTCCCGCAGCCCCCGCACCTTCATCTGGAGCCCTCCGCCACGCCGCGCCATGGTCCCCATGAGGCCGGCCGTCTCGGCCAGGCCCGTGAGGCTCATGGCCTGCGCGCCCGCCTTAAGCTCGTCCAAGGCCCTGGTGAAGCCCCGGACGGCGGCCTCGTCGGCCTGCAGCGCCGCCATCTGCTCGATGGTCCGGTGAAAGCGCTCGAGCTTGGGCGGAACCGTCTGCAGGAATGCGAGTTGCGCCTGCTGTCTGGAGGAGAGCTTGGCGCCGGACATGGTCCCCAAATGTAAGGGCCCGCCCGGCCGGGCGTCAGCCCGCCGGATCGTCCCGGCGGTGCGCAGCGGCCGGGCAGGCTTCGCGGTCCTCCGCCGGCGGGGCAGGATGAATCTCCCTGAAACGTGGCGCGTAGTATCCGAGGTCCCGGCGAGCGGACTCCCATGAAAATCTCCGACCTCTCCATCCGACGCCCCGTGTTCGCGAGCATGGTGAGCGCGGCACTGGTGCTCTTCGGCGTGATCGGCTACAGCCGCCTCGCGGTGCGCGAGTTTCCCGACGTGGATCCGCCCATCGTGTCGGTGTCCACCGAGCTTCCCGGCGCCAACCCGCAGGTAGTCGAGTCGGCCGTCACCGACATCCTGGAAGAGGAGCTGAGCACCGTCCAGGGACTCCGCACCATCACCAGCTCGAGCCAGGAGGGGTTCAGCAACATCACGCTGGAGTTCGCGCTGGACCGCGACGTGGAGTCCTCGGCCCAGGACGTGCGCGACAAGGTCTCGCGGGTGCGCGGCCGGCTGCCGGAGGACGTCCGCGAGCCGGTGATCGCGAAGCAGGAGGCCGATGCCAACCCGTTCTTCTGGCTCGCGCTCTCCGGCGCCAACTACGACCTGCTCCAGCTCTCCGATATCGGCGACCGGCTGGTGAAGCAGCGGTTGCAGACGCTGCCGGGGGTCGGGAGCGCCCGGATCTACGGCGAGCGCCGCTTCTCGATGCGGGTATGGCTTTCGGCGGCCGAGCTCGCCGCGCGGGGGCTCACGGTGCAGGACGTCCAGCAGGCGATCCGGTCGCGCAACGTCGAGGTGCCGGCGGGCCGGATCGAGTCGGAGCGGCGCGAGTTCACCGTTCGCTCCCTCGGCGAGCTGAAGTCGCCGGCCGAGTTCGCCGGGCTCGTGGTGTCGAACCGGGACGGGCAGCTGGTCCGCCTGCAGGATCTCGGCCGGGTGGAGCTCGGGCCCGAGGACGAGCGCAGCGCGCTCCGCTACAACGGTACGCCCGCCGTCGCCATCGGGGTCATCCGCCAGTCGAAGGCCAACATCATCGACGTGGCGGACGCGATCCGCCACGAGCTGCCCCGCATCCAGCAGTCGCTCCCGCCGGGCGTCAACCTCGACGTGGCCTTCGACCAGTCCACCTTCGTCAAGCGCTCGATCCTCGAGGCGGAGGAGACGCTGCTGATCGCCGCGGCGCTGGTCGTGGTGATCATCTTCGTCTTCCTCCGGAACTTCCGCGCCACCGTCATTCCCGGCCTCGCGATTCCGGCTTCCATCGTCGCGACGTTCGCGGTGATGTACTTCCTCGGGTTCTCGATCAACAACTTCACGCTGCTGGCGCTCACGCTCGCGATCGGCATCGTGGTGGACGATGCGATCATCGTGCTGGAGAACGCCTTCCGGCACCAGGAGGAGCTGGGCGAGCCGCCCGAGGCCGCCGCGCGGCGCGGCACGGCGGAGATCGGGTTCGCGGTCGTCGCCACCACCATCTCGCTCATCGCGGTGTTCACGCCGCTCGCCTTCCTCAGGGGCTCGACCGGCCGCCTGTTCAACGAGTTCGGCATCGCGGTGGCGGGCTCGGTGGCGCTGTCCGGCTTCGTGGCGCTCACGCTCACGCCGATGCTCTGCGCCAAGATCCTTCGCGTCCCGCCGAGCCACGGGCGGGTGTACCGAGCGCTCGAGGCGGGTTTCGACGGCCTGGCGCGGGTGTATGCCCGTTCGCTCGCCGGCGCGCTCCGGCGGCGCTGGCTCATCGTGCTAGGCGCCGTGGGCGTCCTGGCCGGTGCGGTCCTGCTGTTCCGGTCGCTCAAGCGGGAGTTCGTGCCGCCGGAGGACCGGGGCTACTTCTATACGCTCATCATCGCCCCGGAGGGATCGTCGCTCGCGTACACCGACGGCTACCAGCGTCAAGCCGAGGCGATGCTCGGGAAGACGCGAGGCGTCGCGAGCTACTTCAGCGTGGTGAATCTCGGCGATGGCGTGAGCCGGGGGATCATCTTCGCGAACCTGGAGGACTGGTCCGCCCGGACCCGCAAGGTCCAGGAGATCATCGGCGAGCTCCAACCGAAGCTCTTCGGGATCCCAGGGGTGTTCGCCTTCGCCAACAACCCGCCGGCGTTCGGGTTCGGCAGCCCGGTGCAATTCGTGGTGCAGCATCCGGATTTCGGCGCATTGGCGCAAGGGGTCGATTCGCTCCTCGCGCGCGCCCGGGGCATCAAGGGGCTCGTGAACGTGGACACCGACCTCCGGGTCAACAAGCCGGAGCTCACGGTCTCCTTCGACCGGGACCGCGCGGAGGATCTCGGCGTCCCGGTGGGCGACGTGGCCGGCACGCTGCAGGTGCTGCTGGGCGGCAACCGGACCAGCACCTTCACCCGCAACAACAAGCTCTACGACGTGATCGTGCAGCTCGACCCGCGGGAGCGCGCCACGCCGAGTGACATGACCGGCATTTACGTGCGGGGCCGGGGCGACCAGCTCGTGAAGCTCGAGGCGGTGGCGAGCGTGCGGGAGGGCGTGGGCCCCCGCGAGCTGAACCACTTCGACCGGGTGCGCTCCGCGACCATCACCGCGAGCCTCCTGCCCGGCTTCACGCTGGGCGAGGCGATCGATTCGCTGCGCCGCGTGGCCGACGAGGTGCTGCCGAAGGGGAGCAGCACGGCGCTCGCGGGCGAATCGCGGGAGCTGGACGAGAGCGGGTCGTCCCTCTACTTCGCCTTCGTGCTCGCGCTCGTCGTGGTGTTCATGGTGCTGGCGTCGCAGTTCGAGTCGCTGGTGCACCCGTTCACCGTGCTGCTGGCGGTCCCGCTCGCCGTGACCGGCGCGCTCCTCACGCTGAAGTTGGCGGGCTCGACCATCAACCTGTACAGCCAGATCGGCATGATCCTGCTCATCGGCCTCGTCACCAAGAATTCCATCCTGCTGGTGGAGTACGCCAACCAGCTGAAGGAGCGCGGGCTCGACACCCTGAGCGCGGTGCGGGAGGCGGGCCGGATCCGGCTACGCCCGATCCTGATGACGTCGGTCGCGACCATCATGGGCGCGCTCCCGATCGCGCTGGGGCTCGGCGCCGGCTCGTCGAGCCGGCGGCCGCTGGGCTACGCGATCGCCGGCGGGGTGCTGGTCTCGACGGTGCTCACCCTCTACCTCGTCCCGGTGGTGTACGCGCTGGTGGACGGGCTGCGCGAGCGGGCGGCGGCCCGCGCGCCGCTCGCCGGTCCCGAGCCCGCCGCGGCGGAGGCGGAGTGAGGCGGGGATGGGTCGGGATCGTGCTGCTGGCCGCCGTGGGGGCGCCGGTCCGGGCGCAGGACTCGATCCCGCAGGTGACGCTCGCGGAGGCGCTGGAGCGCGCCACGCGGCTCGACCCGAACTACGTTCGG
>DASSOD010000001.1:0-5601 GCA_035700905.1 Gemmatimonadales bacterium | reverse complement strand
CAAACCCAGGTCGCGTGGAGGCTCGGCCGAATCGGGCGGCTCACCGGGGCGGCGGGGGTCGAAGGCGATCGCTGGCACGCCATCAACTTCAGCACGCCGGCCGCAACCGGCGGCGGTGGTGGCGGCGGCGGTTCCGGAGTCGGGCCGAGCGGACCGCTTGCCGCACTCGCCGCGGCGGCCGATACCACCCGCTCCGACGCGGAGCTCTTCCGCTGGCGCGTGGCGCTGGAGTACGGCGTCCCGATTCTCTCGTCCCTCGAGCTCTCGGCGGGCGTGCTGCACGAGCGGCAGACCGGCGGGGGCACGGAGGCCTCGGGCACCGGCACCTCCCTGGGCCTCGCCTACCGGCCCACTGCGCGGATCACGCTTCGCGCAGCCTACGGCAACCGGTTCCGCTTCCCGTCCGTGCGGCAGCTCTTCGATCCGGTCGCCGGCGCCGTCGGTCTCCTCCCCGAGCGGAGCGAGCACGGCGAGCTGGGGGTGGAGGTCACGCCGACCGCCTCGGTCACCGTAGGGGTGACCGGCTTCGTGGACGAGGCGCGCAACTTCATCGATCGCCCGGCGCCGGACGATCCCTTCGTCAACGAGGACCGCTACCACTTTCGCGGGATCGAGGCGGTCGCCGCGTGGCGCCCCGCGGCCGGTGCGCTCGCGCGGGCGGGCTACTCGTACCTCGACTCGGAGGACCGGTCGCCGGGCCGCGAGGGACTGCCGCTCGAGTATCGTCCGCGCCACAAGCTGACGCTGGAGGGGCGGTACGCGGCCGCCTTCGGCCTGGAGACCGCCGCGTCGCTGCGGTACGAGGCGAACCAGGTGGCGCAAAGCCGGATCGGGCCGCTGCGGCAGATCAGGCTTCCGGATTTCGCGGTCGTGTCCGGGCGCGCGAGTCAGTGGCTGCCGGGTCGGCGCATCGGGCTGTACGTCGGGGTCGAGAACCTTTTCGCGGCGGCGTACGAGGACGCCTACGGATTCCCCCAGGCCGGCCGCGTGCTGTACGCGGGCGTCGAGCTCGGCAGGTGACGCAGGCGCCGGAGCCTTCGGTCAGGCCGAAGCCGGCGGAAGCTTTCCGACCTCGCCGCTCCGGGTAAGCGCGAACCGGGTGGCGATCGGTCCGACGAGCTCGAAGACCGTCACCGCGCCGAGCACCACCGTCGTGATGGTGGGCGCGAGCTCCGGAAAGCGCTGGCGGGTCGTGAGGATGAGGCCGACGGCGAGGCCCGCCTGCGAGAGCATCGAGATGCCGAGCAGCCGGCGCACGTCGCGCGGGGCGTCGGTGCGCGCCGCCGCCACGCCGGCCCCGAGCAGCTTGCCCACCGAGCGGCCGATCACGTACAGCACGCCGAGTACGCCGAGCGAGCCGAGCAGCGCGACGTTCAGGTCCGCGCCGGCGATGACGAAGAAGATCGCGTAGAGCGGCGGATCGGTGCGGCTCAGGGTCTCGAACAGCCGCCGGCTCTTCCCGGAGAGGTTCACCATCGTGGCGCCGACCGCGAGGCTCGAGACCAGGGGCGAGAGCCCGAGGAGCGCCGAGACGCCCACGCAGAGCAGCACGCACCCGGCGAGCAGGATCAGGATCTCGCCGTGCTCCACCACCCGCGAAGCCCAGGCGCTGAGCAGCAGGCCCACCAGGAATCCGAGCGCGACCGAGCCGATCATCTGCCAGGCGAGTGGATAGACGGCCCGGTAGAGCGCACCCCACCCCGCCCCCGCGTTCTGGTGCAGGTCGATCCCGGTCGCGACCACGCTGAACGCGACCAGCGCCAGGATATTGTTGACGGCGATGATGCCCGTGAGCGTTTCGGTGAGCGGGCCCGCCGCGTCGCATTCGCGGATCACCATGAGCGTGGACGCCGCCGCCGTCTCGATCGAGATCGCCCCGAGGAGGAGCGCCACTTGCCAGGGCTGCCCGACGAGCAGCATGCCCGCGGTCACGAACCCGGCGGCGAGCGTGGACTCGATCGCGGTGACCCGCACGATGCGGTGGCCGAACTGGTGAAAGCGGGAGAGGTCGAAGACGGAACCGATAGAGAAGAGGATCAGGCCGAGCGCCACCTCGGAGAAGACCCCGAGGCTCTCCACGTTCTCGTGGGTGACGAGTCCCAGGCCGAACGGCCCCACGATCACGCCGGCGACGATGTAGCCGGTGACCTCCGGCACCCGGAGCGCCTTCACCAGGTGCCCGGCGAGGAGGGCGAACAGGAGGATCGCACCGATCGCGCTCAGGCTATTCAGGCGGAAGCTCCGTGGCGCGCAGCCAGCCGTCGCGCGCATACACCACGAGCGCGGGCGCGCGGCGTGGCGTGGCGAGCATCGCCGCGAGCCCGCGCTCCGAGGTCACCGGGCGCCCCGCGAACCGCACGACCCGGTCGCCGGCGGCGAGCCCGGCGGTCGCGGCCGGCGAGCCCGGCAGCACGCCGCCCAGTTCGACGCCCCGCGGAAGGACGCCGGCTCGCCAATCCCGACCCGCCGTGCGCCGAAGGACCACCGGGTCGCCCCGGGCGGGCCCGCCGCGTCCGGGTGCGCCCCGTGCGGTTGCGCCCGATGCGAGTGCGAGTGCGACGCTGTCCGCGGCCGAGTCCGCGAGGAGAGTGAGCGCCGCGCCATCCGCGACCGCGGTTCCGTTCACCGCCACGATTCGATCACCCGGGTAGATGCCGGCGAGCCCCGCGGGGGAGAGGATGCGAACGCGGGCGACCGGAGCGCCGGAGTCGGCGAGCGCGCCTGCGCTCGCACCCACCGGGCCCGGCCCGAGCCCGAGTCCCCAGATCACGAGCGCGCGCCCGGCCGGTGAGGCGGCGAGCGCCGCGAGCCGCTCCACTTCTCCCATGGGGAGGAGCAACTCGCGCCGGCCGCAGTCGGCGACGAGCCCGGCGAGCCGCCCGTCCAGATCGAACGCGGCCGCGCCGGTGAACTCGCGCGGGAGCGGGTCGGCGGTCACGAGCGCGCGCGCGGGCCACTCGTTGCACGAGACGGGCACGGCGCCGGTCACCAGCGTCCGCCCCCACACCGGATCACCCCCGTCCACCCGGAGCACGAGCACGTGCCAGCCCCGCACCGGCCCGGACGCACGGGGCGCGACCGCCACCGGGTCCGCCGGGCGCAGCTCGCGCACCGTGAACGGGAAGACCACCGGCGAGTCCTCCGGCGGCGCCGCGACCACGCCGCGCTGCCGGTCGAGCGCCACGCCACGGCCGACGGAGCGCGGCAGGAGGTACGGCATGACCGTTCGCGCGCGGTCGGAGAAGAAGGCCGCGAAGTCCTCGACCACCCGCCGGCGCGCAATGCTGTCGAGCTGAACCAGCTCGGTGCGCGGCAGGACCGGCTCGGGCAGCTTGGCGCGGGGGCGCAGCAGCGCGCCGGCCGTGAGGACCAGCGCGGCGAGTCCCGCGAGGGTTGCGAGATACCGGCGATCGAAGGGCGGCTGCGTGGCTCCTCCCTGGAGGGATCGGATGGCGACCGACGGAGTGTACGGGAGCGGGGCCGGATGGGGCGGCGTGGACGCAACTTGCCTCCGGTCCTGGCCGGAGGCAAGGCGACGCGCGCGGCCTCCGCCCGGCGGCGAAACCAGCGGCGTCGCGAGTGCGTAGCGGGTGGAGCGTGCCGCGCCGGCGCGGGGCCCGGCCGGTGCGCCTCCCTCCCTCCACGGAGACCGACATGCGGCTCCACGTCAACGGCCGGGAGCGCCGCTACGACGGCGATCCGGCGATGCCGCTCCTCTGGTATCTGCGCGACCAGCTCGCGCTCACCGGCACGAAGTTCGGCTGCGGTATCGGCGCCTGCGGCGCGTGCACCGTGCACCTCGACGGGCGGGCCGTGCGCTCGTGCGCCACGCCCATGTCGGCGGCGGCGGGGACGCGCGTGGTCACGATCGAGGGACTCGACCCGCGGGGCGAGCACCCGGTGCAGCGCGCGTGGCGGGCCGAGAACGTGCCGCAGTGCGGTTACTGCCAGAGCGGGCAGATCATGGCGGCCGCCGCGCTGCTCGCCCGGACGCCTCGCCCCACCGACGCCGAGATCGACGCCGCGATGGAGGGCAACATTTGCCGCTGCGGCACCTACCAGAGGATCCGGGCGGCGATCAGGACCGCCGCCGCCCCGGCTGCCGCCGGGTAGCCAGCCGGGCGCGCGTCGCCCGCCGAACAACCAGCGGATGACCGGCCCGCCTCGGACGCCTCCCCGGATCGGGCCGGCGCGCTAGATTGGTGCGACTCCCCCCGAGCTTCACCAGCGCCACCGCCCATCCGCGGACCGCCCATGACCCGCTGTATCCTGCTGCTCGTGGACGGATTGCGCCGCGACGTCGCCGAAGCCGAGCTCGCCACCGGCGCGCTCCCCCACATGGCGGAGCTGGTGAGGCGGGGGGGCAGCCGCTGCGCCGTGACGGCGTTCCCCTCGACCACCAGCGTCGCCTACCTGCCGTTCCTCACCGGCTGCACGCCCGGCCGCTGCGACATCCCCTCCATCCGCTGGCTGGACCGCACGCGCTACGCGGGACGCTGGTGGCGGGACCGGTCCGCGGTCCGGAGCTACTGCGGCTACCAGGCGCCGATGCTGGACGAGGACATCGCCGGCGACGTCCGCACCATCTTCGAGCTGGTGCCCGGCAGCGTCGGGCTCTTCACGCCCATTGCCCGAGGGCTTGGCGCGACCGGGGACCCGACCCGCCGGGCGCGACGGTTCTGGGGTGCCGTGGCGCACTATGCCCAGTGGCATCAACCCTCCGACGACGCGGTCGCCCGTCACCTGGCCGAGGCGGCCGCCGGTTCCGCGCGCTTCGTCTTCGCCCAGTTTCCGGCGGTGGACGGCTATACCCACCAGCGCGGCCCCGCCGCGGACGCGGTCCGCCGCGCGCTCGCGCGGGTGGATGCGGCGCTGGGCCGGATGGTGCGGCTCCTGCGAGCGCTGGGCGAGCTGGAGCGCACGCTCATCCTCGTGGTGAGCGATCACGGCGCGGCGCCGGTGCACACCCATCTCGATCTCGCCGACTGGTTCAGGCGGCATGGTGCGCGGACCCTCTCGCACCCGGTCATCTGGGAGCGCGCGCCGACGGCCGCGGTGATGGTCGCGGGCAATGGGTCGGCGATGGTGTACGCGCAGCCCGGGCGTCCCCGCGCCGGCCGCTGGCCGCTCGCGCGCCTCCGCCGGGCCGAGGCGTTCGGGCTCCCGAAGGGCGACGTCGTGGCCGGCTTGCTGGAGGAAGCGGCCGTGGCGCTCGTGGCGGCGGAGGAAGCGCCGGGCGTGGTGCGGATCGCGGCGCGCGAGGGCGATGCGGAGGTGATGCGCGTTGGCGACGCGATCGCCTACCGGCCGCTCGGCGGGGACCCGCTCGGGTTGGGCTCCGCGCGACGCGGGACGGTCCGGGAGTGGCTGGAGATGACCTGGGACCACGACTTTCCCGATGCGGCCTACCAGCTCCTCGACCAATTCCGCTCGCCGCGCACCGGCGACATGGTCGTCGTCGCGCGCGCGGGATTCGATTTCCGGGAGCGGTGGGAGATCCCGGAGCACCGCGCCGGCCACGGAAGCCTGGCGCGGGACCACATGCAGACGCCGCTCTGGTCCAGCGCGCCGCTCCCGCCCGGGCCGATGCGCACCGTGGAT